>NZ_JAMYRC010000016.1:0-118518 GCF_040321205.1 Mesorhizobium sp. M0496 | reverse complement strand
TAACTACGCTCGTAAGGACGACCTTAAGAGCGCAGCCTCGCTTCCGTGCCATGCTCGCGCAAGGCGGCCCTCGCCGGAGGCGTACGGTCCGTGGTTCATCGAAAGTGGCGGGAATCCGAGCTCTGATCTTGTCACGGCCACGCCTCAAGGGAGCAGCAGCGATATAGCTAGCATGATTTTGAAGCGAATCTGCCGAGCCACTCGTCACCTCATCTGGTCTGGCGATTGGCATCCAACGTCCTCGCAACTGCCGAAATGCTCAGCCCTTTGCCCAGCTTCGCGAGCGAAACCCGACCGCCAGATCAGAAAGAGCACGCTTGCGAAATACGCCAGCTGAAGGAGCAGCGAACAAGCCAGCGTCGTGACGACTACTGTGCCGATGGAATAAGAAGCGAAGTAGACAGTCAGTGCGGTGCTGCACAGCACCAGCCCCAGGACGCGACAAAATATTTTTAAGGGCAACGCCGTTCTCCTGGTTTTGTCTCCTCAGATCATGCTGCGACCTGGTCGGCCGCAACATGGGTCTGGCAGTTCTTCGGGCAGACGCGGGCGCAGGCTCCGCAGCCAATGCAGCGGCCGGCATGATCGACGACCATGATCATGCGATTGAGCTCACCGTCGAAATCGTCATCCCCGTCGTCGCAGGCGCCGAGGATTTCACCCGCGTCATCGACGCCGTAAAGATGCATGACCTTGCGCGAGCAGACTTTGAAACAGCGGCCGCAGCCGATGCACGTCGTGCCGTCTATAGCGGTGAGATATTCCGGCACCCATCCGGAGCCGTCGCGAGTTGTGAATGTGCTCGTCATCGTAACTTCTTCATTGCAGCGAGCTCTCTCCTGGCACCATCCAACTCGGCAAAAACGGCCGACATTTCCTCGGCAACTTCCTCTATCTCCGTCCATTTTCGCGGGAGATCCTCTGCAAGGTCGCGCAATTTCATCTTGGCAACTGCCGCGCGCAGCTGAAGCTTTCGGACTTTCTTCCCCATCTCATCTACATAGATCCTTCCTCGAAATCGGTTTCTTCACGCCCGTGCCACGTCGGGATAGGCTTCAATGGCTGCAGTCGCATCGTCGACCAGTTTCGTACCGGCCTCCGCGAGCTTCCTGAACGTCTCGAAGCCGAACCGGTGGATGTCTTGACAGAGCGACCAACCGCCCGGTCGTGAAAAGCAATCGTCCGAAGCGCCCATGGGTTTCATCTCAATCATTGGCGGTGTCACCAGGCCGGAGCGCTCCTCGATCCTAAGCCCGACGGCCGTGTAGAACATATCGAGCCTCCACAGCACGTCCGGATCGGGATCGCCGATGATGGGGATCGCACGGCGCTGTTTTCTGGTAACAATGAAGTCGGCCAGCAGTTCGGCATCCGATTTGCCTTCCCACGAGCCGTAGGAGTCTTGAGCAAGATCAGCCGCACGAGGCATCTGACGAACGGTGTGGCAAGCGCCTCGTCGTCGTAGACGGCAAGGTTGATTGCGGTGTCAGACATTTCGCACACTCCTCATTTCAGTCCTCGTCCTCGAAGCACGATGTCTGTTTTCGGGGACGCCTACTTCGGCCACAATTGCGCAGCCGGCGCCCGGCTCGGGGCGGCCGATTCCACGCAATCGATGTCCCAGTGGCCGACCTTGAACACGTCCTCGACTGCGAGGTCTTCCACCCCGGCCGGAATTCGCGTCGAGCATCGCTTCCGCCGTGATGCGGCCGGAGGTCATCGCAAGATTGGAGCCTCGAACCCGCTGCAAGCGATCCACATTGTGCTGCATGGAACCGACTTGCTGCGGCCGCGCCAAGGAAATGGACGAATTGGCCAGTACACATTCCAACCATCACCCCCTTTTACGGACGGCGCTTTGACACCTTCGGCAAAAAATTCTTTTGCGGTGCCGCGCAGAGAGCGCCGTGACAAACCTTCTCATCCTTGTAGTTGGCCAAGGCCTGTAGCAACTCCGGTAGAAGGTGCTCTTTCAGTTCGTCAGGGATAGGCTCCGGACCGTCCAGCGACTTCAGTGCCAGCTCCACCAACTCGATCGCGCGATTTTTGTTGCCGCTCTCATGATAATACCGAGCGACCGCCGGATAAGACCAGAACTTTGGGCTGTCGCCTTGCGGGGGATTCAGTGCCAGCACGTGTTCGGACAGCTCTTTGCCTATCGCGAAGCGCTCAGCAGACGGAAAGCGCGAATGGTCAAGGTTCGGATGGAAGAGTTGGTTTAGCGCCGCGATCATCCAGTCCTCGGAGTTTCTGTCGATCGCGTCGCGAACCAATTGGTGCATGAGGGGCAAGCCGGTCCACATGTCGTGCATTTTGTGAAGCACCAGATTCGCATGAGCCAGGCGGAAATTGAGGTTGTCCGGCAACAGGGCAATGCCCTCTTCGATCGCCGAGAGCGCCGTCTTCCAATCCTCTGTCTTCACCGCCGCCCAAAATCTGTCATTGATCGGCTTCTTCAACGCTTGTTCGCGCGCCATGGGTTCGTTTTTGGCGATCCGCTCCGTATCGGCGGATTTCGCTTGATCGCTGGTGCGCCAGCTGCCGTTAAGCACTTTCGGCAAGACCTCATCGAGTTCCGTCGGATGACCGATAAAGGCGATGTGGCCGTCTCGGTCGACCACGAACGAGGTCGGAATCCCGACAGAAAAGCTGGGTTCCATCCAAAGCTTGTTCATTTCGCCTGTGTAGTCGAACGCGATCCGAAAGTTCAGGTTTGAGCACTTTTCGGTCAACCACGCGTCCAACCTGGTTCGGGCCTCAACGGCCGTTGGAGCGTTTTCATCAGCCGCGATGCCGACGACCTCAAGTCCGCTGTCCTTGTATTTCTCCTGTAGCTGCATCAGCTCGAGCATCTCCGCCGCACATAGTTCGCACCAAGTTGCCCAAAATTCGATGGTATAGACTTTGCCGGGCTGGAAGTCCGCAAGGGGCTCGCCACGCAGCCAGTCCTCCACTTTGATCGAAGGAGCCGGTGACCCCATCCGCAACATCATCTTGCCCTCCAAAGCTGTTGCCGAAGGCTGCGTGACCTTGTGGGCAAGCTTGTTCCCCTTTGAGACCGTGGCACGAGGGTTCAACGAAGGGAGAGCATCGCTCGTCTTGCGCATCTGCGTGCATTCAGCCTTCACTCAGTGTTGCTGGAAGTTAATTCGCAAAGGTCGTGCCAACGAGCTCAGCGTGCAGTAAATGCTGATTATATTAAAAAGCTTCCGGGGCGCTCAGATAGCCGGTTGTATTAGTCGCGACATGTTTTCTGCCATTGTCAGGTCTTGGACACGCATCACCCGCTTCGCGTCGGCACAGAAGCGTGGCCACGGACGTCTCGACATAGGGACGAACACATGGACATCATAACTGCGTTGGCTAGCGCCAGCCACGTCATCATCGTCCGCCTCAAGCCTTGCTTGAGCTTCTTGCCGTTCCGGTCGCTCAGCGGAACGCCATTGCGATTGCAGGGGCCGCTCCCTCCGAGCATCGCCTCTGCCCTACCTCTTCCGCGTTGCGCTTTCCTGGCTCGCAACGCCGGAGTTTCACGACGAAGCCGGTCATGTCCGGCTGCGGGTCGCGAATAACGCCAGATTGACGATGATGATCGTGGCCAAGAGAGCCGGGATGTGTGCCGGCATGTGCCAGGCCGGTGAACTCTCCCGGATTCCCGCTTTTTTTGTTCTATATCCCCGTGCACAGGTCCTACAGGGACCGCCTGGTGCGAATGTGAGCGTTGTGGGAATTGACCGGCCTCAAGGCCGCTCGGTCGCCACGCGGTGGGCCGGGCAGACTGAAAACGCCGAAGATGCGGCGCCCTCGCCGCTGACCCGGCTACCATCCCAGGCGATGACACGTGATTGATGCCACCGTTCGCCCGGAGGGCCGGCAAGAGCCCGACCGTCGGACTCGAAGGTCGGTGCCTTGGGCGCTGCACGGTCGTGGCCGTGTTCAGTTCCCCGCCAGTGGTGAGGGAAATCGTGATATCGCTGATACGATGAGGCTACGGTCCGAACGCGGCCTGCCGCGCTGAAACGACTCTCTTTCTCGACCTGACGCCGGCTCGAGTATTGGTGTTTTGAGCGCATTGAGGACGTCTGGGCTTCTGCCCGGCCGTTTGTCTGCGCGTTACGGGTTGTCTCGGCGAGCAGACACCGAGCGCGTTAGAGGCGTCCGGGGAATGTTCTTCGCGACGGCGCTTGCAAGTTGCTCATGAGCTTCGCGAAACCTGCTCGTTTGCGGCGACCTTGCTCCGACTTGGTATCAGGGTAGGTGATCAGCGGAGTAGAGCTTGGAACAGCATCGGTGCTACTTCAGAACCGGTCAGCGGGCCAAAAACAGCGGCAAAGACGGCTTGCCAACTATCCATCTCGTCACGCTTCCGAAGAGCCGCTCGCGCAGCCGGCGGCTGCCATAAGCGCCCATGACGATCAGGTCGGCAGACGTGTCGATTGCGTGCTGCCCTAGCACCGTGGCCACCGGTTTGCCACGGCTCGCCAGCCGGTCGACCGACACCCGAGCACCGTGCCGAGTGAGATAGGCAGCGATGTCGGCTCCCGGCTCGGCGCCGTTTCCGGTGCAGGTCGCCTCCGGATCGACGAGTGCGACGCGAACTTCCTCAGCACCGGATAGCAGGTCCAGCGCTTCCCGAACCGAACGGGACGCCTCGACTCGCGAATCCCAGCCGACCAGAACGCGCCGTGGAGACAGAGTCGCCTCAGCGCCCTCTGGCACGACAAGAACCGGCTTTCCGCTGTCGAACAGGCTGCCGTTGATAACAAGGGGACCGACGTTAATGTCGTTGAGAAGTGCGGGGCCGACGATTGTCAGGTCATTGCAGATGGCCCGCTGTCGCACCGCGTCACCGATGCTGGCCTGATCGCAGTTGGCAATATCGACATCATAGCACCGCCACGTGGCTCTCAGCAGTTTGTGAATTTCCCTAGAAGTTTTTTCCAGACTGGTCGCGTCCTGCGAAAATCTCTCGATTTGCCTGTACCGTCTTTCCAGTCTGGCAATGGCCTGTGCGCGTTGCGTAGGCCACGCGGGGATGCCATCGCCTAGCAGCGGAGGCGACATAACGAGCGGCGGAGGCGACACGATCAGGACGGACAAATGTGCGCCGACCTCGGCGCACAAGCTTGCAGCTGTTCTGACGTCCCGATCGGAGTGGTCAGCTCCCGCTACACTGAGTAGGCTTTTGAAGGCCATCTGACTGCTTTCCCCTGAGTATGTCGCGCCCGTAGCGCGTTTCGAAGCCGCAAGACTTGCCTTCCAACGAAGATGGAGAGTGGCACACCAACGTCCGCTATTCAGTCGTCCGGCTTCTCGAGCGAGTAGCCGGCAGACCTGACAGTACGAATGACGCTACCTGGCGAGGCCGCCTTCAGCGCCTTTCTGATCCGGCTGATATGGACGTCGACAGTGCGTTCACCGATATGGATATTGTCCGGCCAGGCCGCGTCGATCAGCTCGTCTCGGCTGAAGACCTTGCCGGGAGCCTCAAGAAATTGCCGCAGCAGGTTGAATTCGAGAGGTCCGAGATGGATGTCGTGGCCATTGCCGCGAACTCGGTGGGCATCGAGCTTCATCTCAAGGCTGCCGCAACAGAGCCAGCTGCCGTTTTTTATCCCGTTTGAACCCGGCTGTGGCAGCGCCAGCTTCATCCGTAGACAGTCAAGCAGCTTGGCCGGCGCGAAGGGCCGCACAAAGCTCTCGTCAATCCCAGCCTTCAAGAGATCGAGGTGCTGGTTCTCGGCGCCGGGCGCGATCAGCGCAATTACGGGCAGGCCGCCGGTCCGGGGCTCCCCCTTGAACCGGGCGCAGATTGTGGAGCCTGTCGCGCTTGCCGGCCCGCAGTCCAGCACTACCGCCTGGAGCTCCCGTTGATCGGCCAATGCAAGTGCTTCCTTCACCCCGCCTGCCGGCTCACTCGTGAAGCCGTCCACTCCCAGAATGTGGCTGAGGAACAGATACAACTCAGCATCTTGCGAACAGATCAGGACCAGTGGCTTCATCAGCGCTACCCCAAGAACCAAATCGGCATCGACCGCCTCGGTTGAGTGGGCTGGCCATCGCATGTCCTCAAGGCCTGACATGATCCCCTTGATCGAAAATCGGTTCCATCACGCCCGCGCCAACTCGGGATAAGCCTCAATGGCTGCGGTGGCATCCCCGGCCAGTTGGGTACCGGCGGCGGCGAGTTTCCAGAACGTCTCGAAGCCGAACCGATGGACGTCGCGCAGGGTCTTTGACAGAACGACCAACCGCCCGGCCGTGAAGAGCACGCGCCCGAAGCCCTCATGGCTCATCTCAATCATCGGCGATGCCATCAGGCCGGAGCGTTCCTCAATCGCAAGCCCGACGGCGGTGTAGAACTTATCGAGCCTCCACAGCACGTCCGGATCGGGATCGCCGATGATTGGAATTGCACGGCGCTGTTCCCTGGTGATGATGAAGTCGCCCAGCAGCTCGGCGTCCGATTTGCCTTCCCACGACCCGTGGGAATCATTGGCACGGATCAGCCGCACGAGGCATTTGACGAACGGGGTGGCAAGGGCCGCCTCGTCCTCGGTGGCGGCAGGGCTACCAGCGCCTTCAAACATTTCGCCCACTCCTCATTTCAGCTTTCGTCCTCGAAGTACGGTTTCTGTTCGGCGACACCTGCCTGCGCCAGCACCTTGCGCAGCCAAGGGGGAGGACACGTCCTGAGCATCATCTGCGTGCGCAAGAGCACCTCTTGGATGGTTTCGGGGTGCGGCACTTTGATCGGATGAATTTTTGCCGAAACAAGTTTGGCTGCCGAAGGTCCGCCGATCGCCAGACAAAACAGGAGATGACAGCCCTTCAGCGCCTCCACCTTCGGGGTGACGCGGTCGTCGCCCTCAGTTCGATGCTTCCCGCTCTCGTCGGAAACGTCATCGAAGGCCACGGCCTCGACGAGATTCCACTCCTCGCGCATCACGTCGTAGACAGCAAAGCGCCTGGCCGATCCGAAATGGGCGTTGAGGTTCTTCATGTCCTGCGTGGCGATGGCCACGCGCAATGCGCCGGCTTGGCGTTCCGGCTTCGGTGCGTGAACCTCGTCAGTGACGAGCGAGAGGCGACGAACGGAGCGCATCTGGCATTTCTCGCTTACGGAGTGGATCAAGCGCCTCAGGCGTCGGCGCGTGCCCGTTGGCTTCGAAAATGTTGGCAATCTCGAAGATCAGGTCGCGGGTCCCTTGGTAGAGGATTGTGAGCTTGTGCTGAGCCCCGAGCCGGTCGAAGATCGGGAAGCCGACCCGCATGAGCGGAATGCCGAGGCGCTGCGCCGACTGGCGGCCGTGGGAATGAGTAACGAGAAGATCAGCGCCGGCGCTAAGCGCTTCCAAATCGCCGAGATCGCCGATTTGAACCGACTGCGCCGGCACTTCCTCCAGAATTTTCGACATAGCGGCCGTTGTGACCGCCGCCGCGATTTCGGAGCCCATGGCGATGAAGAAGCTCGCGAGTTGGTAGAGTTGGTCTGGTTCAGCAGCGATCGCAATTTTCTTACCTCCAAAGTGGAAATGTCCGTCGAGCAAGGCGTCCTGCAACTGCGCCCGGCGACGGCGTACCCCAGCCGGCGCCGCCGCGCCCGAAACCGCCGATAGGTGCGAGACGAACCGGTCTGCGTCCTTCAATCCAGTCAGCGACCGAAACAGCACGTAAGGTACGCCGGTTAACCTGTGCAGCAGCTCGGCCGGGCGGCGCATATGCTCACCGATGGCGACGCATTGCACAGCCGTGCCAAGCTCGCGGATATCCTCGACGCTGGTGCCGCCATAGGTGGTCGTGACCCAGCGGTCGGGCACCGTACCGTCGAGCGAGCCGGAGATGTCCGGCAGAATCACCGGTTTGAGTCCAAAGCTTTCAATCATCTCACGCAAATGCTCGATATCAGCCACAGTGAGGTTCCAGCCAGGCAGGATCACGATCTTGTTGGACTGCCGCGCCTGCTCGCCGGGCCGCGTAATCCTTTCGATCATCGCGGTGACAGCCTTGGCCCAGCCCTCTTCGATCGCGCCGTCGAAATCCGGTGTGTTGGCTAGCACCACCTCCGTACCCGCGAGTTCTTCCATGCGCTCCAGCCTGATATTGGCGATATCTCCTGCGCAGTCTTCGCCCCGGGTTTCCACCAGCGCCGTGGTGCAGACCCCGATCAGCGTTGGCTTTGTGCGGGCCTTGAGGTTGAGTATCGCCTGTTCCAGATGGTCCGCCCCGCCAAGGATCGTCGCCACCTCGTCCATCGCCGTCGTCTGCAAGGGAATGGCTTCCTTGAAATGTCGCACGAAGAGCACGAGGGCGAAGCTGGTGCACCCCTGGCTGCCGTGGAACAACGGCATCGCGCCGTCGACGCCAAGAAAGGCCAAGGCGGCACCCAATGGCTGCGATGACTTCAGCGGATTGACCGCCGCCGCTTTGGTCAGGGGAAGGATGCGGACCATCGACTCTCCTCAACACTCGCCGAAATTGCCGGCCGTCGTGCCTGCGAATTCCTGGACAACATGCAAGGTCGCGGTCTCGCTTTTCGTGCGCGGCAGTTCCTGCCTCACCGCAGGCTGGCAATCCCATGGTGCCGGTTCCCGCACCTGGCGCCAGATCGGGTTATGAATAGCGAGGTCGATCTGGCGTACGAGTTCCACCATGCCGTGATAGCCGGCGTAAGGATGTTGGCGCTCCTGGTTGATATCGAGCCAGGGTGTCTTGGCCTTCAGGGCGATGAACTGCGTGCGCCCGCCCGACAGCATGATATCGGCCTTGTGTTCCGAGAGCATGGCGTAAAGCTCGCGCGCCGCCATCTGGTCGAATATGTGGTTGTCGTCCTTGAGGATCTGCTTGATGCGTTCCTTGTCTTCGACGGTCGACTTCTTGACAGAGGTGCCGACGATCTCGATGCCGATCTCCATCAGCGCATGGACGACCGACCAGGACTTCACACCGCCGGTGTTGAGCAGCACGCGCTTGCCTTCGAGCCTCGGCCGGTAGGCGGCGAGCTTCTTCCAAGCGATCGCCTCTTCCTCGGCAATCAACGCCTCGGTGCGGCCGAGGATCTCCGGATCGGCACCCTTCTTCACCAGCAGCTGAGAGATCTGTCGGAGCGCTTCCGAGGTGTCGGTGATGCCGTAGAAGGAGCCCTCGAAAAACGGGATGCCCCAGCGCTTCTCCATCTTGCTGGCGAGATTGATGAGCGCGGTCGAGCACACCATCATAGCCGCCTGGGCGCGGTGCGCGCCGGCAATGTCGACGTAACGTGCGTCACCCGGAATGCAGGCGCGCACCCGGATCCCGAGCCGATCCAGCAGCGGCTTCACCAGCCAGAATTCGCCGGAGAGGTTGAATTCGCCAAGGATGTTGATGTCGTAAGGACCGGCATCGTCGGGCTCGGCCGTGCCGATGACATGCTCGAGCAACGCCTCGCCGGCAAGCTTGTTGCCAAGATTCTTGGAGCCGACGAAGCCCGGCGCATTGACCGGCACAACGGCCAAGCCGAACTTTTCCGCCGCGCGCTTGCAGACAGCCTCGATGTCGTCGCCGATCAGCGCCGTCACGCAGGTCGAATAGACGAAGATCGCCGGCGGCCCATACGCTTCCTTGATCTCGCGGATCGCTTTGAAGAGCTTCCGCTCGCCCTGCCCCATCACAACATTGAGTTCGGTGAGGTCGGTCGTGAAGCTTGTGCGCCACAGGGTTGGCCCGGACGAAGCCGCACCGCGGTTGTCCCAGGAATTGCCCTCGCAGGCGAGCGGCCCATGGACCAGGTGTGCGACGTCGGTGATCGGCTGCAGTACGATCTTGGCGCCATCGAAGGCACAGCCACCGGCCGCCGCTCCGGGGGTCAGTGGCTTCGAACAGCCCTTTTTGCGCGCCTTGGCAACCTTGTCGCGGTTCTGCTCGCAGGCGGGCTCATTGAAGACATCCTGGATTTTGGCTCTGAGCGAGGACATTGCTTCGGTCTCCAAAGTCCCTCGGGAAGACGATCGGCCAAAGCCGACCGTCAAGCTTAGCGGGTGAGGTCATACGAATAGTCCGTCACGCCCGTCTCGCTTGTCTCGCGATCGAGCTTGTCGAAGATCTTGTCCAGGATCGTCGTCAGTACGCGCAGCCCGCCTTGGTAGCCCATCAGCGCAAACCGATGGTGATGGTGGCGATCGAAGATCGGAAACGTCAGCCGGATCAGCGGCGTGCCCGTGTCACGCTCCAGATACTTGCCATAGGAGTTGCCGATCAGCAGGTCCACCGGCTCGGTGAAGAGCAGCGAGCGCAATGCCCAGAGGTCCTTGCCCGCCCAGACTTGAGCACCCTTGCCGAAGGGCGATGATGCAAGCAGCTCCTTCAACTCTGCTTCCCACGCCGACGTGCCGTTGGTGGCGAGGCAATGGGTCGGCTCGCCGCCCGTTTCCATGATGAAGCGGGCCATGCCGTAGACAAAGTCTGGATCGCCGTAGATGGCGTATTTCTTGCCGTGCAGCCAGGATTGGCTGTCGGCCATGGCGTCAACAAGTCGGCCGCGCTCGAGGCGGATTGCCTCGGGGATTTGCTTGCCGGAAATCGCGGAGACCTCCATCAGGAAGTCGTCGGTCGCCTGGACGCCGAGCGGGTAATGGAACGAGGCCGTCGCCTGCCCTACCCCCTGGCAATACTCGAGTGTTTTTCGGGTGTTGTAACGCTGCAGCGACAGCGTCGCCTCGGCGTTGAGTGCCTTACTCACCTCTTCGATCTTCGTGCCGCCGTCGTACATGCGGTATTCGCCGTCGGACGGCGTGTCGAACTGGTCAGAGGCGTCTTGGATGAAAGTATAGGACACGCCTATTAGATCGAGCAGGCGCTTGAGTTCCCGGTTGTTGCCGACACAGAAGCCGTCGAAGCCCGGAATGATGTTGATGGTTCCCTCGGCTTCCGTTCGCTCCTCGCCCTTCCAGAAATGCTCCAAAATGCCCTTGACCGCAACGTCATAGCCGTCGACATGGCTGCCGACAAAGGCCGGCGTGTGGGCGAAAGGCACGTCGAAGTCGCGCGGGACCGAGCCTTCGTCCTTGGCGTTCTCGATGAAGCTGTGCAGGTCGTCGCCAATGACCTCCGCCATACAAGTGGTCGAGACGGCGATCATCTTTGGGTCGTAAAGTTGGTACGTGTTGGCGAGCCCGTCGACCATGTTCTTCAGGCCGCCGAACACTGCCGCGTCCTCGGTCATCGAGGAGGAAACCGCCGAAGCAGGCTCCTTGAAATGGCGCGACAAGTGCGAGCGGTAATAGGCGACGCAGCCCTGGCTGCCATGGACGAAGGACATGGTTCGCTCGAAGCCTGCGGCCGCGAACACCGCGCCGAGCGGCTGGCAGGCCTTGGCGGGGTTCACGACAAGCGCTTCGCGAGCAAGGTTCTTTTCGCGGTATTCCCACGTCTTGGTGAATTCGCCTTGGTCGGTAACGATCTGGTCCGGGTGAGGACATTCGAAATTCAGCCTCTTCTCGGCGAGCATCTGCCTGTATTCCGGCTCGCGGAACAGGGGCGCGTGGTCGAGAACTTTTTCAGCCGACTGCGGCATGGGTGGTTACCTCTTTCCATCTGGCCCGCCATAGGGCGGCACAGGGACGTCGAAACGTTTCAGGTCTCCCGCGGACAAGCGGCCACAGGCGTTCACTGCCTCCCGGCTTCCGGGAGGCCAGGGTTTCATTCGGCTGCGATAGCCGCCGACGGCTCGGCTTTTTTCTTCCAGGGAGCGTCGTAGAGGTTCCAGACCGGGTTGTTGATGGCCAGATCCATATCGCGGGCGAAGATGGCGAACCCGTCGTAGCCATGGTACGGGCCGGAATAATCCCAGGAATGCATTTGACGGAACGGTATGCCCATCTTCTGGACCGGGTACTTTTCTTTGATGCCGGAGCCCACGAGATCAGGACGGATCCCCTCGATGAACTTCTCCAGCTCGTAACCAGTCACGTCGTCATAGATCAGTGTGCCCTTCTTCACGTAGTGGCCGGTGCGCTGATAGTCGTCGTTATGGCCAAATTCGTAGCCAGTGCCGACGATCACCATGCCCAGGTCCTCGTATGCCGTGACGACGTGACGGGGGCGCAGCCCGCCGACATAGAGCATCACCGTCCTGCCTTCGAGGCGCGGCCGGTACTTGGCTATCACCGCCTCGACCAGCGGCCGGTATTTGGCGATGACCGCCTCGGCCTTGGCCTCAATTTCCGGCCCGAAGTGCTTGGCTATCTTGCGCAGAGAGGCTTCAGTCTGGGAGGGGCCGAAGAAATTATACTCCATCCAGGCGATGCCATACTTTTCCTCCATGTGCCGGCAGATGTAGTTCATCGACCTGTAGCAATGGATGAGATTGAGTTTCGCCTTTGGCGCTCGCTCTATTTCGGCCAGCGTAGCGTCGCCCGACCAGTTGCCGACCACGCGCAGACCCATCTCCTCGAGCAGGATGCGCGAAGCCCAGGCGTCGCCGCCGATGTTGTAGTCGCCGACCACATTGACATCGTACGGGCCGGCCTCGAACTCGAGGTCCTTCTTCTCGAACACCCAGTCGCGGATCGAGTCGTTGGCGATGTGGTGGCCGAGGGATTGCGAGACGCCGCGGAAGCCCTCGCAGCGCACCGGCACGATTGTCTTTTCGTGCTCCTTGGCCTTGTTGCGGGACACAGCTTCGGTGTCGTCGCCAATCAGGCCGATCGGGCATTCGGATTGCACAGTCATGCCCTTGTTCAGCGGAAACAGTTCCTCGATCTCGTCGATGATCCGTTCGAGCTTCTTGTCGCCGCCGAAAACAATGTCCTTCTCCTGGAAATCGGAGGTGAACTGCATGGTGACGAACGTGTCGATGCCGGTCGTGCCGACGTAGTAGTTGCGGCGTTGAGACCAGGAATATTGCCCGCAGCCGACTGGGCCGTGCGAGATATGGACCATATCCTTGACTGGACCCCACACCACGCCTTTCGAGCCGGCATAGGCGCAGCCGCGAATCGTCATCACGCCGGGGATGGACTTGATGTTCGATTTGACCTCGCATTCGGAAAGGACCTCGCTTTCCTCGCCAGCCTCGTCGCCGCTTTTTGCGACGCTGAGGTGCTTTTTGCGGCGCTTCGCCGACTTGTCAGGATATTGCGACAGCACTTCCTCGATAAGCCTCGCATGGAGGCCACCGTCATTCTCGTATTCCAGGCTCATGGGACCCCTTTCAAGGTTCAGGGTGACGCCTCACCGACGAGGCGCCGTTCTTTGAAAGACGCACCAGGTCAGGCGGCGCCTCATGTCGGCAGCGGTCGCTACTGTGCGGCCGCCTTAGCCGCTTCCTTGACCTGAAGCTCGGCAAGCATCTGCTCGTCCGTCTTCATGATGCCGAAGTCGAGCAGCATGTCCTCGAGCTCCTCCATGGTGATCGGGGTGGGGATGGTGCCCTGGCCCGAATTCCCGTGGATCTTCTCGGCCAGCGCCCTGTATTCCCCGGCCTGCTTGGAATCCGGCGCATACTGGATCACAGACATCTTCCTGAGCTCGGCGTGCTGGACGATGTTGTCGCGCGGCACGAAGTGGATAAGCTTGGAATTGAGCCTGGAAGCCAGCGCTTCGGCGAGGTCGAGCTCGCGGTCGGTTTGGCGCTCGTTGCAAATCAGGCCGCCGAGCCGCACGCCGCCCGAATGGGCGTATTTCAGAATGCCCTTGGCGATGTTATTGGCGGCATAGAGCGCCATCATCTCGCCGGACATGACGATATAGATTTCCTGGGCCTTGTTCTCGCGGATCGGCATCGCGAAACCGCCACACACCACATCCCCGAGCACGTCGTAGGAGACATAGTCGACGTCGTCGTAGGCGCCGTTCTCCTCGAGGAAGTTGATCGAGGTGATCACGCCGCGGCCAGCGCAGCCGACACCTGGCTCAGGGCCGCCCGACTCCACGCATTTGATGCCTTTGTAGCCGACCTTGAGTACGTCCGCGAGCTCCAGGTCTTCCACCGAACCTTCCTCTGCCGCGAGATGCAGGACGGTATCCTGCGCCTTCGCGTTCAGGATCAGGCGGGTGGAGTCGGCTTTGGGGTCGCAGCCGACGATGAGGATTCTCTGCCCGAGGTCGACAAGGGCGGCGAGCGTATTTTGGGAGGTGGTGGACTTGCCGATGCCGCCCTTGCCGTAAAAGGCGATCTGACGCAAACCTGACATGTAGCTTTCCTTCCTTCGTTCCATTCATCGCGGCTGCCGCGATATGAATGCCGGTCGGGCAGCTGTAGCCGCCTCGCACCTAAGGTTCTCAAGACTCGTGCCAATTTGGCTGATCGAACCAAAGAATAATTTCACGGTTGCTTTTCAGTGGTTTAGCTTGAGTTCCAAGAAAGGATCGTCGGAACAGCCCGTGTAGCGGACGCGACATTGGCGACACAAAGCGTCGGATCGCGATCCTCAGTCACCGCATTCGTTTGAACCGCATCGTTGTTTTGAGGTGGACGAACAGCATCTCGACCCTCTGCGGGATGCTGCGAACTCTTCTGTGCCCGCGAGCTGACGTGCTTGCTCAACGCGTGTCCAAGTGGACACTCCGCCGACTTTGCGCGCGATCCTAGCATACCACCGATCCACGGCCACTCATCCGGGGCACGGGCGAATAGTTCCGCTATATCAACCCGAGGGACTCGGTTTACTTCTCGGCGCAGGAGTTCAGTATCGGCGTCATCGCCTTCACATGTCCGTCGATCCGCTCGAGCACTTTCGCTGCGACAAGGTCGCGCTCAGGCAGATGCCACCAGTACTCGTTGACGAGTTTGACCGTCTCGACCACTGCTTTCAGGACTGCTGGCTCCGGAAGCCGTGCACGGTTCGCAAATGCTTTCCATCGCGGTGCTGCTAGCGCCTTGAACGAGCGCTCTCCTCCAAGCGACAGCGCCATGGCGTCGGCGGGAATATATGGCACGGTGGACAGGAGGTCGTAGATTGGTGCAAGCGCCGGCTTGTCGCCGTTACCGGGATAGATCAAAGACCAGTTCTTCAGGTGCATGTCGCCATTGCCGGTGATGACGGTCAGTGCCAGGCGGCGGACGAACTCGAGAGCCGCCGTAGGCGAGACGGCCACGCCAAGAGCCAAGGCTATGTCGTGATAAGCAGCCCCCTCATATTTGCGCGAGGGAAAGACACCGAAGACCTGAGCGAAATCCTCGATGTGTATCCTCTCGCCACCGGCGCCGCGATCGAAGCGTTTGACGAGAAGGACCTTGCCGTCAGACAGCGTGTTGAATTCTTCGGGAACGCCCTCAAAATCGGACTTCTCGACCAGTTCGCATTCAGGAACGTCCATGCCGATTGCTGCTGCCAGCGCCAGGTTGGCGAATTCGTTCTCGGAAACGCCCGGAAAGGCCGTCGAAGGGAACTTGGCAATGTACCGGCCCTGCTCGTCGTCCATCGGCAAGGTAAGGCCGCCGCCTTTTCCAATGTTCTTCATGACCGACAGCTTCATCTGCACGCCGGCAAGCGAGAACCGTGCCTTGGGCTGATCCTTTGAAGCATCCTGCGAAACCGCTATCGCGCCGTCACTGGGCAACGCCCGTACGGCTCCCGGCAGATCGGCGCCTAGTGCCGCTAAAAGATCGAAGTCATTGCCTGGCCGCACATTGCCTTCGTGGTGCCTTTCCATCGCCTCCCGCAATTTCTCCTCCGGCAGGAGGTTCGCGAAAAAAGCGGGCAAGGCGCTTGCCAGAGGCTTCGGATCTTTCCGCAATCCTCCCGTCGCTGCCCGGAACGACAGGCTGAGAACCGGAAAGCCGCCCGTCGCGCGGTAGGCCTCATCGAAGTTGAATGCATTGAAATCGCCCGGCGTCCTGACGATTGTGCCGATCTTCACTGCGTTCAAGAGCACGTCCAGCGACGGGATCGTCTTAGGTGCGCGAAAGACTGGAGGCATGATCGTCATCGTCAGGTTGAGAAACAAAGGCGGGTCGATCGTCATCATCATGCGGACGCAATAGAGCCTGGACAGCCGGCACCATGACTTGCGGAACCAGCATCATTTCCAGGCCGAGCGCGCGAGCGACATTCATGAGCGTCGTTGCACGCGCGGCTGCTGCTCCCTTTTCGATGTCGCGATATCGGGGACGGGATATACCCGACAAATCAGCGACCTGCTCTTGCGTCATCGCAGCTGCCAGCCTCGCCTGCCTGAACAGCCCACCGATTTCGCGCAGAATTTCCGATTGAGAGTCCATATGATACGTCAACGATCCATTTCAATGCTAGATGAGATGGGAGGGTATCTTATCCAGCGATCGAGTCAACGACCTCTGATCTGTTAGCGTATCTTCCATAGGTAGAGTGATACGCAAAGAGATCAATCTTCCTGCCTTGGCGTCCCGACGGTGAACGCGGTCCGAAACTAACCCCCGATCAGCGCTCCGAACCCATCGGCATGTTAAATCAAGGCAGTCCGGCAGATGAAGGCGCTCGTCTCTTCGCGTCCATACGACCGACCGGCGCATGACTCGGGATCAATGTGGATCGCTACTCGTTCATTGCAATGGCTTTGTACCATGTACTCCCTGCCGGTCTCCCGCCGCACCTGGTGTTCCGACCTGTCAGGGGCTCAGCTCGGTCGGCGTGACCAATCCCCGTCGAAGCATCGACATAGGAGTCGAATGCGGCTTCACTCTCTGCTGTCCAGTCGGGCGTGGCGGGGCGCTTCCCTCATCACGAAGCAGCACCCTAACAAATCCGCGGCCAGCGCGATTCCCCCCGCATCCGCGACTTTCTGACTCACAGTAAGACTAGGCTCCCGCCGCCACGGGCGCGCGACGGCGGCAATCAACCAGCGGGCAGATGCGCCGAGGGCAACAAGCGGGCCTGACGCAACGCCGCCAGATCAGCCGAGCCGGTGCAGAAGCAGGCGACGGCCAACTCGCGGATGACGATCTCGAAATGCGCGACAACCGCCTCGGTGGATACCGTAGCCGCGCGCAGCACGCCGGCCGCTTGCCCCGCGATGTCCGCGCCGAGGCGGATAGCCTTGGCCATGTCGACGCCGTCGCTGATCCCGCCCGACGCGATCAGCTTCACCGCTGGCAGCGCCCGACGTACCGCCTGCACGCTGGCTGGGGTCGGAATCCCCCAATCGGCGAACGCCATCGCCACTGCGCGGTCGGCGGCATCGCGGGCGCGCTCGCCCTCCACCGCGGCCCAACTGGTGCCGCCGGCGCCGGCGACATCGATCACCGCCACGCCCGCCTCGACGAGCGCACAGGCCACCGAGGCGGACAGGCCCGACCCCACTTCCTTGGCCACGATCGGCACGCCAACGCTGCGTGCGGCGCGAGCGATCTGCGCCAGGACGCCGCGCCAGTCGCGGTCGCCCTCCGGCTGTACCGCTTCCTGCAGCGGATTGAGATGGACGATGAGTCCATCGGCCTCCAGTGCATCCACCGCCCGGCGGGCAAGGTCCAGGCCGTCGGGCTGGCGCAGTTGCGCGGCGCCGATATTGGCCAGCAAGGGAACGTCTGGGGCGAGGCGGCGCAGCGCGCGCGTCAGCCCATGGGAGTTGGGGGATTGCAGGCTCACGCGCTGCGAACCGACGCACATGGCGATCCCCAAGGCTTGCGCTGCCTCGCTCAGATGCCGGTTGATGGACTCCGCGCGTGGCATGCCGCCGGTCATGGAGCTGATCAGCAGCGGCGCGCGCATGGTCTTGCCAACCAGCGAGGCGCTCAGGTCGATCTGCGTCAGGTCCAACTCGGGCAATGCGCAGTGTTCGAAGCGAATGTACTCCCAGCCGGCGGCCTTGGCCCGTGCCGTTCGACTATCCAGCACGATGTCCAGGTGGTCGTCCTTGCGCCGGCTCAGGTTGGTGTCGCTGATGCTCGCTCCATCCGCCGCATCGGGCGACGGCGTTGCGTCGGATCGGACCGACGGCAGCGCGCGCACGCCGGCGTTTCCCGCGCGTTCAGGCCGGCGCACGCTCGCCTCCCCCCGCAGCGTCGCTGCGGTAGCGGCTGGTTGAGGTCTGGTAGTACTGCGCGCGGATGGCCGCCATGGCTTCGATCAACGGTCCCCACGGCGGTGGAAAGGGTTCTTGCGCCATCACCCGGTGCAGCATGCGCGTATGGCCGGCCAGCTCGTCGTTGAGGAACTCCACCACAGGCATAGCCGGATAGCGCTGCAGCAGCAGGATCGCCGCGTTAGCTCCCTCGCCGGCCGACTTATCCTTTTCGCGTCCATGCAGATCGTTCTGCAAGCGCCCTATCGCGGAGATGAGCCGCAGGACCTGGCGAAACGCCGGATGCGCGCGCAAGGTCGCCATGTCCAGCCCCCACAGCAAGGACAGGCAACAGAACACGTTCGTGTAGGCGATCGAATCCACGCCGTTCTGCAAGTACTCGGCGTAGGACCAGCGCTCTGCCCCTGCCGCCTGCGCGTGTCCGGCACGCAGCGCCGCGCAGTAGCACCGGGTATGGTAGAGAAGCTGAGCATAGTCGCGACGATCGTAGGCGAGCGCGGCGAGCGAAGCGCGCAGCACAGCACAGCCCTCGAATCCGGGGAGCGCGCACGGCACGCCTTGCCCGAGCGCCTGCTCCACCGCGGCGAGCTGCTCCGGCGCGATCAGGTCAAGGTCGTTGCAATCGTCGAGCCAGAACAGCAGCGCCAGTTCTCGATAGAACGCCACGATCAGCGTCTCGTCCAGCGGATCGCGGCCGGTGCGGGCGCTGGTGTCGCACAGGCTCGGGTGGATGCGCTGCAGGATGTACTGGCCGCCCCTGACTGCTTCCAGGCCGTGCTCGTCGGTGAACCCAGTCAGGGAACGCCCCCATTCCAGCACCTGCTGCAGCGCGCGATCGGTCGGGATCATGGCCCGGCTCCTGCTCCCTCGGCCGAGACGCGCCGCCCCCAACGAAGCGCCAGCCACAACCCGGCGAGTTCGGCCACGCGCACCACCCGCGTGGGGCAATACAGTTCCTTGCCGATCCACAGCGGCGTCTGGGGCAATACATGCGCCGCGTGGCGAGCGAGCATCCACTTCAGCGCACCCGCCACCGCCTGCGCGATGCGCCGACGCCCTGCCGGCTCTTCGCTCCCGTCCATCACGTGCAACGCGAACAGCGCATAGGCGGTTTCCTCGAATGAGGACGCGCGACCGGCGCCCCAGCCGCCGTCGTCGCGCTGCGCCTGCAGCAGCGCTGCCAGCGCGCGCTCGTCGCGCCACTGGGGCTTGCCTTGCGCGAGCGCAGCAATCGCATGCGCGGTGGGATACAGCCACGAAACGTGCCATTTTTCGTTGTCCCATAGACCATGCGGGTTGCGATTGGCCTCGACGTAGGCGCTGGTGCCGGCGGCGGGCTTTCCCAACATTCGCAACGCATGCAGGGCATGGATGTTGGTCGACACCGAGGCATTGCGCTCGCCGGGGAAGGTGACGAACAGCTCGCCGACTTCGAACTGGCGCAACGCGTCGACCGCCGGGTCGCGGCCTGCAAGGCGAAGGACGCACAATGCAACGGCGGTGTCGTCCGCATCGGCCGCGAAGTGCAAGGCCGGGCCCAGACCGCGCACGCCGAGGCGGGCGTCGAGCTGCGCGATGATCACTTGCACCGCCTCGGCGAGCGCGGGATGCGCGAGCAGACCGGCCAGATGCAGGGTGTACAGCGACCAGCATGGCTCGAACACATTGATCGGCCAGACGTTGGGAACGACACCTTCGATGCCGGTGCGCGTCGCCCGCGATGCCGCCTGCAGATACCCGTCGGTGCGCCCGACCTGCGGCGTTCTTCCCTGTGTCACGGCTTGCGCACGCCACGCCGCGGTGGCGGCCGGACTAATGCCGATGCTGCCGTCGTCGTCCGGGCATGCGGTGGCCGGCGACGTCCCCCAGGCTTCCCAGGAGTGCAGCAACGGATGGCCTCTCGGCAACGTCGCCACAGCCCCCAGCTTGACCAGGCGTGCTTGCCGCAACGGCAACAGCGCCGGGTGGCGCGGAAACGCCAAGCCGCCCAGCAAGGATGCGGCCTCGTCGCACAACTGCGGCAGGATCAGCTCCGCGCCGATGGGCGCGTCTTCCGGCACGGCATGCGCGTAGGGATCGGGCTGGCGCTCGATGAATTGGGTTGCAGCCTCGACTGCGTCGGCAGCGCCGGGAAGAGGCTCGGCACGCTGCAATGCCAACATCGCCGCCCAGGTGGGCGCATGGCGAAACAGCGGGAAGTCCGCACTTCCCCATCCGCCATCGGCCTGTTGCTGCGCGATGAGCCACGTGTACGCGTCCTGCCGACCGGTGACGTTGCCGTGGAACTGCAGAGCTCGCGCCGTGTCGTAGATGGACGGGCCGACGCTGCCGTCGTCGCTCATCTCGTTCAGCAGGTGGCGCAATTCGGAAAGGATCTGTTCGGACAGCGCGTTCACGCGGGATGTTCCTTCTGCAGAGGGCTAACGAGAACAGAAACGGGCAGACGCCGCGCACGTCGCCGCCGACACGGACACAGTGCAGCATGCAGCGCCCGCCGGCCGATCGCACCAGCACAGGGGCGAGTCCTCACGGATGGGCGCGCTCATGCGTATGGCGCGGACAGATAGACGTTGGCCCGCTGCAGCATCTGAGCCAACCCTTCCGCACGCGGCCCCAGAGGGGCGATGGCCTCCCCGGCGTCGTGCAACAAATACAGCGCGAACTGGCGCGCTGCCTGCAGCCCCATGATTGACGCGCAGGTCGGCTTCTGCGCCGCCGCGTCCTTACCGGGGGTCTTGCCAAGAGTCGCGGTATCCGCCGTCGCGTCGAGAATGTCGTCGGCCACCTGCAAGGCCAGGCCAAAACAGGCGGTGTAGCGATCGAGCGCACAGTACAGCGCAGCGTGCGCGGCATCCTCCGTGATGGAGTATAGCGCGCCCATGCGAACCGACGCGCGCACTAGCGCTCCGGTTTTCATCCGGTGCATCGCTAGGATCCTGTCCAGCCCGGCGTGCTTTCCGACCAGGGACAGATCCATGGCCTGCCCGCCTGCGGCACCCTCGGCGGACACCGCCTGCGCCAGTTCGCGCACGAGCGCGATACGGTTGTCGCCCGGCGCATCCAGGCTCGCCAGCGTCAGGAAGGCGTGGGCCTGCAGCGCATCGCCGACCAGGATCGCAGTGGCTTCGCCGAACTTTACGTGCACGGTCGGAAGGCCGCGGCGAAGCACGTCGTCGTCCATCGCGGGCAGGTCGTCGTGGACCAGGGTAGAGGCGTGCATCATCTCGATGGCGGCGCCAACGTCGTCGAGCATGTGCGCCGGCGTGCCCGCCAGTGCGCCGGCAGCCAGACAGAGCAAGGCGCGGGTGCGCTTCCCGCCATGCAAGGTGGCGTAGCGCATGGCCGCCATCAGCTCTGTCTTGCCGTCGTCTTCGGCGCAGAGCAGACGCGCCAGCGCCTGTTCGACCCGCTTTGCGCCGTCCTGCATCCAGATCTCCGGGAGCAGCCCGCCAGATGCGCCGCGCGCCTGCGCGCCCAATCCGCCGAATGCGGAAACGCCAATTCGGTCGCGTGGAGTGGAACCGGTCTGCATGTTGTTGATGTCCTTGTAGCTGAGACGGCCACGGCGAGCGCAAGTCGTCACGGTGTTGCCGGCGTCACACGAGTGCGTGCGCTGAGTGCCGCAATGCCGCGCCCCGCCGGCGCCGCTGCCTTGCCACACAGCGCATGCGATGCCAGCTCATGAAAAGCCTATTCGAATTTTCATTGACGGATGTGCGGTCGGGTAATAGCGCCGGCCTTTTGCGACGTCGCTCAGCAACTGCGGCCGCACCCCGGCCTTGTGCATGGTCAGCGCCAAGGCGATGCAGAACTGCACCATTTCCAGCCATACCAGGTGGTAGCCGATGCAGACGTGTGGGCCGGTACCGAACTGCAGCATGTCCACGGGCCGGATCGGCTCCGTGCGTAGCAGCCACCGCGCCAGGCGGAACTGATCAGGCGCCTCGTGCAGCAGCGCCGAGGTCGAGAAATGCAGCAGCGGGATGCATAGATGGGTGCCCGCGGGAATGCGCCGTTGGCCGAGTTGCAATTCCTGCAGCGCGCGACGCGGCAGGAGCGTGGTCGCCGGATGCAGGCGCAGTGTCTCGCGGAACAGCGCCTCGGCGACCGGACACTGCGCCAGGTCCGCGTGCCGGGTTGGCACCGCGCCCACGCGTTGCGCCTCCTTAACCAGGGCGTCCCACAGCACAGGCTGCCGCGCCAGCTCGATCACAATCCAGGCCATCGTCGAGGCAGTGGTGTCGTGACCGGCAAGCAGCAGCAAGCGAATATTCGCGACCAGGACGTCATCGGAGAGCGGACCGTCGCTGCGGTCGAAGGCGCTCACCATGTCGTTGATCAGCCCGGTGCGCGCGGCATGCGCGCGCGCGTCGCGGACGAACCGGCGCAACTGCGCGTCGATCCAGTCGCGGGCGGCGCGGCCGCGCCGCAAAGGCAGTCCGGGCAGGTCGACCGGTGGCGCGACGATCAACTGCAGCAATTGCCGGTACTTGCGATGCCATCCCGGCAGGTCCTGCGCGGGGATTCCCATGAGGCTGAAGATGAGCTTCAGCATCAGGTCGCCGGTTTCGCGCAGGATGGTTACCTCGCCGCGGGCGCGCCACGCCTGCACCCGCGCCTGGATGACGGGCGCGAACAGGTCGCCGATCCCGGCCTGGGTCAACCCCTTGGGCAAGAACGCTGCCTTGATGGCATCGCGCGCCTGCCGGTGCGCGCCGCCGTCCAGGGCAACCAGCGTTCCGCCAAGCAATTCGGGCGCGATCTCTTCGATCAGCGCCGAGGACACGTCCTTGTGCCTGAGCAGTGAGAATGCGTCCGGATCCACACAGGTCATCAGATGTCCGGCAGGGCCGAAATCCAGCCAGAAGTGGCTGCCCAGCGTCCGTTCTGCGCGCTCCAGCAGGCGCGGCAGGTCGCAGACAATGGCGGGAAGATGCCCGACCAGGGGGAAAGCGCCAGGCATGACCGGGATGTCGCATCGCAGCCGGTGCCGACGGTTGAGTGGGTTGAGCAGCATGTCCATCAGCAGCGCGCCGCCGCCGCCGATTCGGTGTCGCCGGCAGGGCGCGCGGCGCAGCTGTTGCCACCGTCGGCGAATGTCGGCACATGCGCCAGCATGCCGCCATCGATGCACACGACCTGGCCGGTGATGAACGCAGCGTCGTCGGAGAGCAGGAACGCCACCAACGCGGCAACGTCCTCGGGGCGGCCGACGCGCGGCAGGAGCTGGTGCCGGCGCAGATGGCGTTGCATGCACTCGTCCAGCTTGGCGAGGAGACGCTCGGTCATGATAAGACCCGGGGCAACCGCGTTGCAGCGGATCTGCGAGTGACCGTACTGGGTAGCGAGCGAGGCCGACAGCATGTTCATCGCCGCCTTCGACGCGGCGTAGGACGTCTGCGCGGTATCACCGCTGAGCCCCTGGCACGACGACATGTTGACGATCGCGCCACCGCCGCGGGCGATCATCCGTGGGATGGCCTGCCGGCAGCAGAGCAGCGTGCCGCGCAGATTGGTCGCCATGGTCTGGTCCCATACTGCCAGGTCCAAGTCTAGGATGGCGCGGTCGCGCGGGGTCAGATGCATGGCGCTCGCATTGTTCACCAGCAGGTCGACCCCCCCGAAGTGCCGCTCCGCCGTCTCGAACAGCGCTGCCACCGCCTGCTCATCAGCGATATCCATGGCTATGGGCAGCGCGTGGCCTGCTTCGGCCGCGATCTGCGCGGTGCAGGCGATGGCCGCCGGGCCATCAATGTCGGCCACCACCACTCTGCCGCCTCCGCGCGCGATGGCGAGAGCGCATGCCTTGCCGATGCCGGTGCCAGCGCCGGTCACCACGGCCACCTTGCCTTCAAACCTTCCCATCGTGTCTCCTGAATTGCATTGGTCTTTCGCGGCATGCCGCTGGGCCTGCGTCGGAGAAGGCGCCGGGTCGGCGCTGGCGCACTCGTCATGGCCAGCGTCGCTTTCGATGACCCGAATGGCGGCGACCGGGCACTGGTTCGCCGCAAGCCGCACGGCGGCGTGCAGCGCCTGCGGGACCGTCGCAACGCACACTTCGGCCACGCCGTCCGGTTCGCGCTGGCGAAAGGTGCCCGGCAGCGTCAGCACGCACTGCCCGGTCGTTCCGCACAGATCCTGATCGACCAGGACGCGCATCTCAGCCCTCCTGCCCATGCAGCCGTACCGGCAGCGCGCGGAACGTCCTAAGGAACGCGGAGGGCTCCCGGGTCGGCTGCTCGGCCAATGCCAGCGTGGGGAAGCGCGCCTGGATCCGCGGCAGGCTCTCGGCCAACTGCACCCGGGCCAGTTGCGCACCAAGGCAGAAGTGGATGCCGTGGCCGAAGGTCAGCATGATCTTCCCGTCGATCGACATGCCAGGACTGGTGCCGTAGAACCGCACGGCATCGAAGCGATCGGGATCGGCGAAGGCGTCCGGGTCGCGATTGCCGGCCGCGATCAGCACGCGCACGTCCGCGTTCTTCGGGATCACCACGCCGCCCAGTTCGATGTCGCGCTGGGCGATACGCGGAATGGAGCTAAACATCGCGGGCGCGTCATAGCGCAGGGCTTCTTCGACGAAAGCCTTCACCCCCACGGCATCTCCCTTCAGCCAGTGCCGCTGTTCGGGATACGCCAGCATCGCCAGGACCGCATGGCCGATGGCCGCGGCAGTGGTGGCGAAGCCGCCCAGCAGCATGCCCCAAAGCATGCTGATCAATTCCGCATCCGACAGCGTCTCGGCATCGTCGTCGTGTGCGCCGACCAGCATTGACACGATGTCGTGGCGGGAATCGGTGCGCTTGCGCTGTATGAGGTCGCCGAAGTAGGCCTGCACCCTGGCGCTGGCCTCGTCCCCCGCGGCGAGCTGCGGATCGCTGGCGTGCGGGCTCAGGCCTTCCAGAATGGCGCTGATGCCGGTGACGAGCGCGAGAATCTCGTCCGGTGGCATGCCGAACAGTTCGCCGAAAACCAGCATGGGCAAGGCCAGCGCGAATTCCCGATGCAGGTCCACCGCCTCCCCGCGCTCCAGCGCGGGCGCCATGCCGTCCAGGCGCGCTGCGACGATGCGAGCGATGGTCGGCCTCAGCTTGTCGATCTGGCCGATGGTGAAATCGCGCGAGATCAGCCGGCGCAGGCGCGTATGCGTTGGAGGTTCCTTCATCGCCAAAGTGGACGCCAGCAGACTTAGCGACAGGCTGGTCGCCGCACGCGGGAAATAGCGCGCCAGTTCGCCTGGTGCCGGCCCCCGAAAAGCATCGCCAGTGGCTTTAAGCGCCCAGTAGATGTCGGCGTGGCGGCTCAACAGAAAGAGGCCCGACGCCGCGCGATGTACCGGATCGTGCTCGCGCAACCACCGCATGAATGGGTACGGGTCCTGAATGCACGCTGGCGACGCCAGTTCGGCGAAGGCGTCCTGGCATGCTGCCGTGGTTTCTTGCACGTCCATCTTGGTCACCTGTTGGCTGGCTGATCTGATCGGCGCGCGGCAGGCGCGCCGGCAATTCGAGAACATCGCGATTCCTGGTGGCATCCGAAGCATCACCAGAGCACCGGGAACTCCTCGAACCCACCAGTGATGATCTCCTTGCGCAACTTCAGTTCTTCGGGCGCCACGGCCAGGCGCAGCGCGGGAAAGCGCTGGAAGATCGAACCGAACACCGCCTTGAGTTCCAGCCTGGCCAGCGCCAAGCCCACGCAGTTGTGGGACCCGTAGGAGAACCCCAGGTGCGGGTTTTCGTCACGTCCGATGTCGAAGATTTCCGGGTCGTCGAAATGGCGCGGATCGAACGACGTCGCCGGCAGGCCGACCAGCACCTTGCTTTCCGCGGGAACATGCACGCCCGCGATGGTCACGTCGGTCCTCGGATAGCGCATGATGCCGTCCCAGCCGGCGCCCGGCGGGTACATGCGCAGGATTTCCTCCACCGCCTTGTCCACCAGGGATGGATCGCCGAGCAGGCGTTCGCGCTGTTGCGGATGGCGGAACATGGCCAGCAGGCCGAATTCGATCTGCGCGACGGTGCTCTCGTGCCCCGCCACCAGCATGCCCGCCGCCAGGCCGATCGCCTCTTCCTCGGTCGCCTTGCCCTGGTCGACCGCCGCGAGCAGATCCGTCAGCACGTTGTCGCCCGGATCCTGGCGCTTGTCCCGCATCTTGCCGCGAATGTAGGCGCGGAGTTCTTGCCAGGCCAAGCGCGACGCGCTTCGCGGGCCGCTTTCATGCTGGTGCGTCATCACCTCGTCGGACAGCCCGGCGAAAAAGGCATGGTCCTCGTAGAGCACGCCCATCAGCGCGCCAATGACCATGGCGGGAAGCGGAAAGGAGAGGTGGCGCCGCAGATTGGCGGGCTGGGGCTGGGCCGCCAGTGTCTCGAACAACTGCCCGGCGATCGCCTCGACCTGCTGCGCGAGCAGCTTCACCCTGCCGTTGCTGAAGGCTGGCGCCACGATCGTGCGTAACCGCGTATGTTCGCTCCCCTCGTGCGAGACCAGCCATCCTGGCGAACCGAGAATCACCGAATCCGGGGTGAATGCCGCCGGCGGCATTCCCGCGGGCCGGAACGCCGCGTCGGACAACACCGCCTTGGCCTCGTCATAGCCTGTCACCCACCAGCCTGCGTGCCCGGACGGGAAGCGCACGCGGTGGATTGGACCGTTGGCGCGTAGCGCCAACATCTCGGGCGAGGGCTCAATGTGATCGACGCGCCACATCGGCAGCGTCGGCAAAGGTTGTTCGGACATGCTGGCACTTCACTCTATAGCGATGGAAGGGCGGAAGGTGACCGGCGGGCGCTGCGGTAGAGAAGACCTAAGACGGCATGTAGACGACGTCGTCGGAAGGCAGACCGATTATCAGGATCGGCTAACGCTTAACTGTCTAGGCAAACGCGCGGCGAGATGCAGAACGTTATCCTGTACCTTCGAGGTCAGGATAAAGTCGGTGTGGTGGGCCTTTGAGCCGCCGCCGGCCAAGATTTCCGCAAGGGTCGAGAAGGGCGGCGCACTGTTTGGTCTCGCCGGGGGCCCCCTGCCCATAGACGCTATCCGACGCGGATTTGACATTTTGCTTTTCTTTCTTCGTTCCATTCGTGTCATCCACGAAATGAAAGTCGGTCGGCGGCTCCCGGCCCGCAACGAAGGTGCTTCAAATCTCGTGCCAATTTGGCCGCAGCAGAAAAAAATCGTGGCAGCTTCTCAGCGGCTTAGCCTGAGGCCAGAGAAGAACTAGGCGAAATAAGCCGGTGTCGCGGGCCAACAAAGGCGACGGAACAGTGTCGGACAGAACGCCTCGGGCGACCTTTCGGTCGGGCCTGCGACATTCTGGTCCAGTTTCGAACATAAGAGGGCGGCAAACAGACACGATTGGGGAATTCGATCCTCACGGCGCCAAGGCGCTTGCCCAAGAGCGCGCGCTCATGTTGCTGCGAGAGGCGCGTGTTCGCGATAGCCGTGCTGCGCACCCATGAACGCTAGCGGCACACGCTACGACTGGAGTGCCCGCCAGCCTCAGGTGGTGCATCGGCATGGCTTCCGGTTCTTCTTTGCCCAGCCGGGGCTGAAGCGCCGAATATCCGCACCATACAGCATCGTTGTTGCCTATGTGACGAGGCGGCATAGCGCGCTCCCGGTCTTCCAAGACACGGCCTCCGAGAAGAAGGGGGCGGTCCAACAGCACCTCTATTTGAAATGGCACGCCGCTTGCTGCTCCTGGTTAGAGCACCATCAAATTACGATGAAAGCGACTTGCACCATGCCCGACGCGCGAAGCTCTAGACAGTGGCCTGAGGAGACGGTGCCCGTTCCCGCTGAACATCGGGACATCGTCTCCTCCGGAAGGCCGTTCTCGGTGGCCGCTTTGCGCATGGCTGGTCCGATGCCGGCACGCCAACACGGGCCGCTCGCGCAAATGCCGTTTACCAGTTCTGTTCAGCATGGGAGTGCCCAAGGGCCCCGTCAAAGGGTCACCCAAGCCAAGGCCGGCGGGTCACTGCCACATATCGACAACACGCTGAACCAGTCCAGTGACCCGAGTCTGCGTGAAGTGACATTTCAGGTCGCCACATGCTTGCGATATTGGCTACTGCCGGCCGCTATCCCGTTTCCCCGGGCACGATCGCGGGTGACCGATCCCGCTTCCGGCGCCATAGCCGTGGAAAGCAAGCGGCTCGACGGTCTCCAGCTCGCTCAGATCGATTGCGTTCGCGTGGCCAAGACCAGCCGCCAAGACGTTCCCATACGTCGGGATGGAAAAGGAAGTTGCGAGCCGCCGAGGCCCTCATTCCGTACCCGAGCATACGAGCCTTTGCTCGGAATTGCGCCAGCCTATGCCAGAATTCAACGGCAGTTTTCTTCTTTAGGAGCAACTTGATGACAGTTCAAAAGAAAGTTCCCTTCGTCACCTTTCTCGCGCGCGTTCACGATAAGTCAGTCCAGGGGCCAAATCCATATCGCTGGGAAGAAAAGACATCTGACCACTACTTTGCCGGCAAGCGGGTCATCCTGTTCTCGCTGCCTGGCGCCTTCACACCAACCTGCTCGACGTACCAATTGCCCCAGTTCGAAGAGCTCTATGATGAGTTTGAGAAGGAGGGAATTGACGCGATTTACTGCCTCTCAGTCAACGACGCCTTCGTCATGAATGCGTGGGGGAAGTCCTTGGGCCTGAAGCAGGTCGAGCTCATCCCCGATGGCTCAGGCGAGTTCACACGCAAAATGGGCATGCTGGTCGCCAAGGACAATCTCGGCTTCGGGATGCGCTCTTGGCGCTACGCCGCCCTGATCAACAATGGCGTGGTGGAGCACTGGTTCGAGGAGGAAGGTTTCTCCGACAACTGCGAGGCCGACCCCTATGGCGTCTCATCCCCGCAAAACGTTCTCGAAACGCTGAAAGCCGCCGCTTGACCTAGAAAACGTCTCACTGGTGCCAGTGCCGGCCCCAAGAGGCTCCTCGACAGGATTATCGCGCTCACCATGCAATCCTCAGCAAGCCTGCTTCAACGCCAGAAGCAATCCATGGTGGCATCGCCTCAACTCATTGAGTCGATTCGCTTGCTGCAACTGGCGCATACTGAACTGCATCAGTTCGTGGAGCGGGAAATTGAGAAGAACCCGCTCTTGGAATCTGCATCAAGCGATGGCGGGCCTTTTGACGACGTTTCGATTTCGGGAGCGGATCAGCCTGTCGGCCCTGGGGCAAACGCCGTTGAAGGACCGACCGGGGGAGGTTCGCCTGAACGGCTCGGGCAATGGAAATCACTTCGCAACACGACCAACAACCCGCCCGGCAATGGCCCTTCCCTCGACGAGTATGCCACCCTCGCCGAAACATTGCACGACCATGTCGCTCGTCAGATCGCCCTCACTGCGTTCACACCACAGGAGCGGCTGATCGCTGGCCAGCTTGCCGCCGATCTGGAAGACACTGGCTATCTTCGGGCAAACCTTTTGGAGCTGGCCGAGAGCCTGAATGTCCATGAGGCTGTTGTGGAACGGGTTCTCGGAACCTTGCAGCAATTTGATCCACCGGGAGTTTTTGCGCGAAGTCTCAGAGAATGCCTCGAGATTCAGTTGCGCCAGCGAAATCGGCTCGACCCGGCAATGGCAGCTTTGGTTGCCCATCTTGAAAAGCTTGCGCGACGGGATTTTGAGGCACTGAAGCAGCATTGCGGCGTCGATGAAGAAGACCTTCTCGACATGATGCATGAGATTCGGGCGCTCGATCCCAAGCCTGGGAACAGATTCGAATCCGGTGCGTCTGAATCAATCATACCCGACGTCTGGGTCACGCCCTCGCCGCAAGGCGGGTGGCAGATCGAACTTGATCCCGCCACGCTGCCAAAGCTGCTGATCAACCAAACCTATTATGCCGAAGTCACGCGTCAAACTGCCCAAAATTCGAAAGATCAAGCATTTCTCGACGAATGCTTGCAAAACGCGAACTGGCTAATCCGCAGCCTCGATCAGCGCGCCAAGACGATTGTTAAGGTTGCGGCTGAAATCGTGCGTCAGCAGGATGCCTTTTTGGAACACGGCGTCGCCCACCTGCGGCCTCTCAATCTTAGAACCGTCGCTGACGCGATCGGCGTGCACGAGTCGACGGTAAGCCGGGTGACCTCGAACAAGTACATGCTTACCCCGCGCGGAGTTTTTGAACTGAAGTATTTTTTCACCGTCGCGATCGCGTCCTGCCAAGGCGGCGATGCGCACTCCGCCGAAGCTGTCCGGCATCGGATCAAAGCGATCATTGCCACAGAATCTCCCGGCGACGTGCTTTCCGATGAGGACATCGCTGTCCGGCTGAAGGAAACCGGCATTGATGTTGCGCGCCGCACCGTCACAAAATATCGCGAAGCAATGAACATCCCCTCCTCCGTGCAACGCCGCCGGGAAATGCGCTTGTGTTTGTAGATTTGGGTCAAGGCAGCCAACATCACGTTGCATTGCATCAAAGTGGAGACTTCGTTCATGACCCGATCCGCAGCAGGCGTCATGGACGCTGTTCTGCACGACCCAGAAAAGCCGGTCCCACCGTCTGGTCCGGCATGGGGTGCCGTCATTTCGCTTTCCTTGGGCACCTTCGGGCTGGTCACGGCAGAGTTTCTGCCTGTCAGCCTGCTCACGCCCCTCGCGCATGATCTCGGTATCAGCGAGGGAGCGGCTGGACAGGCGATGACGGCGACAGCTATCGTCGGGGCGATCTCGGCGCCGACGGTGGCCATCATCACAAAGCGCCTGGACCGCAGGACCGTCATGTGGACCATGACGCTGCTGCTGATCCTGTCGGACGTTCTGGCGGCCGGCGCCTGGTCGCTGGCGGTTCTCCTAACTGCACGCGTCGTGCTCGGCATAGCGCTCGGAGGCTTCTGGTCGATGTCGGCAGCACTGGCGATGCGGCTCGTTCCAAGCCACCTCCTGCCGCGCGCTATGTCGATCATCCTCACCGGCGTTTCCGTAGCTACCGTCTGCGCAGCTCCAATCGGCGCTTATGTCGGCGATGTCTGGGGATGGCGAAGCGCCTTCATGCTCGCCGCAGCCGGCGGCGTCGCTACACTGCTCGTGCAGCTCCTAACCATTCCGAGACTGCCTCCGATTGGAGTGGCTAGCTTCCGCAACCTGCTGGATGTAGCCAAGATTCCGATGGTCAAAATTGCGCTTTTGGTCGTCCTGCTGGTCGCTTCCGGCCACTTCGCCGGAATCACCTATATCCGCGCCTTCCTCGAGAAGATTCCCGCGCTGGATGTCGAGACGATCTCGCTTGTGTTGCTGGCTTTTGGCATCGGTGGATTCTTCGGCAATTTGGCCGGCGGGCTTCTGGCCGAGTACAATCTCAAGGCAGTCGCGGCCCTTGCACCGCTGCTCATAGCGATAGCCGCTGTTTCGCTGCTGACGGCGGGGGCATCGGCCTTGGCCTCGGCGATTGCTGTTGCCGCGTGGGGGTTTGCCTTCGGCGCGGTGCCAGTGGGATTGCAGACGTGGATGGTACGGAGGGCTGTTCCCGAGCAGGCCCAAAGCGCCGGTGTGCTGCTGGTCACAGTATTCCAAGTGGCAATCGCAGCCGGCGCGATTTTCGGCGGACTATTGGTCGAGAATGCGGGGATTACCAGCGCCATTGCCTACAGTGCTGTTGCCACGTCCGTGGCTGCCCTCATAGTTTTCCTGCTCGGCCCGAAGGGCGAAACCTAGACCGCCTGACAGGAGAGATCTCAGCAGCGCAGCGGGACGAGAGTTCCAATCGCATGCACGGCGCGGCGCGATCCTCCGCACGATTACGCATGGACCAGCGCAAGCGCCTCGCCGGCTTCACCTCCGGCCCACGCGACCTTCCCCGCCAGACACGCGAACCTCGCCGGCACCGGTTTCCATTTGGCGACGGTGAGCGCTGCCGGCGCGATGGAACCCTTGCTGGCGGTCATATACTTCACGACAAGCCGGGATTCTGGGCAAGCGACAGCTACGCGCCGGCCATGCCCGTCAGAACGCCGGTGACGATGCCGCTCCATAGCGCAGACAGGTCGCGAATTGCCAGTCGTGCCAGCGGCGGCCGGATGATCGTCGGCCGCGCGTACCTTGTTTCGGCCGCAGGTTATCGTTCGGCAGCTTGATGATGTTGTTGACCACTCGCCCAGGAGCTATATGGCTTGGGAAGTCGTTTTTGGCGATGAGTTCGATGGGGAGTTCGAGGCGTTGCACTAGACAGTCCAAGATGAGCTATTGGCCTCGGCTAGGCTGCTCGGTGTGTTCGGGCCCCAGCTGGGGCGACCGCATGCGGATACCTTGAATGACTCGTCGTTCGCGAACATGAAAGAACTTCGCTTCGACGCTGATGATGGTGTCTGGCGGGTTGCGTTCGCATTCGACCGGAAGCGGAAGGCGATCCTGCTCATCGCCGGCGATAAGTCGGGCGTGAGTGAGAAGCGCTTCTATAAAAGTCTGATCGTAAAGGCGGACAAGCGCTGTCAAGGGCATCTCGACCGTTTGGCGGCGGCGAAGAAGGAGAAGAAGTGATGGGACGCAAGCTTGACGACCTAATCGCTGCGCTCCCCGAGGATCGTCGGGAGCGGGTCGACGCGCGTTTCGAAGAGTTAAGGGGAGAAGTCGAGAGTCTCGGCGATTTGCGGCGTGCCGCTGGAAAGGCTCAGGCCGAAATCGCTTCGGTCCTCAAGATCAAGCAGCCTTCGGTCTCGAAGATCGAGAAACAAGCCGACATGTACTTGTCTACACTTAAAAGCTGCGTCGAGGCGATCGGGGGGCAACTCGAACTCGTCGTTCGCCTTCCCTCGCGCGCGCCCCTCCGTATAGAGCGGCTCGGCGACGTCGTGGCTCCCAAAGCCGTCCCCGTGCGTAGCGTTAAAAGAGCGGCAGGTGGACGTAATCGCACAAAGGCCGCACGCGCCGGCTGACCTCACTCTGTTCCGGCTAAAGACTACCGATGGGGCGAGATGCTCTCGTCGATGCAAGGAGTAGGTATGAGCAATGTCCTAGTTAAGCCAGCTCGCGGCAAGGTAACGGACGCCGACATAGGTGTGAGCTGCGGATGCCGGCGACTTTGGCTGCCTCCTGGACTTCGCGGTGCAATTGCCTCGATGAGATCGGCGCGGTGAAGCTGCGCCCCGGGGAACAGTCAGCCATGGGGGAGCATCACCCCGCGCCACCTGCCTTCGCGCCACCACAGCCGGAGCAGTTCCAGAAGTTGCAGCGACAGCATGGCGTTGCGGTCCCTGCGTCCCTTGCCCTGTTCGACGCGGATCAGCATGCGTGTCGAGTCGATGTCGTCGATCTTGAGGTGCGCAACTTGGACACGCGCAGGCCCGCGCCATAGGCGACGCCGAGCGCGGCCTTGTACTTGATGCCGGGTGCGGCTTCGAGCAGCCGCGCCGCTTCCTCCACGCTCAGCACCTCGGGCAGCTTGCGCTGATACCTCATGATCACCAGCGCACGCGCCAGATCCCGACGTTTCAGCGTCACGAGGAACAGGAACCGCAGTGCCGAGACCGCGCCATTGATCGTCGCAGGGCCGACGCCGCTCTCATGCTGATGCAGCTGGAATCGACGGATGTCCTCAGCTGTCGCCGTGTCGAGCGAGCGGCCAAGGAACTCAGCGAAGCGCCGGACGTGACGAACGTAGTCCGGCTGGGTATGGGAGCCCAGGCCACGCATGAGCCATGTCGTGCTGCATGCGCTGGCGAAGCGGAGAGATTGGTGCATCGGTCGACAGGGTAGCCATGGCGAGTTCCTCTCGTTGAAGGGACCTCCATGGCCAGATCGACGCCTCTTCCCGCTCAAGTCAAATGGCAGTCGCGCCATCTCAGGCCGAGGCGCAATCTACTAAACGAGGCAGTTGCTTCCCGCTTCGCGGAATGATCGGGACGGCTCGGTGCGTCCTGTAAGAACGCTGTTGGTTGAATGGCCTGACGGAATCCTCGCAGGGAGCGTCTTAGATCAGGCAGCGGCGTGCGTTCCTACGTGCGGATCGAACAGCTCTCCCGTCCGGAGCATTGCATGCTGATCACTGCCAGCTTGCGCGCCAGGGCCACGGCCGCTCGCTTTGAAGCCGAGCCGATCTTTCAGCTCCAACGCCCAGGTTCGCAGGGCGCTTTTCTCCGTCGACTGGTTCGGGATGACTGCGGCCGCCTCGTATAGCAGTCCCCGCAACTGATTGTCGCCACGGCGCGAGATATGGCCGTCATGATCGACCTCGCCGGACTGGTAGCGTCTCGGGGTCAGGCCTATCCATGCACCCACGGCGCGCGAGTTCCTGAAGTTCGCCGGATCCTCCACGGCTGCGGCAAAGGCTCTGGCTGGGACGGTGCCTACACCGGGCACTGACATGAGCAGATGGCAGTGCTGGTCCTCACGCGCCATAGCGGCCAGTTGCTTGCTCAGCTCCGCTATTTGGCATCGGATATCACCCCACGCCTGAAGCATTGGCCACAACGGCCTCGTCGTGCCCAAAGGCGCTCGAACACCGCTTCCGGCGCGCCCGACGCGTAGGACGATGCTAGGAAATCGCGCTGCGGACGAGACGGCACCCGAGGCAATGTTGCCGTTCTTGTTGGACGAGGCCGCCCCGAAGCCAATCTACGATCCGCATCATCCACAAACCAATGTCTCAATTAGAGCCAGCTTCATGAAGAAGCTCTACGTGGCTGCGAGCCGCGCACGTCATGTCGTGTGCATCGCAATGCACAGAGACCGGATTACCGAGGAGCAGCGCATCAACATGCAGGAATTGAAGGGCTGGTCCGGGATTTCGCTTGCCCACCAGAACCGTAGGGGTTGATGTCCCCTGGCAACGCGCCGCGCGCGTGGACGGAACTCACCATGTCGGGTTCATTGGCGAGAAACTGGAGCCAAAGAGCTTGGCACTGGCTAAAGGACGCGGGCAGTAAACCTTTGCGAATTCGCCTGGAAATGGCCCTTAAAAGACAAAGCAATATCCAATTAAATCTAACATTTAGATGGTTAATTGTTCCGAAAGCTCTCCGGCGTAACCAGTGTGCGTGTACGGAGATATGCGGCGTGAATGAGTGGGGTTTTGCGGCTGAGGTTAGCAAGTGGTGGGAGCAGGCCGCCGCTGCCAATCCGGCGTGGCGATTTCACAAAGTGAAAGTTGAGGAACATGTACCGGGCAGCAGGCAGCGGAGCGACCTGATCATACAAGGGGATCAAGCGGCGCTATGTGGAGAAATTCGGCTTCCTGATCACGCCAATCCCTCGCCGCTCGATTTTGAAAATCTCCGAGACGCCGTGTCCAAAGCTCTGGCGCACGGATGCCGATGGGCGTTCACGTCCGATGCTAAATCGCTCTACCTGATCGACACCCAGCAAACCGGTTCCCTTATTACAAAGATCGTTCACAAGGAGGTGCTCGGGGAGGCCTTTCTCCGCGAGGAGCTTTATGATCCTATCGTTCTCACCCGGATGTCCAAGGCCTGGGTAAGAGCGCTTCACGATCTTGCCCCTATCATTACCGGGCTCTCGAAACCTGCCGGAATGGCTCCTGATGAGCTCTTTGTCGAAGCCTTGCGCGAATTGATGACTGCTCCCGTCGCAGCGATACGAGATGCGATGCATGCGCAGCGCGCATCCGATCCTGCATTCCAAGGCGCATTGATTCAATGGATGGTAGACGAGCAAGGATGGACGCACGATCCTGCCAAATGGGAAGCCGAAGTTAATCGCGCCGCAAAACTGACAGCTTATGTCTTCGTTACCCGCTGGTTGTTCTATGAAGCATTGAGGCGATCAAAGCCTGGATTAGAAGCGCTGTCTTTACCTGCACCTCCTTCCACCAATGCAAAGCTGGCAGCCCAGATGCTAAGCTTCCAATTTGAAGTGAGTGTGCGGGCGTACGCGGAAGTCTATCCTGAATCTTCAAAGCCACTGTCGCAGCCTCGACTTCCGCTTGGCAGGCGATCGAGTAACCAACCTTCGCATCCGTCGCCGCCGGACAGGCTGCGCCGAGAACGCGCGTTTCTAGGCGTTGCTGAAGTCGGCAGAGTACCTGCGAGACATGCTGCGCCCGCAACCAGTCTCTTAGCAGCGCAAGCGCCGGATCTGCTTCGTCGGAACGAACAGATCTTTTTGTAGCCTGCTCGCCACCTCCCCCGAGCGTGACGGAAGACAAAGTCATGCTATTGTCGGAATCAGATGGGGTATTCGGCTTGAGCCCCATCTTCAACGGTGAAGCAAGAAGGTGCAGCGCTTCGAGCTGATGGTAGAACGTGGTCTGTCCAACAGCCACAAGCATCAGGAAAGGAAGCGCAATATGAAGCACTTTGTCGGTCTCGATGTCTCGGTGAAGGAAACCGCCGTTTGCATTGTCGACGAATCCGGCAGGATCTGTCGTGAAGTGAAGGTGGTCAGCCACCCTGACGATCTCATTGTGGTGCTGAAGGCCTCGACTTGGAACATTGAACGGATTGGGCTCGAAGCCGGCCCCTTGTCGCAGTGGTTATTCGAGGGGCTGGCCAGGGCGGGGTTGCCGGTCATCTGCATCGAAACACGTCATGCGAAAGCATTCCTGAAGGCGCAGCCTAACAAGACGGATCGCAATGATGCGCGCGGCATAGCCCAGATGATGCGGGTCAACCTGTTCCGCCCGGTGCATATCAAGACGCTGACGAGCCAGAAACGTCGGGCGCTGCTGACGGCCCGCAAGATCTTGCAGGAGAAGGCGATCGCGATCGACAACGACATCCGCGGTCTTCTGCGCAACTTCGGGCTTAAGGTTGGCGCCGCGGGAACGGCGAAGTTCGAGGACCGCATCCGTGAGCTCGTCGAATGTATGCCCGATCTCGAACAGATCATGGAGCCACTGCTGGCCGCCAGGCGAAAACTGCGCGAGGAATTTGCTCACCTGCACAGACAAGTGCTGGCGATCGCCAGGGACGACGCGACCTGCCGGCGCTTGATGACGGTTCCTGGTGTCGGCTCCATAGTGGCGCTCGCGTACCGCGACGATCGACATTCCACAGCGGTTCAGAAATTCCAAGGCGGTAGGGCCGATCCTGGGGCTGACACCAATGCTCAATGAGTCCGGCGAGAGCAAGCGCGTCGGATCCATCTCCCTCTGCGGGGATGGCATGATGCGAACATTGCTCTATGAGGCAGCCCAAGTCATGCTGACGCACGTGAGGAAATGGTCATGGCTGAAGGCTTGGGCGATGAACGTCGCCAAGCGGCGTGGCTTGCGAAAGGCGACAGTCGCGCTCGCACGTCGCCTGGCGGTTGTCATGCACCGTATGTGGCTGGACAATACCCAGTTCCGCTGGACCCGGGAAACCATGGCGTCAGCCGTCTGACAAAAGGCCGGGAAGAAGAGGTAGAGAGTTCCGCCCAACGGCGGAAGCATGTCCTTCGCGGGACGACGGATGAGGTGAGTTCGCGATCATGGGCGTACCGGTCATGTCTTGCTGGCCAGGACGCGAATCAGATTGTTCCGCCTTATCCTCTGATCCCATCAAGGGAGGGCCAACGGCCGATCCCGAAGAGAAGCACGAACCCGCGAATGACGTCAGACGTTGGTAAGGCGGAAAATGACAAAAGCGCTTGACCCCAAGCCGCCGAATAGAGAAGCCATGATCCGAGCTCCACAACAGCTTGCACGTGGCCAGGCCGGATCGGTGTTGCATCACCTAGCCGAAGGCGGCACCTGCCGGCGGCATTACGGATTATCTGTTTCCGATCAATCAGCAATGCGCCTCATTCCCGCTGTTCACGGTGATCGTCGTGACCCCGAAACACGCCGCTCCAGCTGACCGCATCTGCACGCACTCCGCAGCATCGCTGCTAAGACTTGGCAATCCCGAAACCGTTCGACATCAGCGGTCACTTTGTCCGAAGCCGGATACTCCTAGCAACTCGAAGCCAGAGCCCTCTTGCAAGGGCGGTGCTCCTACCGGCATATGCTTCTAGATGGGGCGAAGTTGGCGATATGGTAGTGTTCCAGAGCTTGGTTCGCACCCATAAACCAAGAGTTCGATATTGACGGAAGTATAGTAGACATGGCTGATTTTGCATTTCGATTTCTCTTATGGGATAATGATCAGCCATATCAATCGTCTAAATGCTTCATAATCGCCGATCCGGCCATTAACGACCGTAAACAGTGGACGCTCCAACTGGAGCGCCCAGACGATGCGTCGTGGTTTTATGAAATCGATGACATCAAGGACTGGATGTTGCACGGTAACCCAGTGCGGAAGATTTTTTACGATCGGGCGGATCCTCGCACGCCGTTCCGACAGTTCGAACGAGACGAAGTCTTTCGAGAATATCTCCGCAAGATCCTCGACAGGATACCCGCCGAATATCAGTCGCGGCGCAAATTTGCCCTCATGCCGTCGATCGCCGATAGTGACGCTAGAACGCGATACAAGGATGGTATAGAGGCTGCCATTCCGGGTGTCACAGTTCTCCCAGAACCAGAGATGGTCGCGGAGTATTTTCGTCTTCTCAAGCGCAGTCTGAAGCTCGAGGCAGGCGAGAACAATGTCCTCCTCGTCGTGGACGCCGGCGCCTCGACCGCCAACATGACCCTGATCGTCAGTCGCCGCGATAGTACCATCCTCAACATAGACAAGACGGGTGCCCAGCGCGACCTGCGGCTTCGCGCGCTGCGTGGGGATAGCGATGATCATGCCGGTCGATGGGTCGATCGGCGACTGGCCGAACGTCTTGGCCTGAATGTTACGGACACGGTCCTGCGCGACATCGAACGGGCCAAAGTGCAAGCTAGTTTGGGCAAAACTCAGGACTCCTACGCCCACTCGTTGCCGCAGACATCGCTTGCAATTGACCCAGCCATGCTGGCCTCCGTTTCTTCAGAGCTTTGGGCGGAGTTGCGTCCATTGTTCGAAAAGCTATGCGAACGGCTTTACGAAAATCAAATCTCTTCGCAGGACGCCCGTCTAAAGAGCGAAGAACGTCTCCATGAACGCGACGTGAATGCGCCTAGTGACGCGCACCGTCTGATAGACACGATCCTGCTGGCGGGTGGAACAAGCCTCCTGCCGGGCTTTGAAGAGGCGATGCTGGCGACGCTCTTCCCGGACGGTCATCGCCCCAACGTGCTGCGTGTAGGAAGCTCTTTCGCCGTCGCAGCTGCAGCTGGCGGCCTTGCACATATTCTGCACAATTACGCTCCGCCCCGCCTTCGAGAGGCTAGTGGACCGAGCAGCGAGCTCTTCACGGCTTCACTTGAGGCCACTCTCCCCCATCCGTTGCTATTGGGTGTCAAGGAGGCGGCGGAGCGGGAGCGTTATGTCACCGTGCTTGATCCAAACGACCCGTTTGTAGATGACGGTGGGGAACGCCTGATCGAAGGCCTAGCCGCTCTGGCCCAAGGCGCTGAGCCCAAGGCGCGGCTGGTACCCGCCCTCACTGCCGGGGTCGAGGCCCGCCGCGGCCGACGCTTTATGCCCATACAAGTCCGCCATTCGCCTGGTAGGATGCGGCTGGTGTGGGACCCGGCAGCCGAGCGGGCGTCCATAACCTCGGAACAGGTGGACGGAACGGGGCATCTCTGGATCGACGCCAGCAAACTGCGAAAGAGAAAGGAAGCTGCGCTCAATCCCTTCGACGAGCCTCTGCCGACGAACGCGCTGGCAGTCGACACTGCCGATGACATCATTATTGATCTCGGCATGTCTAAAATCGTCGCGGTCACAGCCGAACGCGGATGGGTCTCAATCGAAGAGCTGGAGCGGCTTATCAAGGAAGGGGACCCAGCCGCTGCGCGTCTGATGGCCGGAATCGATGTCGACGACGATCCGCATACGGACGATGATCGCGAAGCAGACGTCGCAATTGGTCGCGACGGCCGACCTGTTCGCCCCCACGTTGAGGACGCGTTTCTCACGTCGGATGACGGCATTGATGCCGCCGAACCGTTGGCTGATGTGGTCGTCAGCGAGATGAGACTCGTCGACGGCGCTCCTCCGGCCAAGGCGGGACCGGTAGTCGCCGCATCCGGTCCGCTCTTACATTCTGCCCGATCCGAGCGGGATGGCCGCTCGGACTGGAGTATTCGGATCGCAGACTCTGATTTCTCCCACGCTTTGACGACCTTGCGCGACGTCCTTAAAAGTGAGGCTCCTCATCTCCACTTCGATGACATCGTAGTGTCGCTTCTGGCGCTCTCTGTCCGACCGATCGTGCTACTCGCCGGGCCACCCGGCTGCGGGAAATCGACGCTCGTACGGTTGATCGCCCGTCTCTTGGGCAAGAACGCTGGAGAAGACTTCCATGATGTCGCCGTGCAGGCGCATTGGGCGGACGACGAGCCCCTTTTTGGCGACAAAGGCATGCTGAATGCTTTGCGCACGCAACGGGAGATGGCCCATCTGGTCCTGTTCGACGAATTTAATCTGACGAGGCCAGAATATTATCTATCTCGGCTCTTCCATGCTCTCGATAGCGGGACTGGCACGCTGACTCGAGATCAGCCGATCGCGGCCTGTCGGGTATTCGGGACGCTGAACATCGACGAATCGTCCAGGCCTCCCTCCCCAAAGGTAATCGATCGCTGTTTTCTGTTAGAGCTATCGCAAGTCCCCTATGATCGAGAAATACCGTCCGAGCTTACGATCTTGCGTTCTCTCACGCCGCTCCCAGGTCTGCCGGCAGTCTCGATGACTGGTGCGAGCACCGATGAACGAATTGATGGCGTGTTGAGCGCGCTTCACAAGGCGGTCTATCACCATGATCTTCGTCAAGATCTGCTGCCCTCGCGCCGGGTGCTCTCCGACATCAGGGCATCGCTTAGTCTGCATCACCGGCTTGATCTCCAGGGCAAGGAGCTCTTGGATCGCAGCGATCTGGTGGATCGCCTCATCGCAAGCCGCATACTTGTGAAACTGTCGGGTGCCTTCGATCAGCTCGCCCCCGCGCTCACGGCGATCGAAGCTTTTGTCGAAGATGGCGAGGATCTGCCCAGAACACGACGTCGCCTCAAACTGGCGCGCCAGCAGGCGCACCTCGGGTTCGTTTCCCCGTGGCAGTGAACCAGACGACCATCGAAGAGGTGCGCGTCAGGGACGCGGACGGGACGGGTGTCAAATACCCCTGGAAACCGGACGCATGCTATCTAATCCGAGACGATCATCCCTATCTGGATTTCTTAACCCGGGGCCACCCCGCGCAACCTAGCCACCGTGAAACGAAGGTTTCGAAGCTGTCCGAACTTTGCGAGGACGGTATGCAATGGCAGCGATGGGACCTGTCAGAGGAATTGTCGAGACAGCGGCGGCTCGGCGAAGTCAGCGCCGTGTTAAAATTCCCCAAGGACAGTGTGCTGCGCTGCTATGTCATCCCGACGGCGCTTATCAGCTATCGCGATGTGGTTGCGATGGCGGAGGATATCGAAAGTGAACTAGGGTTCGCAGCCGTGTGGGACATGCTGGCCGACCGGCCCGGCCGGACATGGAGCCGGCCCGTGAGCGGGCCGCGCTCAAGCACGCCGGCCGAGATCATGAGTCTGCTCGAAGACGAGATCCGTGCTGCAGGCTCGATCCGCAATGATCCCTTCACGGAATTGGCGCCTCACTCGAGACAGGATGTGCCGCTCGCAGAAAACGCCCTAGTCTCCCACTGGGCGACTCGCCGTTCCGGTCAAGTATGCGACCTTGCCAAGGTTCTACAGCGTGCGCTTGAGACCATGGCGGCCAAAAGTGGTCGGAAAAATCCTGGTAATCGTCAGACAAAGATCAATGCGGAAGTCGAGCGCCTGAGCTCAATCTTGCGTGGACTCGGCGATGTGAGGACGAGGCTTGCTGGTTTCGTGAGGGACATTGAGCTTGGTACACGAATCCACCCGAGCCCGCTTTTTCAGCGAGATCACAGAGTTCGATCGCTGCTACGCGCTTTCGCGCCGACCCCGTCAGAGGCGATTTCTGAGGTTGAATCGGCGCGATCTCATTACCCACCGCTCTTCCTCAATCGTCTTTGGGAGCTTTGGGGAATTGTTTGGATCGCAAAAGAGCTGCGCCGACAGGGATTCTCCGGCCTGTGCACCGTTGAGGTGGTCGAGAGTGTGAAACGAAGCTCTTGGCATCTCACGAGAGGTGAGGTTGTCATCGAATTGGACTTCGAGGCTGAGCCCGTCTTCATCGACTATGACCGGATCCCCCCGGCACATGAGCGCGCTACGCCCGCGCTGGAGTGGGCGGCGCGCCATCAGGACCTTGATGTCGAGCGCCCTTTTATAGGAACAGAGCTCAAGTGTTCGCCTGACTATCTGGTTCGGATAACAACGCCGACTCAAAAGGCGCTGTTGGTAGGGGACGCTTGCTTGGCCAGTTCCGAGCATCATGGAAAGTCGGGCGAGATTACGAACTCGAAACCCTATACCGTCGAGAAGTATAGGAGAACCATTGGTTGGTCCACTGAGGACCAGGTCGTCAGATGTCATCCCATGGGTGGATTTGTTGTGTTCCCCCCACCCGCCCGCGCGTGGAGCAGCCTCGAGACAATACCAGGTGCGAGCGACTGCACTCTACTGTGCCCAAGCCCCAATGGTGATACGGAAGCAAGCCGTCGATTGCAAGTTTTGCTAAAGGCCGTCATGCCCGAATTTGGCGAATCGGGAATGGCGGCAACGGTCCCGCCGTACCCTTAAACCGGATGGTCCGCTTCCGGCCCATTGCCAGCCGTTGAACTTGCCTCAGAGATGAGTGTTCAACCTTGACAGCAACGTGCCACTACACCGCCACTAGTCACTGTGTTTTCGTGATGCACTGGTGTGCCATGAGAGAGGATCGGCGATCCATCGCTTGACGTCGGACTCCCTCCATCCAGCCCTGTTGACACTGATCTTGATCTGAGCCGGGAACGTGCCTTCGACGATCTTGCGATAGATGGTTGAACGGGACAGGCCCGTCCGGCCAAGGACGGTTTTGAGGCGTATAATACGATCCGGCTCGGACATCGCTTGCCTGCACCTTACTGGTGGTCGCTGATTTCTGCTGGGACAGACAGGACGAACCCCTGCATCAGGCAATCAGGTTTGTCGCCTCAGCGGCCTGCTGGGTGGAAACGGCGGCAAATAGGCACTCCTTAGATCCCAATGCCCCGGCCCTTACCGATGCCATGGTTGAGTGCCAGTTCCGCGCCCAGGCGGCGACCTGAATCCACGTTGATGCCAAGCTCGCGTTGGCGGTTCGCCAGTAGGGATTCAAGCTGCGGGTCGCGTTCGAGGCTCTTGGCCATATCGGACATGGCCGTGCGCGTTGACTTATAGCCCGACATGTCGCCGGCCTGATATTGCTCCCGTCCGGTCCGGTCGAGCTTTTGCCAACGTTCGACGAACCGGTCGGCTTTGCGGCCGCGATCGATGTCCATCCCGGTGCGGATTTCCGTCTCAAGCTGGAGAGCAAGCACGGTGCGGCTGACCTGGCCGGCCGCCGCCTCATGGACAAGTTCGGGATTTTTCACATAAGCCGCTTCGGCATCGCGCCAGCCATGCGGCCGAACCTTCTCGAAAGAGCTGCGGGCATCCCGCGCATCTGGTCGGGACTGCCCTGCCCATCCGCATTTGCGTTGTGCAACATCGCGTCGAGCGCGCGCGCGTGACGAACAAGCGCCTTGGTGCGAGCGCTGCGCAACGCCGCTTCCGCGTCCACCGGCATATCCGTGTCGCGCGACACTCCCGTGGAGGGAGTTTTCCTTTCGGGCGTCGGGCCTGCATCTCCGATCCGTACCCTAGCGTCTTCCCTTCCCGGCCCAGGTCCACCTTCCTGCATGGGCTCACCGTCTCCGGGCGAGCGCAACCCGTCCAGCAGCTCGCCGATCCTGTCGCGCAGCTTGTCTGGAACGATGCGGCGCACGATCTCGACCACACGCTTGCGGAACGTGATGTCGCGCCGCTCGGCATAGCTCTGCACCGGGTCGATATGGTCATAATCCAACGCCATGTCCTTGGCGCGGTCCCGTGACAGCGTTCGGTTCAGCCGCTCGCGCGTACTGAAGTCGTCGCCGCCATAATGCAGGTCCACCGTGTCTCGATGTCGAGATAGTGCGACGTAGCTGCCATGTGCATCCATGCCTGGCGTTGCGAGCACATGGGTCCGGTCGACGGTCATGCCCTGCGCCTTGTGAATGGTTGCGGCATAGCCGTGGTCGATGTGGGCATAGTCTTTCAGGTCAAAGCGAACCGACCTGCCGTCATCGGTGCGCACGGTCGTGCTCTGTGTGCTGATTTTTTCTATGACGCCGAGCGTGCCGTTCTTGACGCCGAGCCCGCGCTCGTTGCGCAGGAACATGACCCGGTCGCCGCTGGCGAAGGCCCTTGCACCGCGTTCGACATCCACCTGAACATCGTCGCCGAGATCTCCCGCAACGCGCATGCGCTCGCGCGCTGCCTGGTTCAGCGCCCGCACCTCGTCGTTTATGTGGGTGGCCGAGAAGTCCTGAACACGATCGGTCCGCTCGTCGCGCAGCCGCGACGCCGAGCGGTAGGCGGCGGACGCGACAGCGCTGCTCCCAGCCTTGCGGCCAATGACCTTGACGTGAAGATGATAGATCGCCATCGCGACAGGATCATTTGCACGACAAAGCGTACGTCGGCACGACGTATAAGCGCGCCCTCCCTCGAAAAAATCTCGGGATGGACCAGCCCGTCCCGGGCTGTCTCGGCAACCTAGAAGCCTTCCGGCAGCCGCTCCCCTATCATCCAGAGATCGACAACCGATGGAGACAACTATGCGCAAACCACGGGACTTCGACGCCGAACTTCACGCCCTGGAAGAAAAAGCGCGCGAGCTCAAAACGCGAAAGGTGCAGCAACTTGGCGAGCTAGTGATCACCACCGGCGCCGATGAGCTCAGCACCGACGAACTGGCCGGCGCACTGGTCACGATCACTGAGACGAAAGACACCGCAAAGCGTGAGGCATGGGCCAAGCGTGGGGTAACGTTTTTCGAAAGCAGGTCCCGGCGAACTGCTCCGCCATCTCGGCGCAACGTTCAAAGCGATCCAGCGCAACAAGGCAGCTCACAATCGCCGGCAGGCGGCACGGGCTCGCAATGACATGCGCACGTGGCAGGTCGAGCGACGCAAGCGCACTCGACATCTGATCGAACTCGGCGGGCTCGTCGTCAAGGCAGGCATCGTTGACCTGACCAATGACGATCGCGCTACTATCTACGGCGCGATGCTCTGGATGGCCGCCAAGCTGCAGAGCCACGAAGGTGAGCATGCGCGCGACCTTTGGAATGCGAAGGGAAACAACGCGTTTGAGGCGGGACGGCATGAAGACCATAAGCGCCATCGATCATAGCGGTGTTTAGCTAGCGGCCGGCGCTCCCAGGCCCTCCATTTGGTCACACCCGGGCAACAACCGCGTCAGTGTGAAATGGGTATTACACTGAGAAAGCTGGCCAGCAGAGAATTAGAATCCCGCTCTCTCCGCCAAATGTGTTTGCAAGTCATTCAAAAGCTAACAATTTCGTATATTCGAATCGCGCAACCCGCTTTCCACCCACATTTTATTATGGATATATGAGGACATCCCTGGACATCTCTGGCGATCAAACATTGGATAGTGACACGTGAAGGCCCGAGAGCATCGGGCGCCTCTGGTAAAACAAGCCGCCGTTGCTATGCTCGGCGGCTCGGTTTGGTGAGATGCCGATATCCGCTATGAATGCTGCGTTACGTCGAATGAGATTCACCAATACGGGAGACTGAGCCGCTCAACAGAATGACGGCTTGGGCCCACTTCGGCCTTTGAAGCAGGCCTCGACAGAACCTCGGAGCCGACATGAGCAATCTCGATTGATGGTGCTTGGCCATCGGGATATCGGAATTTCAAGGTTTCGTTCGAGGAGTAAGGAGTTGACGATAACTGCAGTTGCAATTCGTCGTTGCGGCAATCCGTAATCCGCACCACAGTTTATTTAAAATATTTGCCGGCTCGAAATGGGTTAGGCCAAGCGGGGAACCATGCAACGTCTCGACCCAACGATTGAAGCTGTTTCGCAAGAATACGTCCTCATCCAGGCATGGAAAAAGGCCTCTGCCTGGATCCGGTACCACAACTGGTTCTCGGATACCTTGGAGCTGGATTTCGCCACCGCGAACCTTCCTGACTTCCTGCAATCAATAGGCGACGAACTGAGGACGGGGAAGTGGACTACGCTGCCGCTCCGGCTCGTGCCAGCTCCCAAAAGCCAAAAGTGGGCGGCGGCCAGGTCCGATATCTGGGGGCCAAAGAACCCTGGGGAGGTAAACTTGCGGCCTCTGGCCCACGTCAGCCTTCGCGACCAGGTCGCGGCTACTGCCGTAATGCTCTGCCTGGCAGACCGCGTCGAATCGCTACAGGGCGATCCGCACCCGTCCGAAGACAAGGAAGAAGCATGGAGTTCCGTCCTGTCCTACGGCAATCGACTCTTTTGCGACTCGGATGGTTTCGGTGGCCTTCAGCATCGTTGGGGGTCGTCAAAGCTATACCGGTCATTCTCTATCGATTATCGAAGCTTCATAGGCCGCCCCGAAGAAATCGCCCAGAGGCTGGAAATTGATGGCCACCGAGTCGTAATCGTAAGCTCTGACCTGAAGCAGTTTTACGACCGCGTGCGGCCGGCCATGCTCATGGAAAAGCTCGAGGGTATCAAACGCGAAGGCGACGATCCCCGGTTCTACGAACTCGCTGCTAATGTTTTGCATTGGACATGGCATGAAGACGACCGGTCCGATGTTGAGGAATACGCCAGGAAGGGAGAAGAAGTTCGCGGATTCCAAGAGATTTGCCTGCCGCAGGGCCTGGTTTCTGCCGGCTTCTTCGCGAACCTTGTCTTGCTTGATTTCGACCACCAGGTCGCCGCCAGTAGGGAAACGACGATCTCCGCCGGTATTTCGCTCCGCGATACAACCCGTTACGTCGACGACGTGCGCTTGGTCGTGACCGTCCCACGAGACCGGGATCTGGAAGAAATCAGACTCTCGGTCTTCGCCTGGTTGGCAGGGGTTCTTGCCGACGCGGCGCCGGGCCTTCTGGTGTCCGATGACAAGACGCAGGCCGCTAACTTTAGTGGTGAAAATCGTCCACTGCTCCGTCAGGGGCGGAAGATGGCCCGGATTCAGAGCGCACTTTCGGGTGGCTTTGACGCTACGAGGGGCGAGGAAATAATTGACGCCGTGCAGAGCCTCGTGCGTGCGCAGGAGCACTACAATCAAAGTAGGAAAGCCAGTAATGATCGAATGCTTCCGGTTCCAGACGTAAGGGACGCAACCGTGGCCCGCTTCTCGGCTGCGCGTTTCAGAACCACGTTCCGATCGCTGCGGCCCCTTCTGGACGGTGGCAGGGCAATCGGCGTCGAAACCGACCCAACGGTGGACGAAACGCCCTTCCGAGGAGCGGCGATGACGCGGTCCGAACTCGACGACGAGGCGCGTAATTTTGCGCTGAGTCTCGTCCAGCAATGGATCGACGATCCATCAAACGTGCGGCTCCTGCGCATCGGTCTGGACATCTGGCCATCGACCGAAGTTCTTAGGCTGGTGCTGGACCTTCTGCGCCCATACCTCAAGCGAACGCGGGGTCAGCCGCGCCTTGTTGCCCTGTACTGCCTCTCCGAGTTGTTCAAGGCCGGTGCAACCGAGACCGGCTTCGTGGAGGATGACGAGTGCCTGCCTAGCAACGTCGATGTCGAGGAATACCGGGCATTGCTGGCGGCCGAAGCCCTTCAAGTGGTGTCATTCGCCACTCGGACGACACCTTGGTACCTAAGGCAGCAGGCAGTCCTCTTGTTGGCGGTAATGAGGGAGAAAACGGACAGGCGCTGGACCGAGCGTGTTAGGATGCCGGAGACTCGGCTCTACTTAGAGTTTCTTTCCTTTCTGAACGGAGATCGGAAGTCCTCGACATATGCCGACTTCGCGACACTTGCGGTTATGGCCAGGCGGTCGGTCCTCGACGAAAGTGAAGCAAGGCAACTTATAGCTGGTTCGATAGATACGAATCTATTCGAGGAAATCGCGATTCGCGATCCTGCCTTCGCCGCCGAATTGCAGCCGTCATGGATACTCAGGGATCAGCCAAGTCCAACGCACGACGGCTGGACGTCATTGTCGCGGTGCAAATCCCCACGTGCACCCACGGACCCCGATCTCCGGAATGAGATAGGAGTCCTGAGCTTCATGTATGCATTCGCCAAAATGCTGCTGACCGAAAAGCAACCTTACGCAATGCCGCCTTCATCCATCGAGGTAAAGCTATCGAGCGATCGCAGACACACCGAGATTGTGGAGGTTCGGATTGCTGACAAAGCGTATGCGCCATCAGGGGTCCTGCAGGCGCTCTATGAACCTCCGATCTGGTGTGACTCGGGTCTACGCTGGAAATTCCAAATGGGGTACCTTGTCAGGTTCATACTTACCGGAAACCTCGATTTCACCGAAGTCCGTGTGCCATCATGGCGAGAGACGAGGACTATCTACCGGCAGGTGCGCAGCCATTGGTACCAACGTTCCTATGGCCTCCACAATGGACATGAGGGTTTCGGTGACGACTGGCTTGCCATTTCGCACACGACCGAAGACCTACTCTATTCGATGCTGGCATGGCCGGGGTGCAGGGTCGACGATGGCGAATGGCTAAAGCGAGACCCTGAGCAGCTTGTCCTGTTCCTGCACGAAAAACTGGAGGCAGCGAGACGCCACGTCGGAGAGGCTACAGGCACTCTGATGCTGCCGATATTAGCGCCGCTCCTGGCATATCCAAGAGAGGATAGACCGCTTCGGGGTTGCGTGGTGCAGACCATCACCCCAGAAGCTCATGAAATCGCGGATGGAGATCTCACGCTTTCGGGCACCGCTATCCGACAGAAGCATCGAAATCACCTTTCGACCGCGCTCGCGGCAGTGGAAAAGATGCTGGAACTCCGGGCGACCCATCAGACGCAGGACAAGCGACTAGACTGGCTAATCTTGCCCGAGCTCGCGGTCCATCCACGCGATATCAAGACTCACCTCATTCCGTTCGCGCGAGCCTACAAGACCATCATCCTGACCGGCCTGACGTATGAGGAGGTTGAACCTGGCTTGCCTCCAGTCAATTCGGCAATATGGATATTGCCTCAACTCATGGCCGGCAGGGGCCTCCAGATCAAGACCAGACGCCAAGGGAAGTTTCACCTCGCCAAGATGGAGAAAGCTTGGGAGGCCAAGAAATTGGTCCGTGGCTTCCGACCTGTTCAATGGCTTGTTGGTTACCAATGGACAACAAATCTCTCGGCAGATCCGCTCTGGCTCACTGCGGCCGTCTGCTATGACGCGACCGATCTCAGGCTTGCATCCGACCTTCGTAACAGGTCTGACGTTTTCGCCATTCCTGCGCTGAATCAGGATGTCGGCACCTTCGACCAGATGGCGGCCGCACTACATTATCACATGTACCAGCTAGTGATCGTGGCGAATAATGGAGGCTTCGGGGGGAGTAACGCGCATGTTCCTCGAAAGGAAAATCACCTGAAGCAGGTGTTTCACAGCCATGGACAGCCACAGGCATCGATTTCTTTCTTCGAGATCGAGGACATATCGGAAATGAAGGAGCGCCGTGACCTCGGAAAGGGTCTGTCTCCGGCTCCGCCATATAAAAAATCGGGAAGTTGGAAATACCCTCCCGCAGGTTATTGAGGTTGCCTCGAAGGCCAACATTGCAGGCGTTCCTGAGGCGAAGGCTGGCGATCGCAGCCGGAATAGCAGGCGTCAAACATAAGGCGGAAAAGTGACGCGGCGCACTTGGGTCAAGGTTGGCTTGCTTTGCTCGAGCCATGTCGGTTTCCCGAAAGATGATCTCTCGCCGCGATTGCAGAGCCGGTCGACCCCGGGTCTCAACTCGTCCGGGGACGGAGCTCACATAACATTCCAAACCCCGGTTAACGGTTGCAGGAACGAGACCATCCCTGATATCTTCCTAGATCACGGAATCGTCGAAGCGGCACCGTGACTACTGGCGCAGATAGATCGTTGGCGGTGCTAGAGGCCTATCCTATGAGCCATCGAACGTTCGGGGGATGGCGGGATGAAGTGCTAAACATCGAAATCGGTAATGAATTTTCGGCGTCCGGCACCGCGAAGGTGATTAACCTGGATGCCGCTGCGAACACTGCACCCACTGAGGAAGTGATCGAAGCAGTTATCGCCGCGCTCCGCAGCGGCGCGGCCAATCCGGCGAGCGCCCATGAGCTCGGAGACCGTTCCCGCGCGATCCTCGCGCGCGCGCGCGACAGCGTGCTGTCCCTGATAACCGGCGCGGAAGAGGAGAGCGTGACCTTTACGTCCGGCTGCACCGAGGCTAACAACACCGTCTTTGCGGGCGTTGCCGCGACTACAGTCATCACCAGCACCGTCGAGCACCCGTCGGTGCTCCGCGCGGCCGAGCGCTCCTCGTCGATCGGAGCGACCCTCCATTACCTTCCAGTCGATCGTGCGGGTATCGTAGACCTCGACCGACTTGAAACCTTGGTCAGTGGGGCACGGGGGCCGCTTCTTGTTTCGATCCAATACGCGAATAGTGAGACCGGCGTGATCCAGCCGGTCAAGGAAATCGCTGCGTTGCTGGCGACACGTCCAATGACCACGTTCCACTCAGATGCCGCGCAGGCATTCGGAAAGCTGGCCATTGATCTTTCTCCGGGCGTCGGTCCAGACTTGGTAACAGTTTCGGGGCACAAGCTGCATGCGCCCATGGGGATAGGTGCAATTGTGGCGGCATCGCGAGGCGTGTCGCTCGTACCCCTGCTCGTCGGGGGCGATCAAGAAGGCGCGCTCAGAGCCGGCACCGAGGCCGTTCCCCTGATCGCCGGTTTCGGGGCAGCGTGCAACAAGCGCGCTGATGGGCTGAGCAAATCCGTAGACCAAATGAAGGCGCTGCGCGATCGACTGGAAGCCACACTTCGCGCCGCGATCTCTGATGTAAGGCTTGGAGCCGCTGCGGAACGCCTGCCCAACATCTCCAGCGTGAGGTTTCCTGGGATTGACGGGATGTCACTGATCGCACAGCTGGACAGTCGCGGTGTCGCGGCCTCGCAGGGTTCGGCATGTGCCAGCCGGCGGCCAGAACCCTCGCACGTGCTGATCGCGATGGGGCTGGCAGAGCGCGAGGCGTTTGAGACAGTCCGCTTCTCGCTCTCCGTGCTGAATACAGAAACAGAGATCGACGACGCGGCATTGATCATTGCCGGTTCGGTCGAACACCTGAGGAGCGTCGCGTGGACACGAACTTGATGCGCTTCTCTTATGGCGGGCACGTCACGTTCCCCGTGCGTTACGGCTGGCTGCCAAAAGGCTTGTCGCGCATGCGTCAGGATGGAGCTTTCCATCCCAGTACAGACGTTGGGGACGATCTCGGTCTTGGCTCAAAGATGGTCGAGTCGCTAGGTTTCTGGCTCAAGGCTACCGGCTTGGCGCGCGATGCCGAGGGCGAGGCCCGGACCGGGCGCGTGCCGTCAGAGATCGCGGATCTCGTAATCGCCCATGATCCCTATTGTGAGCTGCCAGGCACCTGGTGGTTCCTTCATCTCGCTCTTGCGACGCGCGAGGGCACGATCTGGTCTTGGTTCTTTAACGACTATTCCGAGCGCATATTCGATCGCGCTGCCTGCGTCGAAGGTTTTCTCCAGTTTACCCGCACCAGGGCGATGCGACCAGCAAGTGAGGCAATGGCGATCAAGGACGTGGCCTGCCTTCTGAGCGCCTATGGCGCGCGACCGGGGGTTGATGTCGTTGATCCCGACGATGTCGGGGCATGTCCGTTCCGTGAACTGGGTCTCATCATTCGTCATGAACTCGTGCGGCGATACGAGCGCACTCGGACACCAGTCGGCCTGCCGGCAGAGGCCTTCCTCGCCTGCTCGTCCCTACTGGCCAAGGAAACCGGCAAAGATGCAGTCTCCCTGCGGGAACTTGCGACGCTCCGCTTCGGACCAGGCCGCGTTTTCTGCGCCGGACTTGACGCCGTCGACGAGATGGTCGGCAAGGCAGCCAGTGCCATGTGGACAAAGGGAGTTGTCGTCGAGACGCTCGCTGGAGAGCGGTATCTGCGCGCCACGATAAGGCCCATCGAGCAGTGGCTTCGCGATTACTACTTTCGCCTTGAGGCGGGAGCATGATTGGCGCTGACTTCTTCCGCTCGCTCAGTCTTATCGAGGATCTGGAGCATCCTGACCGGTTCGGGCACTATCGTCCGACCCGCCGTGCGCTTCCCATCATCACCGCGGTAGCCGAACGCGGTTCCACAACGATGGTCATCGCGCCGTATGGTAGCGGGAAGAGCCTGGCTGCGGGTGTCGCGGCGTTGGCGGTCCGCAACTCGGCTGACGACCGCCGCGCGCTCGCCGCCGTTTTGGAGCGCACCGATCAAGTCGATCCTACAGTCGGCGAGGCGTTGCGCCACCGCATCTCGACGTCTGTTCAGGGACGCGTCATCGTCCTGTCGGGGATGGTCGACGATCCGACCGCCGCGCTCGCGGAGGCGTTTGGAATGGCTCAGGCGCCAAAGACCTTCGATGGGTTCGGCAAAGCGATGCGCGACGGCGGGTGGAATCATGTCGCGATCATATGGGATGAGTTCGGCCGACATCTCGAAGGGCTGGTGGCTGATGGGAGGTCGGGCGAACTAGACGTCGTCCAGCGTCTCGCTGAACGCGTGGCGCGTGCATCTGGCCCCACTATGAGCCTCACGCTGCTCCTCCACCAGAACCTCCTCGCATATGCCACACGCCTGAACGAGACCTCGCGTAGCGAGTGGCGCAAGATCGAAGGGAGGTTCCGACCTTTTCGGATGATCGAGGACAGCCAGGAGTTTTACCGACTTATCGCCGACGTCGTCTCGGAGATGCGTCCGCCGAAGATAGCAGATATCATGGCTCCCGTTACTGAGGCCCTTGCTGACGAGGTAGTCAAGTGGAAGTGGCTCGACGGCATCGAGGATGCAGGTAAGGTGCGTGCGATACTTGACGACGTCAGGCCGTTATCAGCCGGAGCGTTGCAGGTGCTGCCGACGCTGGTCGCCCGTGTGGGGCAAAATGAACGCAGCCTATTCTCCTTCCTGCGTGAGATAGACCTAACGCGCAAGGTCGACATTGAGGCGGTGTACACGGCGTTCTCGGACGCCATGCGGACCGACGTGGGCATCGGCGGTACCTATCGGCGCTGGATCGAAACCGAAAGCGCGCGATCGAGGGCGGACACCGCGCTCAAGCGGATGCTCCTGGCGGCTGCCTGCCTTCTGCAGCTGGGAACCAGTGGCGTACGACAGCGCCTTCCACGCGACGTTCTCCAGCTAGCGGTGGCCGAGACAGAACTCCCCACCGCAGAGGTCGCGGTCGCGGTCGACGAGCTGCTTAATGCCAAGTTACTGCTCTGGCGCCGGCACACAGACGACGTGGCGGTCTGGCACGGCGCCGACGTCGACGTTGCGATCCGCGTACGCGAGGAACGGGAGCGGCGATCGAGCGCGTTCGATCTCCGGTCCTTCCTAGAAGACCGTTTTCCCGCGCCTCATCTTCGTGCACCGAGACATAACGCAGAATTCGGCGTGAACCGCTTTCTGATCGGACGCTACGCCTCAGTCGACGAACTAGCGGGGCTGCTTGAAGACGGTGATCGCGCCGAGAACACAATCATTTACGTGCTTGCGGAGGACAAGACTGACATCGCGGCCGCGCAGAAGCTGGCGAAGAAGTCCAATATGCAGGCGATCATCGTGATTCCCGACAGGCCGCTCGCTGCAGAAAGTGCCGCGATAGAGTTGACATCGATCGAGGCACTTCGCGCCGACAAGGAATTTGTGGCTTCGGATCCGATGGTGACGACAGAGATCGACGAACTCCAGTCGGTCGCATTCGAGGAGCTGGCTACCCTTCTACGGGGACTGCTGGATCCCCGCGCCACCGCTGCGAGCTGGTATGCCCTGGGTCAGCGCCTGGACATTTCGCCGGAACGGCCAGGCTCTATGGCGGCGTCGCGCCTTTTGAGTCAATGGTTCCACAAGACACCGACGATTGCGAACGAGCAGCTGATGCGCAGCACTGCGTCGCGCACGATGCAGACGGCGCGCGTTCGCGTCGTCGGGTCGATCCTCGAACGCTCCGATCGAGTGCGGTTGGGCTATGAGGAAGGCGATCGTAGCGCGGAAGGGTCGATATACCGCACTGTCATCGAAAACACAGGGCTTCGACCCGCAGGATCAACGTGCTTCGCTGATCCCGACGGAATCACTGATCCAGGCCTACAGGAAGTGTGGTTACGCATCGCCGACTTCTTCCGGGTGCCAACCGGCCGTAACAGCGGCCCGTACCGGAACCTGCACACGTTCGTGTCGACCTTGGCATCGGCACCGATGGGCGTTCCCCTAGCCGTCATTCCGGTACTGATGGCTGCAGGCTTCAAGCACTTCTCCCGCGCGGTGGCGCTCTACGACAACGGCCAATACGTCGCCGATACGCTAGGCTTCCAGTTCGACAACATGGTGTCGAATCCGAACGGGTTCTGCGTGCAGGTCCTAGACCCCACGCCGGAACTGAGTGAGTACCTCGCCGAGATCGCCTATATCTTCGCGCACGAGCGGCCAACGGCGAGCGACGAACTCGTGCGCTTCGCCTATGATGCATTGATGCGTTGGCTACTCACCGTTCCCGACGGGTCGAGACGCTCGCAAAAGCTAGGGCTGTATTCGAAAGGGTTGCTGCGGACAGTCGGAAGCACCTCTGACCCCGTGAAGCTCCTATTAGAATCCCTGCCCGCAGCGCTTGGTGCCAAGCAAGCCTCCCCGACGCTGATCGCGAAGCTTGAGATCGCGAGGAATGAGATCGATCATCTTCGCGACGAATTCGCGCAGGAAGCTGTCGAGGTGATCGCGGAAAGCTTTCGATCCACGTATCTCGGCATGGATCCACTAGAGGCGGTGACAGCATGGGCGGGTTGTTTCGACGCCGGATCGCTCGACCGTCGCGACGACCTCCGCATCGTCGACCGAGCTGTGCTACGGAAGGCCGTCGAGGCAGTAAATGGCCGCTTCTCACCCAAGTCGCTCGCGAACGCTCTTAGTTCCATTCTCCTCCAGCGCAGTTTAGACAAGTGGGACGATCGCACTTCGGCGCAGTTCAGGTCGGCCCTGCGCGACGCACGGGAGCGGATCGAGGCGGCCGCTCTTGATACCGAGACCCCCACGGCCGCGCTGAGGCCAATTGTACAGGCCAGAGTGGAAGAACTCACTCGAATGCTTGTTAAAATCGACGAGACCGAAGACAGTCAGGTTCGCAGCCTACAGGCCTCGGGGGGAAAAAGATGAGCTTACTAGCCACCAACGTCGACGACGCAGTGAAAGACACTGAGGCGCGACACATCGTGCCTGTCTCTGGCGGCAAGGACTCGTCCGCGCTTGCGGTATACCTTAAGCAACGAAACCCTGAGGTGAATTTCGAATACGTATTCTCCGACACCGGCGTCGAGCTTCCCGAGACTATCAGCTATCTCGACCGACTTGAGAACATCCTCGGCGTCAGGATACATCGCGTCTCAGCGATGGAGATGTTCGACGTGGCAGAGAAGCCAGGGCGCACGGCATTCGATGTGGCGCTGTTTGAACACTTCGCGGGTTTCCTTCCCAGCCCACGCGCCAGGTGGTGCACGCGGATAATGAAGATCGCCCCATTTGAGCGCTTCATCGGCGGCGATAGGGCGTACTCCTACATCGGCATCCGCGCGGACGAGAACCGAGCTGGCTACCTCGGGACCGGCACGGCCGGTAGTAAACCCGTCGTAATCTCGGAAAAGCCTAATATCACGCCCGTGTATCCGTACCGCGACGACGCGATCGACATCGCGGAGGTCGGACGGATCCTCGACAGTGCGGGCCTGGGCCTGCCGGATTACTACGAGTGGCGCAGCCGTTCGGGCTGCTACTTTTGTTTCTACCAGCAGATCGGCGAATGGCAGGGGCTCAAGGAGCGCCACCCGGAACTATATGAGAAGGCGAAAGCGTACGAGACGATGAAGAAGGGTCGCAAGTATACTTGGGTCGACGGCCGCTCACTGGATGACGTAGAGAATATGCCACGCCGGGCAGTCCGGTCGAAGGCTGAGGACGGCTGTGCCGTCTGCCATCTCTGATGAACGCGCAGGTCCCTAACAGGCTGGTAGACTTCCTTGCGACATACGGGCCCGTGGCCACGTCCGACAGCCTGTGCGACGAGAACGTGCGGCTGGCCGAGGGCGAGTACGGCATCGCCAGCATCAGCACGCAGGCTCCACGCCTTCAAGACATCGCTGCGGAGCTTGCCGGCGACGGTGCAAGGAACGTCATCCTCACAGGAACGGCCGGGGACGGGAAGACCTACCACATCCGGCGGTTCCTCGAGGACCACTACCCGGCCGCCCTGATTGGCTGGCCTGGAGCTGAGGGGGTGCTTCGGATCACGACGCTTGACGGCAGGGAACTCCGCGTCATCCGCGACCTGAGCGAGATATCGGATAGCGAGAAAGTTGCCGAGCTCGCTAGCTTCGCTAGCTCCCTTCTCGGAGAAGCTGACGAGCGCCTGTATCTAGTGGCCGCGAACGACGGGCAGTTGCTGAAGTACTTCCGCGACGCCGCGCGGGCTGGAGGGCCCGAGGCGGAACGCTATCGCATGCTGCATGAACACATAACCGAAATGCTGCGGGCGGAGAGCGAGACCGCCAATGGCGTATCGCTGCGGCTCATGAACCTCAGCAGGACGTGGAGCAGCGCGACCGTAGACGCCATCTTCGACGCCGTCCTCGACCATCCCGACTGGGATAGCACCTGCTCCGGATGTGCAGTCGCTACTGGCAACAACCCCTGTCCCATTCAGCTGAACCGATCGCTGCTGATGGATTCCAAAGGGGTGCCGTCCTCGTTCCGCCGCAGGCTACGCGAGTCCCTCCGTTTAGCTGCGGCCAACGATCAGCATGTGCCGATTCGGCAGTTGCTGACTCTCGTCGTGAACATCATCCTCGGCGACGCGAAGAACGCCGATCGACCACTGCTAGACTGCGCTACTGCAAAAAAGCGCGCTGCAGCCTGTGACTATGGCAGCACCAACCCATACAACAACGCGATGGGTCGCAACCTGCGGGATGACCGGCGCCGTGCGAATCGCGTGTTTGGAATCTTCGAGGTCCTCGGCGTCGGGTTTGAGACCAACAACCTGGTGGACGCGATGCTCGTCCAGCGCGAGCCTAAGCAGCTCTACGATACCCTATTCGGGCAGGAGCCGACGTACGGCTCGAACCTGTTCGACCCCCTTCGGCGAGAGTATCTCGGTGGGGGTGGTGGCGATGTGGCGATCCGAAACTTCCGCCGCGGCCTCGAGGCGCAGCGCCGACGTGCGTTCTTCTTGTTTCCCGACCACTCGAACTTCGAGGCGGCGACACCTTGGCGGCTCACGATCTTCCATCATGGTGGAGAGTATCTTGGGCTGTTGGACGCCCTTGAGGCCAATGCAGGACGGGACGTCACCGACGTGTTCACCCGTCACCTGGTGCGTGGGCTCAACCGAGCGCTCACGGGCATGATGGCGTCGGACGACAACCACCTTTGGCTGTCCGGCACGATCGGTAAGACGGACGATCCGTCCGGGCGCGTCGCGACGGTCGAGGCCGTCGACCGCACCTCCTCCACCAACCTCTCGGTCAAGCTGTCACGCGATCCAGTCACTTTACGGCCTTCCCTCGGCGTCGCTGTTCCCAAGCTCTGGGAGCAGTCGAAGATGCCGCAGCTGGATCTGCGGCCGCTTCTGTTCGAGTACTTGATGCGCGTGGCGAACGGCAGCTTGCCCGCAAGCTTCTCCCGGCAATGTCATCAGGAGATACGCCACTACGCGCTGGTGGCTACCGCTTCTATCCGCGCGATGCATGTCGAAGACGAACCTAGCCCAGAGGTCGTGCGCATGCTGTCGCTCGGTTCCCAGGGCGAAGTTCAAGCCAACAGAATCGAGATCTGATGACAATTCGGAATCAGCTCCTGCAGCTCGCCGAAGGCGCCGTTCGGGTGCCCGAGACCCAGAACCTCTCCAGCGTGAAACTATGGTGCGAGTACGCGATCTGGGGCCTGCTGTTCTACGATGACCAATCCCCCTGGCTCACGGTGGTCGAGGCGCTGCACATCTGCTTCCACCGCAAGGGACAGGGTGACCCCGTGTTTACGGCCGTAGCTTCCGTTACGTCGGCAGAGCACGAGGCCATTACCTACAGACTCCGGCTTAACAACGAGCTTCGGCACATGCTGTTCCGCGATCGCGAGGTTATCCGCATCGCCAACGGCCAGTCGGTCGATGAGAAGGCGCGCTGGCATGGATGGCTAGAGACAGTCAGCCGAGACTATACAGGCCTCGAGCTCGGGTATCTCCAAGATGAGTTTGACACGTTTGGCGAGATGGCGCGGTCGGTCGAGCTCCTGCGTACCGCTGAGATTGAGGCCCAGTCGGCGAAGCGGTGGACGTCACGGCACATCCTACCGCTCGGCCCCGACATGCTGTTCGCGGACGTCAACGACAAGAATTCGCTCGACCGTAAGTTTATGCGGCGCACGGGCGAGATGTTGTACTTGATGCTTAACCGCGCATCGCTGCGAGACGAGCTCGGCCGTCTGATCGAGACGCGCCTGCTCAACTCTGGAAGCCCCTGGAACCGACTGGCGCGCCGTATCGGAGGACCGACGACAGCATCGGTTGGTGACACGCACATCGGATATCTTCCGATGTCCAGCGCCTCAAGCTACGACCGCCTTGCTCAGGATTGGATCGCCCTGCTGTCGCTGCGGAACATCCCGGTCGAGAGCCTACTCGATCCGCTGGAGCGCGTTAGCGGGCTGATGCAGATCCTCTACATCCTGGAACGCGCCCAGGAGACCATCGGCGACAACGTCCCGGTACCGCCGTTTTTCCTTGACCTTCTCGGGGCGCCCGGCAACAACCCCATACGCAAGCTTTCCGCCAACCAGTTCAAGCGCCATCGGTCGATGCAGATCGAGGCGATCGGCGCCTTCATCGACGCCTTCGCGGATTCCGATCACTGGAGTGCCGTCCTGGCCAGTGCGGCTGGCGGGAAGGAAGCGATGGATCTCCTCGCCACGCGCTTCCGGTGGAAGCCTAGCCGATCACCCAATCCCGACTGGATGCCACCGCCCGAGGAACAGCTGGCGGAGCTGCGCACACAGGCACAGAACAGCAAGGGGCATTCGATCACCTCCACCTTCTCGAACCACGCGAAACACATCGGGATGCTCAGGGCGCAACGAAGCTCGGGCACTTGGTATGCGCCTAGCGACGCGTTTCTCGAGGCACTGGTGCTGGCCAACATCACGACACCGATGGAGTTCGGCGACTTTCTCCACCGCTTGATGACGAGATATAATATTGTCGTCGGCCCGGAAGAGGTGCGCGTAGCCTTCAACGTGAAGACAAGCGCCCTTCCAGCGCCGCTCGCAGATTTGAAGGAAAACGAGCGACGGCTCGAGGACAGGCTCCGCGTGCTCGGCTTTCTTGATCGGAAGTCCGACGACTGCGCTTTTGTCATCAACCCATTCCACAACGCCACGACGACCAGCGGAGCAGCACAACTTGTCTACGCTTGAACTGATCGGGCAGGTCGCGGCACGCCGTCTCTCCGAGGTGCGGGATTCGTCGAACGGCAGGGCGTTCTACTGCATCATCGGAATGGACGCCGCGATTACGAGCGCTATCGCGAAGAGCGTAGCGAAGGACGCCGCCGAGCACGGTGGTGGGGTCGAGGTCTTCGTCCATCCTCAACTCGCGGTCGGCGACATATCGCCTGCGATCGTCTCCGACCAGACAGCGCCTTGGCACCGGAACCATGCCACCCCGGGAATTAAGCTAACCGTTTGCACCGTTCCGCCGGATATGGTGAAGGCGACCGAGCCAACGCTGGCGCACAACTCGAAGATCGATGAGGCGTGGCTACTGCAGAATTCTGCGATCTGGTCGGCGGCGGCTCTTAAGCATAGTTCTGACGAAATCCGCAATAAATTCACCAACGTGCTGGACGGCGTGCTCGGCGCGTTCGTCGCACACGACGCAGAAACCATCGGCAACTTCGTGTCGCGCGTCGTCTTCTACTTAATTGACAAGGGCCTCGCGCCGGAGAACGCCGTCCGCGCAGCGCTGCCCGCACTGCGGCTTCCGCGCGACAGTGGCGATCCGCGTATGAAGATTACGGAATCTCCAGAGACGGCAGCGCGCTTTTTCCGCAAGATTGTCGAAGATGCGCAGCCGGCGATTTACCTGCGCGCGAAGGACGGCGACCCGCTCAACAGGGGCGAGCTGCGCCAGCGCCTGGCAGACATGAAGAGGGATGGTACCCTCAACGACGATGTGCATGACAAGCTGCAGGCACTCGTCGCAGATCGAGGCGTCCATGACGGTCAGTGGACCCCGAGCCAGCAAGCGGTTTCCGAACTCGGATGGGATCGCATTGAGCCGTTCTTCAGCGACGCAAAGCGCAAGCCGAAGCAATCGTTCGGTGGCGAGACGAAGTCGTTCTTTGATCGTCAGTATCCGGGAACCCTGAAGGCAGTGGAGGACGAGCTGCTCGCAGATCTGGCGAAGGAAAATCTCAAGCCTTCCGAGTTGGTGGATGACTTCTTCGCTAGGCATCGTCCACGGCTTCAAACGGATCCGAAGCTCTACAAACGGTGGGAGCGAATGGTTTTCCGCGCTCCGATCGAGACGAGAGACCTCGGGGAAGGTATGCTGCGCCTTGCGCATCGCGCCTTCCCTGAGACGGATGACGCCGATGGTGACGATGTCAAACGCGTTTTGTTCATCAGACTCCGGAACGCGGAGAAGATGGACTTCTGGGCATCGGAAAAGAACACGCGCATCCTGCGCTATCTGCGAGACCGCTACTGCGGGCTTCTCCAACTGCTCGCACCGCACACCGTCCTCGACTTCGGGCGATGCTGGGAGGACGGCTGGGAGCAGAACGTCGCAGAAGAGAACACGAGTAGTGGAAAGGCTGCGACCGAGCTTGAGTTCGAAGCCTTCTTCGTCACCCCCGAAGAGCTTGAGGCCGTCCTGAAGGACAGATCGAGCAAGCCGCACGCCAATCGCGCGCAGATGATCTGGAAGCCGCATGCCGAGGCGCTCGGCCTCTCGCTCTCGATCGACCTGCGTCAGATCCGCCGGCAAGACGCAGCGCAGCCGACCCATCTGATCTCCGGGCGCATCCACCAGAACCGGGCAAGCCGCAGCGCAGCGCCAAGCACAGTTGACCTCGCGCAGCGAAGTTCCGTATCGGACGCGTTTCAACAGAGTGAAGGCCTGCTCGCAAACCCCGGGCGCGAGGAGAACCGGATCGACATCACCTGGCCTAGGTCACTCGCTGCCATCGTCGACCAGGGTGTAATCACCCCAGATCAGGGGCAGGAACTTCGTTCCGCATACGACGCGTTCGTGGCATCCTACGGAGCCGCGCTGGATGCATTAGTGCGTGGCACCGGCATCGGGGCCGAGGAGATACTGCTCCAAGCCGAACTCTACGGCGACCTGCTACGAAGCGTCATGACCATAGCGCCGCAGGAGCTATGCATCCGGGACCTTCTCTCGCCGCTGGTGAGCATCGGGCTCATCACCGTCGAGGGCGAGACGCCATCGGCCATCTTGACTGCCTGGCACCCGCTGCGGCTCGCTGAGATTGGCGCCAAGGCCCGCCAGCTGGCAGACGCCATGACCGCAGTCGTTATGAGCGATCCCAAACAGCGGAGCGGGATAGAGGATTTCGTCGGTGACCGAATCGCAACGCTCGGCCGCACATACTATGGCGACATTGCCTTGTTGCCTGGCCTCGATGCTCAGCTTATCGCCGAGACCCAGGCGATCATGGGCTATAGTTTGCTGGAGCCGATTTCTGGCGGCATGCAGCACGGTGTTACCAACGAACCTGCAGATGCGGCTATCGCGGCGTTCGACCGCGTTGCCGACGAATACCTCAAGCTTCGCCCACATGAGCGCGCAAACTTCTCGGTGGTGATTCTCAACGCCGATTCCGAGAACCTTCCACTCGCCATGGCCAACGGGCTGTCGAGGCGCGTCGAGGACGATAGCGAGATCAGATGCGAACTCGTGGTAACTGATGACGACCCGATTAGACTGCGCCAGGTTTACGAGCGGCAGAACCGCCGCATAAGTCACGAGATCGACACCAGCCTCGCCAGCGAGGCAGCCCGTAACTTTCTGTCGCGCCTGCGCGTGGGAATCTTTAGCCCCGAGACGCTCGCGCAGGAAAGCCAGAAGGCGAACGACGTCGTCGTACTGCAGGACGTGATCGCGCGGAGCAGCAAGGTGCGCTGGACGAAGGGGTTCGACGACGGCACCAGTGAGGAAATCGCCACCTTCGTCCCGACGGCCCGCTCGAAGCGGCGTCCGTTTCGGAAAGGGAACACAACTTCCGCATTGTACCTCACCGCGCCGAGGCAGCCACTCGCTGGCCGGATATACGTCGACGCGCTACGCACGATCATGATGCGGGACGTGGCGACCAACCCGGAACCATGGCTGCCCGTCCAGGAAGTCGAGTTCAAGGCGGGAGAGGTCAGCCAGATCCTTGCCAAGGCCCACAAGCTCGGCAACTGGGTGATGACCTTCGACCGCGTCGCGGATCGGCGACTGATCGCCACCGACGAACGCCGCATTATCCGCTACTTCAGCGTGCCGGGATCAACGCACAACGTCATCGTGTCGACCGAGATCACCGAGCGCGAACTCGGCGACTGCATCGACACAGACGTCGGCGTCCTGCTCCAGGGGCTGGACTCAGACACGTTGTCGGCTCTTCGCCACGAGCTGTTCACACGCGCGGCACAGCTCTCGGGCGGTGTGGTGATGCGTGGCGCGCAGTGGGCTAACTACGCGCACGAACTCCTCGGCCTCGTGCTCTCCCAGCGCGAACTCGACCGCCTGCTCCGCGTGCATCGCGAGAACAGGACCGCGTGGTTCTTCCTTGACGACTACCGGGAGTGGCTGGATTTGACCGGCGAGATGGCCGACATCCTCGCAATCGACTTAGCCGTCGGTGCGAATGGACCAGAGATTCGTGTTGTGGTTGCCGAGGCCAAGTATGTCGGCCAGGACGGCATCTCCGACCACCGGAAGCGTTCGGCCAGCCAGCTCGAAGCGACGTGGACGGCGCTCAACCATCGCCTGCTCGGCGGTTCGGCCAATCTAGATCCCGCCATATGGCGGCACCGGCTCGCGGACATGGTCCTTGAGCATATGGAACCGTTCGACCAGGTCGGCGGGATCGGACAGGACCGATGGCTTGAGGGGTTGCGAGAGGGCACGTTCCCTATCTCAGTCGACGGGTATTCGATGGTGTTCAGCCACGAGCTCGACACCGTCTTCGAGCCGATGCCCCATCTACCCGACGAGGCAAAAGTGATTGCGGAACGCCGACGTCTAGCTCAGTGGGTGTTCTCAAGAGCAGAGACGGCTGAGGCTCTTCGGGGCCTCGCGAACGACACGCTGCCCGCAATGATTCACGTACCAGCTGGCTGGCCTCAGCCGAACACGGGAGCCGAATCTGGCGAATCGAAGGTGGCTTCGACGCCGCAAGGTAACTCGAGCCATGGGAGCAATAGGCCGTCGGGCGATGCACCGCCGCCACCAACGCCCGAACCTGAACCCAACAAGCCTTCGCCGACGAGCGGTGAAGCAACCGCCGAGTCGGACGATGTCAAAGTCGCGGACGAGCCGCGCGCAGCCGCTGGCCCCTGGAGCCCGCAGATCATGAAAGTCCTTGACCGTCTGCGCAACACTGGCGACGAGGCGGAAGGCCGCACCTGGCTGACCGGGCAGATCGACGCGCTGCGGGCGGCACTGCAGGCTGAGGGTATGGACGCACCAGTCATGGGTCAGCGGCTCACTCCTAATACGGGCCTTGTGTACGTGGGTGGCCGTACCCTGACGGTGGCCTGGCTTGAGCGGAAGCGCACAGATCTGCTCACGCGCTACGGCCTCGACATCGTCCGCATATCGCCTATGCCGGGTCAGATCGCCATTGGACTGCGCCGGCCAGCACGCGCGATTCTGCACCTTGCCGATGCTTGGCTTAGGCGCGCGGCGGATCCGGTCGAAGCTCAACGCACCTCGCCGCTGCTCGGTGAGAAAGAGGATGACGGCACACTCTGTTACCTGCCGCTGGCCAGTTCCTATATCGCGCAGGAACGTGCGGCCCCCCACAGCCTAATTTCGGGCACAACCGGAAGCGGCAAGGGTATCCTCGTCACTAACCTAATGCTCGATCTTTGTGCGCTCAACAGCCCGGGCGAGCTGGAGATGCACCTGATCGATCCCAAGCGCGGCGTCGACTACGCTTGGGCCCGTCGCCTGCCGCACCTCAAGGGCGGAATCATCGACGACCAAGAAGAGGCGATGCGGCTGCTCGAACGGCTGGTCGGCGACATGGACCGGCGGTACGACGAGATTAGCCGGGAGAACTGCCGGAACATTGATCAGTACAACCGCAAGATGCCGCCCGGCCGGCGGATGCCCCGCATAGTAATATTCTTCGATGAAGTCGCCAACTGGATGCAGGACGACGATTTCAAGAAGGTGGTCGATGGCCTGATTAACAAAATTGCGACCAAGTCCCGTGCCGCCGGTTTCCATCTCTTCATGGTATATCAGAGGGCCGACAACCACGTCATGACTATGCAACTGAGGACGAACCTTGGCAATAAGATGATCCTACGCCTAGGCGACGAGGGAAGTTCGCGGATCGCCCTTGGCGAGGCAGGTGCTGACCGCTTGCTCGGCAAGGGGCATCTGATCGCCAAGCTCGACACCGACGACAAGATCTATCTGCAGGTTCCGTTTATCGGCGACGACGAGGTTGAGGAGCTGGCCGACGCCGTAATCGCGACGTGGCTGGAGGCGCGCCAGGAAGCGGGGGGGTAGATGGCGCTCGGAAAGTTCGTCCGTGGCGCGCTATACGTCCACCGCGAGGCGATCGACGGTCTGGCGGAAGAAACGCGGGCGAAGGTCGACCAAGCGGTTGCGGCAGCATGTCCGCCACGGTGGAATGTTGCCCGGGTCGAAGGGGATGTCGTCGGACTGCTCGAGTACGAGGACTTCGACATCGCCGCATTCCCGTGTCTGATCGCTTCGACGCGCGTGGACCTTGCAACAGGCCGTCACACTCGGACGGACTTCAGCCGATCTAACAATCCGCTGGTGCTCCATCGCAAGGAGCAGTTGCTGATGCCGCACGATCCGCGGGTGGCCCGGTGGACCGAGAGGACTCGAAAACTCGTGGCGAAGGGCATGTTCAAGGACAGCCACGCCATCGGGCGACACAAGGCGTGGACCGAGCGGCTCGCTCAGGCGGGCCTCGCCGTCGTTGGGGATGAGGTGGTGCCCGCATGACCAGCGCGACCGTCTATCGTCATCGCACCGCGATGGTACGGCACACGTTGTCGCAGCCCATGTCCCTCGCCGTGCGGCACGGCCTCATCCGGCCAGGCGTCACGGTGTTCGACTATGGGTGCGGGCAGGGCGACGACCTTCGGGCGCTCGCCGTAGCGGGTGTGGAAGCCACCGGATGGGATCCCCACTTCGCGCCTGGAATAAGCCTGCAGGATGCCGAGATCGTCAACCTCGGCTTTGTCCTGAACGTGATCGAGGATCCGGCCGAGCGGGTGGTCGCCCTCAAAGCGGCGTGGGAGCTCGCTCGCCGTGTATTGCTCGTCTCGGTTCTGATCGTCGGTGCAGCACCCGTGGACGGCCTACGGCGATTTGGGGATGGCTACCTGACCGCCCGCGGCACCTTCCAGAAGTACTTTGAGCAGTCTGAATTCAAAGTGGTCCTGTCCCAAACCGCCGGAGTGGACCCGATCGCCCTGGCGCCTGGCATCTTCGCGCTGTTCCGCTCACCTGAGGACGAGCAGGACTTCCTGCTCGAACGACGTCGTGGGCGGCGGACATCCACGAGCAAATACCGGACCGACCGTCGGGCAAAAGTGTTCAGCGCCAAACCCGATCTTCCCGATAGGATAGGGAATGCGATCGACGCGATAGCTAAGTTCGCGCTGCAGCGCGGGCGGCTGCCTCATCCCGACGAAGTGCCGTCCGATGTGCATGATCTGCTTGCGGCGGAGCGCGTCTCATTCGCCAGAGCGCAAGGCGTCAGCCAGGGCACTCGCATCGACGAGCGGCTGTTCGAACGGGCGGCAACCGACCGTCGTGAGGACTTGCTGGTTCACCAGGCGTTGAATCTCCTTAACGGCTCACGATCGGCCTCCCGTCCTAGCCCGTCAATGGTGCGGGACATCCGCCATCACTTCGGCAGTCAGCAGCAATTTGCCGAGCAGACGCTCGAATACCTTCATGCTCTTGCGGATCCACAGCGGACCGCAGCCGCCATGCGCCGCGCCGCTGATAACGGCCTCGGGGCGATCGACGAGGATGGTCGCCTGGTTATCGACAGCAGACGCGTCGTCGACCTAGAGGGTGTGCTCAGGTGCTACGTGGGGTGCGCGGTGCACCTTTCGGGTGACATCGACCACGAGCATATCGTCCGGCTAGACCCATTGCGCCGTCGCACGACACTCTTTTCTCTCACGGCCAAGCGCCAGCCGTTTCCGGAGACGAGCACGTCGATCACGATCGACCTGAAGCGGCAGGACGTGATAATCCGCGACGACCCCCGCTTGTTGGTCCGCAAAGCGGACGTCTTCGGGATGGCCCCTCTATCGCGGCAGCGGTCGGCCGAAGCGGATCGGCGCAAATTAGGCGGTTACGATGAAGATCGAGTGCTAGTCCGAATGTGACTTCGGGGCGCCTTACTGTGCAAAGTTGGGCTATTATCACCAAAGTCTGCGACACTTCTCCCACGTGCGCTAAGCACCTCGCACACGAGCGTGGTAGAAGCAGGGCTTACGACCAAATATCCTGGACATTGTCCGATTCTAACCCGCCGATCCTAGGAAGGTCGGCTGCTACTTCGTCGCCGTCACGGCAGGATATGCTCCGAAGTGACATAACATAGTCTGACGCTGACCATGTAGGATCTGGGTAATGATAGCGGTTGCGACGGTGTAGTCCCGGGCCGAAACCTTAAGGTGACACCCTTACGAGCGAAATCGGTTACGCGTCGTAGGTCCCCGTCCAGCATCGTATCCGTCGCCCTGCTACCCCATGTGTGCCGAAACACTGCACCGGTCGTTCCAAGGAAACTCCGTGTTTTCCGACAACGGTTCCAGTGCGGAATTATTCTTTCAGACTAATGCCCTTCAGGCCGCCTGCCAGACTTGGTTCAATATCCGCGCAGCAAGTGCGGCTTTGTCTTGCGGCAGAAAACGACCGTAGTGGTGCGCCACCATGTCGGGCGTGTCCTGGATCGCGTAGCTTGCCTGCTCATATGAACCGGTCTGTTTCAGTATGTGGGTCGCCAGAACGTCACGCACATTGTGCGGCCCGTGAGGGAGAAGGCCGGCGATCACGCCGCGCTGCGTATATGGATTGTAGATGCCATATCGCTGGATGACTGCGTGTTTCGGTAAATCCCGGACGCCGATTTCACTAAGTCCCGGACAGTGATTTCAGTAAGTCGCGGACAGCATTTCCGCTAAGTCCCGGACAGTTTCCGGGGCGGATTTGACGGTCGGTTCTCGGCTGCGCCGTTCTGGCATTTTGACCTCTCACGATGACGTTGAGAGGGGCCATGCCAAGACGGAAGCAAACGAGACAGACGACGGTGAAGGACATCCGAGCGATCTTGCGCCTGACGCATGAGCATGGCCTTTCGGTGCGTGCGGTATCGGAACGGCTGAAGATCAGCAAGACGACGGTTTCGACCTATCTGTTACGCGCGAGCGAGGCGGGGCTTTCGCGTTGGCCGTTGCCGCCCGGCTACGACGACGATGCCGCGCTCGAGCGGCTTCTGTTCCGCCGGATGGGCCGGCCGCCACAGGATCTGAGTGAGCCCGACTGGGCGCTGATCGTCCGGGAGCTGAAGCGCAAGGGCGTGACGCTGACGCTGTTATGGCAGGAGTATCGCGCTGCCCATCCCGACGGTTACGGCTACACCTGGTTCTGCGAGCACTTCGCCGCTTTCGAGCGCCGGACGAGCGCAACGTTCCGCAATCGGCATGCGGCGGGCGCGGTGATGCAAACCGACTATGCCGGGCAGACGGTGCCGATCATCGATCCTGCTACCGGCGTCATCCACGCCGCCCAGATCTTTGTCGCGGTGCTGGGCGCCTCCAATCTGACCTTCGCCTTTGCCAGCTCCAGCCAGAAGCTGCCGGACTGGATCGAGGGCCAGATGCGGGCGCTTGCCTTCTTCGGCGGAGTCACCAAGGCGATCGTCTGCGACAACCTGAAGGCTGGCGTGGCCAAGGCGATGTGGTTCGAGCCGACGCTGAACACGACCTTTGCGGCGATGGCCGAGCATTACGACACCACCATCTTGCCGACCCGCAGCCGAAAGCCGCGCGACAAGGCCAAGGTCGAAGGCGCGGTGCTGATCGTCGAGCGCTGGATTCTGGCCCGGCTCCGGAATCGCTCTTTCTTCTCGCTGGCTGAGCTCAATGCGGCGATCGCCGAGCTGCTCGAGGAGCTGAACAACCGGCCGATGCGCCATGTCGGCAAAAGCCGCCGCGAACTGTTCGAGGAGATCGAGCGGGTGGCCTTGAGGCCGCTGCCGGCGACGCCGTTCGAATATGCCGAGTGGAAATCGGCGAAGGTGCATCCCGATTACCATGTCGAGATCGACAAGACCTTCTACTCGGTGCCGCACCGGCTGATCGGGCGCACCGTCGACGTGCGGCTCACCCACCGGGTGGTCGAGATCTTCCACGATCACCAGCGCGTCGCCTGCCATGTCCGTCGCTCGCAGCGTTCCGGCCATGTCACCGTCAATGAACACATGCCCAAGGCGCATCAGCGCTACGCCAACACCACGCCGGCCAGCCTGATTGGCCGGGCGGTCAGGATCGGCCCCAACGCCGCCATCCTGGTCGAGCGCATGATGCGCGACCGGCCGCATCCGGAACAGGGATACCGCTCGGCCATGGGCATTCTGTCGCTGGCTCCACGTTATGGACCGGAGCGTCTCGATGCCGCCTGCGAGCGGGCGCTGCTGATCAACGCGATCGCCTACTCCTCCGTCACCGCCATCCTCAAATCCGGCCTCGACCAGGCAAGACCGCAGACCGAGCCGGCAAAGCCGACACCGCCGCACACCAACATCCGCGGCAGCACCTATTACCAGTGAAGGAAAGGAAGAAAGAATGCTGACAAACCCCACCCTCGACCAGATGCAGACCCTCGGCCTGGCCGGCATGGCCACCGCCTGGCGCGAGCTGGCCGAACAGAACAACGCCAATGAGCTCAGCCGCGACGAGTGGCTCGGCCTGATGCTCGACCGCGAGGTCGCCATGCGTGCCGACAAGCGCGTCAAGAACCGGCTCGCCTCAGCCAAGCTGCGCTTTCCCGAAGCCTGCATCGAGGACATTGATTTTGCCGCGACGCGCGGGCTCGACCGGCGCAGCACCATGGCGCTCGCCCAAGGTGAATGGCTGAAGGCGCATGAGAACCTGATCGTCACCGGCCAGACCGGCACCGGCAAGTCATGGCTGGCCTGCGCCTTCGGTCGGCAAGCGGCGCGGCTTGATCATTCCGTGCTCTATGTGCGCGTGCCGCGCCTGTTCGAGGATCTGGCGCTCGCCCGCCTAGATGGCCGCTTCCCGCGCCTCATCGACAAACTCACCCGCGCGCAACTGCTCATCCTCGATGACTTTGGAACCCACAGCCTCACCGACCAGAAGCGCTTCCATCTGTTCGAAATCGTCGAGGAACGCTATCGGCGCAAATCCACCCTGATCACCGCCCAGGCCCCCGTGGCCAAATGGCATGACCTGATTGCCGACCCCACCGTCGCCGACGCCATTCTCGACAGGATCGTCCACAACGCCCACCGCATCGTGCTCCAGGGCGACAGCATGCGAAAGCAAAAAGCCGCGCCCCTCTTGACCGGCGCTGAAAACGGCGAAATCAATCATCCATGAACGCAACAAGGCACCCGAGAACCGACACCGCCAAACTGTCCGCGACTTAATGAAACAGCTGTCCGCGACTTAGCGGAATCACTGTCCGGCTTTTGCGAAATGCGCAGGATGACCAAGCGCCATGCCTCATAGAACGTATTTCGATCGTACGAAGCGTTCTTGCTGGTCGCCTTCACCGTCTTGATGAAGAAGGTACCGTGGTCCTCCGTCCCTCCAAGCAGCACTTGGCGGTGGCGATCGATATATGCTTCGATATGCTCGTATAGACCACCTAGGTTCGGCAGGATGAGCCGAAATGGTTTGCTCCCAAAAAAAGATGAATTCGCGTTCTTGAATGCTACCGAAGGAATAAGCACCTCCCAGCCTTTTTCACGTTCGCTCCAGCGGAGTTCCCCGCGCTTCATGTCGGCAAGCTGGCGCTCAGAGCGAGGCAACCTCCCGCGTTCACTGACCATCAGTTGACGCAGGTTCTTCTGCCGCAACCCAAGATGCAGTCCGAACCGAAGCATTAGGAACGAGCGGACAGCTTCTGCGGCAGGACGGCGATAAATGCGTTCATCTGGCATGAGCCGGAGGATCTCTTCTGTGATCTTTCGATACTCGCCGACTGGGCTATCGGCCTCGAGCACCGGCATGATTGGTTCAAAAGGATCGCGATGTACGCGCGCGACGCGCTGAATCTCTTTCACGCGGGAGGTGGCGTGCTTGAAGTAGACATTGCAGGCGTCCTCCCAGTCTCCGCAGGCGCGATCAATATCGGTCTGTGAAACCAGTCCGTTAATGGGGCGGATGCGCGACGCCATATGCGGTTGCTGCCTAAGCCAGCCCGTCTCCTTGCGGGTCAGCGCAAGCGAGATTCGCAGCATGTCCACCTCCCATGAGGTGTAGAATCCCCGCCGCCTCTCGCGCCATTGGACATACCAGTCCCACACAGACGGGAAGACGAGCAGACCAAACGTCACATGCTGCATCGGAACGCCACAGCCGCGTACTGGTCCGCGCGGATGCGCGGCCAACGCGCCGAACATCAAACCGAGATGCTCAACTTTCTGCGATGCGGTCTCCTCGCCCCAAACACCGTTGCGCTGCAAACCAAACGCAGTGAGCGTCGCCGTCTCGAAGCGGATCAAATCCGCCATTTCCATGCCAAGCACAGGCGGCGCCTCTATGACGCCGGACATCAGGTCGGGGTCCGTGAACTGGGCACCATCATCATCCTGTTGCTCGCGCCGAACTCGATAGCCGTCATTTGCGGCATCCGACTGACCATAGGTGATACCCGGGAAACGGATGGCATAACGCTGTTTCAACGCGGCCGCCTGGAATTTCCGGTAATCAGTTGACCCACTGATAATCACGCGCCGAACCCATTCCAAGATTTCTTCCTGCTCCTCGGAACGACGCGTGTTGAAGTCGTCAGGCAAGTGCCACGCAAGCCGCCGGCGTTCAGCCGAGCCGATGTCATCGAGAAATGTGGCCGGAGGCGGAGCGCGTCTGAAGCGGGAGTCTCGCTTTAAAATAACCTGCTGAAAGACGATAACGACGCTCGATTCGAGCTAGTACTTCCATGCTCGCCACGCTGCGCGGCGATTTTGATCCCTGCAGCCAGTGACGAATTGTCGAGCGGTCTAGACTTTCGTCGTCTCGCACAACAGCGCGATGAAGATGCCAATAGCTATCGCCATGGCGACGCATCTGAAAATCCAGTGCCGCCTGGAAGCTCGGGTGATCGAACGTTTCCTCAAAAAGGGGTTTCGGGAACTCCTCAACAGCGCGCGGCTTAATACCAGGCTTCTGCTGGTCCACTGCAGCCTCCCGCTCCGACCGATCGAGCTTCTTATGACGATTAAAAGTTGGCGCCTTCCCTGCCGGCGACTGCGGACGTTCCCGCTCATGACGCTGCGGTTTAGTGTTGCGACGGCCCGCGATGGTCGCCCGCTTCGGCACAGTTTTCGTATTTCGAGCGATCATCGCGTCCAATGCTGGCTCGATTGCGGTTCGAGCAGATCGAAGCGTTTCACCGTCGAGGTCGCAAAGAGTGCCTATTTCGTGCCAATCATAGCCGCGCAGTTTTCGCGGTGGTGTGTTCGCACGGGAGATAAGGTCGAGAAGAAACGCTCTGATGCGAGCGCTTTCTTGAGGGTGGAACAGAGGGTCGAGACGAAGACGGCAGTAATCAGAGATTTTGCGAGAGAGCAGTCTGGTATGCGAAGTTTCAGTCATGCGAGCAAGCGATGCGGTTCGTCAGCGACGGTGAGTGGAGGAGTGCGCGCACATACGCGATTCTTGTCGCTGGGAGGACCAAAGCGCATGCATCTGACAGAAATATTGCAAAAGCGTTATATGAGCAGGAGCTGGAGCTTAAGGGCGCCACGCCGGACCCACTTCCGAATCAAACCCGCAGTGGAAGGCGTGATCAGATCCCGTCGTGGCAGCTCTTTCATGCTCCGACCTCGCTTGCGAGCACGCGCAATTCGGTTGGTGCAGCATGGCAGAAAGTTCGAAAAGCTTCCAGGAACCCCAGCCAAATTGGATGCCTCGTCAGCGACACATCCCCGCGAGCTCGGCAGCGGCTACAGCCTTTGGGACCAGTTTGTTCAATTGGTCTACAGATATAGACAGCGGACGCTTCATGGGTTCCTCCTCGCTATTTTGCCAAAAGACGTTTTGCGACGACATGCTCGGCCGGCCAAAATGAAATGCGGTTTCTGAATCGTGACGCGTCCGAATCCTTCTAAAAAGGAAAGGGCCACGGCGATGGCTGGCCGTCACTGAGCGTTGCAACTGTCGGATCGCCGGCAGGAATACTGGCTAGAGGCGCGAATCCAAGCTGCATGGCCTTGTGGAGGTCCGGTGTAGGAATCTCGTAGACGTTGATCTGGCCGGTCAGAGCTCCGCACAAGGCAATGTGCAACAATCCGTCGGAGGATTTGTGGCTTGAAATGACCAACACGCCGGCATCGACCAACTCCTGGGCCATCTCTGTCAAAGGGATTTCCTGGCCGAGTCCGCACTGTAACGTCCCATCATATTTATAGACGCTGGTCGCAGGCGTATCGTAGAGCCACTCCGCGAAGCCAGCCGGCCCGACGAAGCTTCTTAGGATGAATTCCCATTCTGCTGCTTTGATGACATAGGTATTTGCACGCCCGGTCGGCGCCCCACAAACTTCAGGAACGCGCACCGGGATTATGCGTTTTTCAGCGGATATTGCGTGCCCGCCAAGTGCTGACAGGACCTCCTGGTCTTCCTTAAGCGTTCGGGCTCGCCCGAGTCCGCATTGAAGGCTTCCGTCCGGACGATAAACACGAACGACTTTATCGGGCATCGTTTTTGTCCTTTCTGGAAATATCGATTGTGGCCAGCAGCGCTTCGCGAGATTGGCTTCCGCCATTCGATGCGAGGCTTTGTGGGCCTTCCTTCGTGCTATTTGCTGGTGCAGCTCTTGTCTGGATTAGGCTTCCATTCTGCGGCCTTGAGCAGATCTCCCTGCTGGCACGGGTCGGCGTCGCTGGATACCGTTCCGGTTGCCGTCCCATATGTCCCCACCACGGGCTTCGGGGCGGCATGGGTTATATTGTAGAGCTTGTCACCGTCTTTGAGGATAACGCAGCCGGCTTCAACGCCAGCTTCAGCGCATCCCGATGCTGTGACTTGCTGGGCATGTGCGCCAGTCATTTGGCCGAATAATACAACTGCAGAGGTAATCACCAGTGCGTATCTCATTATTTTCTCCCAATTTAGTCGTTGTTATGCCGATGCGTGTCGCTTGTTATTTGTGCTTTCGATGAACGGCAGTTGAATTCCGCGGTGAACCAGCAGCGAATGGTCGATGCCAAGGATCTTGCGGACGCTCGCCAGCGCCGCCTCGTTCACATCGATGTAGGCGACGATGTACCATTCGCCGTTTTCTTCGCGCTCCATGCCCATCGGCTCGGCCCGCCATTTGAGCGCACCGTGATGGGGCATGAAGTAGGTTTCCTGGACACCGCCCACCGCGCTGAGACCCTCGTCAAGCGCGTATTCCATCACCGCGCAGCACAGCTGCGTCAGCGTGCCCCGTAGCCCGGTCGAGCGTTTGTCGGGGACGACGAAGGTGCGCGTCCATTCGCCCCAATCGGGACGTCTTGGGACGCCCGATCTCTCGCACATGTGAGAAAAGACCTCCGAGACCATGTGCGGCTCGCTTGTTGGGATCAATCGAGCCGAGGTCACCACGCGACCGTCTTCGGCAAATGCTGAAATCCATGCTCTAAGGGCCGTGGGCTGCCCAATCATGCGAACGACGAGATGAGCAGTAAAATTCCGACCATGGCCTTTTAATATATTTCCTTGAATACTGTGCAAGAACGCCTCTGCGTCAGGTTCATCGAGATCAAGCGGCTGGTCCAAGGAGATCATCTTATTTTACCGTATGTAAAAAGAGGTTTCACAATTCTTACTCTATCTCAAGGAGCTATTGACGGTCCCCGGCAAAGCTATCGAAGCCAGAAAAGGGTCTTCCGCCGTTCCAGAGGTGACAATCTGAGGACATCTGAAGCACGCCGCAAATCCCTCCTGTAAGAACCACCTGCAGCTTCTGCGTATCGTACGCGCCGGAAGCTTCTCGGTTACCGCTGGGAGTTGCGTGGCAATACGAGATGCCAAGTTACATTTGCCGCCATTGAAATGGAGGCATCTGTGCTCCTCGCAAACGGCCGCAAGCCGAAAAATTTGTGTCGCCGGTATCGGTGCGGCAGTCGCGAGCACCTCGTCCGTCGCAGGAAGAGGCTCATTCAGATAAGCTACTTCGCTCCCACCTTCGATCGGAAGAACGACGCCCAACACGAGCGCTTCCCTCATGCCCGGCTGTGTGCTCGGACATCTGGTTACCGCGACAGAGTACTGGCTCGACATCACAGCGCCTAATCACGTTCGACCGGAAAAAATCCTTATGGATATTGAGCTCGCACGTACCATTTGCGCCTCCATGGCAGAGGTTATGACTACAAGGCGGTGTATCCGTGTTCCCGGATCAAGAACGTTTGCTGCGAGGCGCCCACCAAGGAAACGGCCATGGCAAGGGCATACCCTCTCCAGCGAGCGCGGCCTGCGTAGGCTTCTCTGCACGCGAAACCATCTCCTCGATTTCGTTAGTCGAACTGTGGACACGGATGCCGACGACCCACGCAGGAATTGCAAAGGCCTTGGTCACGCTGATGGGACAAATGACCTGGAGTACTAAACCGGTCGGATGGGTCGCAACGAAATCAAGATCGAGGATGCCGTCTTTGGGTGGAACTATGTACACCCACGGCGCGAGATCGGGCTGCGTCCATCCGGTTGTAGGGACAGTCCCCCGCGCCGATACCGCTATTGCAGGAGGATTCTCGGGGATCACTATCAAGCTTTCGACGTGGACTTCGTCAACGGAATAGACGCGCGACTGCATAACTTCCTCCCTGTGCGATTATTGTGTTACCCACCTCTATGCCGTTTGTTTTTCCAGTCTATCGACTTCCATGAACGGCAGTTGTTTCCCGCGGCGAACGAGCAGCGAATGATCGATACCTAGTATTTTTCGGACACTTGCAAGAGCTCGCTCATCCACTTCAATGTATGCGACGATGTACCATTCACCATTCACTTCTTGTGCCATCCCCATTGGTTCCGCTCGCCATTTGAGCGCGCCATGATGCGGCATGAAGTAGGTTTCTTGCACCCCGCCCACGGCTGTGAGGCCCTCATCGAGGGAGTACTCCATCACCGCGCAGCAGAGCTCTGTCAGCGTCCCGCGCAGCCCGGACGAGCGCTTGTCGGGTACGACATATGTGCGGGTCCATTCTGCCCAATCCGGTCGCCGTGGGACGCCGGATTTCTCACAAAGATGGGGAAAGATTTCGGAGACCATGTGCGGCTTGGTCGTTGGGATCAGCCGGGCCGAGGTCACCACCCGTTCATCCTCAATTCCAAGGATGTATGTGGCCGCGCCGGTATCGAATTGATCTACTTCCCGACCATCTGGGCTTGGCGGGCGCCAACCTTTCTGATGCACGAAGAAGTCGTGCCGACGCCGCAGAAATTCATCGAACTCGGTCTCGTAGAGATGCTTGTTCTGCGCATTGACAACATGAGCCGCTATCATCGCGCAATCCCCCACATAGTTGCCGGGGGATAATCGCAGTGGCGCTAATATGCGTCACCTGTCCGATCGAACAGTTGACAGTATTTAGGGATGGATGAGGCGGCGACGCACGGCCTCGACAACTGCCTGCGTCGTTGTCGCGACACCGAATGCTTCGCGCGCTCTTGTAGCGTGCCATTTGATCGTGCGCTCAGCGAGACCAAGAATCTGCGACGTTTCCGACGACGTTTTGCCTGCTGCGGCCCACAGCAGCACCTCTTTTTCCCGATCTGTCAGGATATCATCAACGCCGTGTTCATCGGTATTGGACAGCGCCTGAATCGACATCCCGGCATACACCGCCATCGTCACCAATTGGACCTGGTCGCGCGGGGACACGCTGCATGCTTTTGCAGAGGATGCGAACGACAGCACCGATTGCCAATGATTCACGCTCAGCATCGGCACTGCAAATCCACTCGAGATGCCAAACTCCGTCGCCTCACTCGCAACCCGTCTCGATGCATCCGTATCAGACCATTTCGGTGGAACGTCAGCCCAGAAGAACGGCTTCAGCGTCTTAGCCGAGTAGATGCACACGCCATCAACGGCGGCGTGCTCTGCTTCAAGGTAGCGCTCAAACCAGCCGGCGGGCCAGCCATTCAATTCAACCATGGGGGCAAGCTTCTGTCCGCCCAAGGGAACTCCGCTCAGAATGAGGTGTTCGAAGCCCAGATTTCTTGCCATATCGAGCAGATCAGTCAACAAAGGCCCTGTCGCCTTGTGCTTTTGACATCGCTCAACAAAGTCAAACACGTCTGAATCAATCATCAGGAGACTCCCCTCGCCTCCACGCTCACAACAAAACACATACTAAATTAGAATAGTCAAATATGTCATTAGCGAGATCTCTCGTCAAAGGCGGGGCGCTCCTTCGAAACTACAAAGAGAGCACGAAGCCTCGGGCGTGCCTGGATGCCGCTGCAACGAGGGATGCGCATCGATTGAGGCTCTCGCGGGAGGCGTGCCGCGCACTTGCAACGCCAAGGCGAACAATGTGGCGCTGCGCTCCGCGATACACGACCGCAATCAAAAGGGACTGCGCGCGATTCACAGCCATCCCTTCGAAGGAATCGACCTTCCCACCCGGCAGTCCCCTATACCCCACCTTGGGGCGTACGTCGGCGCTTAGCCTGCAGGAATTTGCCTCCATAGTTGCGGCGCCGCAGCGACGCAGGGGAAAAGATGATCAGCGCTCATCGCGAGCGATCCACTTGGTTTCGGTTGGAACAAGATAGACGGACAGCAAATCGATCAGCGCTGCCGGATTGTAGGACGCCAGCAGCATTTCCCGGTGCACAGGCTTCAGGAAGGATTCACTTACTACGTGATCGAGGAATTCGAGGAGCTTGTCGTAGAAGCCGAGGACGTTGAGGAGTGCACTTGGCTTACCGCGTTACCGTAATCTTTGTCGTGCTCTTCCTTACTGGACTGGGCTGGACCGGTTTAAATGTCGTTTTCGGCCGTCAAGCTGCAGCCACTGCAATCTACGGGAGTTCTAAGTACCGGTGCCTTGCTGCTGCACAGCCAACAGGGTGCAGATCAAGTGGAATACCCTTAAGAATTTGCGATATCCAAGCACCGGCTTTACCGTAGGCACACTAAGCGAAAAGCCGGGTGCAAATTGCATTCCCGACGGAGATGCGGTCTCGTTTGTGATGCTCCCTTTGAGCGATGGCAATTCACTGTCTGCTATTCGGATAAGGGGAGCCGAGGTAAAAGTTGAGTTCCGGTACGCGCAATGGGCCGACTTTACCGACACCGCAGAAACTCAACGTTGGCGCAATGACGGGATTGGCTACCGTAGGGTTGCGCCCTAGGTTCACGACCCATTGATGTCTGGTGCGCTATAGGTTCCATAGCTGACCTTGATGAGCGGGCCCTCATCACACATGCGAGCTAGATCGCAATGGGGAATACCAATGCTTGTGAAATCGCGCGTTCGCACTAGCCCCCGCTCTTGGGCGAGTACGACTGCCCGTTGTCTCAGCGATGGTCTTGGGACACCTGCCAATTCTATGCGCTCCGCACGCTCGCGGTCACGCTTGCGAGTCTTGACGGAGGGTTCTGGCGTAGTCTCGAGGGGGATCGGCAGCTCGTAGTTCGCGGTTTCATTCGGTCCGGGGAGCCGTATCGATCCAAAACTGCGAACGTCAAGTCCCGCCCTATGCACCCAGGGCTTGCCCCTGATTCGATGAGGTGTTGCCGCCCTATATCAATGGCGGGTGAGCGCGTCGATCAAGCTTGTCCCGTACCGGATTCATGCATCCCGACTTCTCTCACAAGTGCCCACAATTCAGCTGGCGGCGCGAAGCAGAAAGTTCGAAAAGCTTCCAGGAACCCCAGCGCGCGCCCTGCCGGAACCTGGCCGAGAATGATGGCGGAGCCGGCAGCAACGAAATTGATGGCCACGCCGGAGACAATCTGGTCCTCCCAATGGGTGAGCGAGGCGAAACTGTGCACCAGCGCGAACAATGACGTCGGTGAACCGCGGCCGCCCAGGCGCCGCAACCGCGAGGCAGGCGAGCAGCAACGGCCCGGAGAACACCAGTTGCTCGGCGGCGATGGTGCGGGTCGCATCCTGCACCGCCATCATGACGGCGCCCGCCGAAGCGAGCATCGCGAGCAATCGGACAGCATGCACAGCATTCAATCCCCGAAGGGTGCAGTCGACATTCGACAAGAGACATATGGCGCGGCGCGAGCGCTGGCGCTGTACAATTGACGAAAGCGGCTCTCAATCCGGGGCGACGCCGTTCTTGATCCGTGTGAGACGGCTTTCGCCTTCCTCCGGGCCGAAGCAGCTTTCGAAATCATTGCATTCCCGGCAACTGGGCGCGCTGCACAGCGAAAAACCTTCGGCCTCGCAGAGCTTGCGGTAAAAGTATTTCTTCCATTTCATGTTTTGGGTGTTGCCGGCCGCCAGCGTCGGAAAATGCCAGGCGAGCAGGCGGCCGAGGTCGGTTCGATTGAAAAGGCCAAGGTCCTGCCAGAGGTGGTCATTGCGCATGGCACGCCGGGCGATGATCTTGGCGAAGCGGGCGCTCGCCGGGTCGCCATGTCGGGCATGCGCCAGCAGCAGTCCATGCAGAAGTTCTTCTTCCAGATCCGGCTCGGGCTCGCTCACCTCTTTCAAGGCAAACGCGTTGATAGGAAAAGCAGGGAAACAGCGGATCAGGACATCGCGCAACTCGGCGCGCGAAAGTCCGGTTGCCTCCGTCGCCGTCGCCTCGCCGGCCTCGATCTCCTCGAGCGCACGTGAAAGCACACAGGCAAGCACATGCTGGTCGAACCTCCTCTCCAGCTCAATGTGCGGCCATTGGCCGGTGCTGAGCCGGGCATAATGTTGGGCAAATATGGTGCGTTCTCCTGGTTTCGTCCTATCAATTCATGCAGCGACCCGGCCTGCCGCAACATGGGTCGGGCAGTTCTTCGGGTGTACGCAGTCGCGGATCGCCTCGCGGTCGAGTAGTTCGGCAATTCTCGTCTGGTCCACTCGGCTCTGTCGCAAATTCTGTGATTGGAAGGAGGCGTTTCGCGAACCGCGGGGCCCTGCCGTTTGCGCCTCACGGGGAACACAGGCGCCGGAAATGCCCCCGCGGGGTGGGACGTGAACCGTGCGGGACAGAGTCGCGTGCTGAGTGCGGCCACATGGTCGGCCCCATTCAAGCCCGCCAGACTCACGGTTGAATGACGTCTGATTCAGAGCGTCAGAGAGTGAGTTCCAGCGCACGTTCAGGACAGGATCGCGCGCCTCGCGATGCAGGCAGCTCCTCCCCTTCCGCAACTTCAATGTCACCGGGCAGGATGTAGCCCTCGTCATCAAGCTTGAAGATGTCCGGCGCTTGCGCCGCGCATCGCGCGTGACCCTGGCATTTGGCCTTTTGGACGATGATGCGCATGGCGCTGCCTCCATTGTCTGTGCCCCGGCTCGGGGCCGGCCTAAGACCAGTCCAGGATCAAATTTTCGATCCCGAACACATGGCCGCCAGAAGCTATCGGCGCCGTACCCTGCTTGATCCTGAAAGCCGGGACGCGCGCCAGCCACTCCTCCAGGCCAATGACAATCTCCCGCCGGGCAAGGTGTGAGCCAAGGCAACGGTGGGGACCATAGCCAAACGCTGCGTGGCGGTTGTCCTCCCGCTCTAAATCAATCGTGTTGGGGCATTCGAATTCCGCCGGATCACGATTGGCAATCATCGTGGCGCAGGAAACATAGTCCCCCTTCCGGATCGGCGCGCCTTCGAAGTCGATATCTTTCGTGGCCACGCGGATCAACTGAATGGGCGGATAGGCCCGCAGTAATTCTTCGGTTGCGAGCGGGATGCGGTCCGGTTCGCTCCGCAGCAATTGCTGATCTTTGAGGTTGCGTGCGAGGTACGCCAAGTCAAAGCCTATAGCTGCTGCGACCGTGTCGAGCCCAGCGACGAAGACAAGCACGCCGATGCCGCGGACTTGGGTGTCCGTCAGCCGGCGGCCCTCGACCTGTGCCTGCACGATAAAGGTCATGAAATCGTCAACCGCCTCGTCGCGGCGCATGGCTGCAAGTTCGTCGATGAATGCCACGATCGTCCGGGCAGCCACAGGTCGTTCCTTATCGTCGCCGTGGAGCAGATCTTTCCCCCAGCCGACGAATGTATCGAGTCGGTCATCAGGCAACCCCAGAAAGCGAAGAAAGGTGCTCACCGCGAAAGGAAAGGCAAAATCCTTCATCACGTCGCAGCTTGTGCCCGACGCGGCGATCCTTTCGATCAGCTCGACCGCCCGTTCGCGGACAGCCGGTTCCAAAGCCAACACCCGCTTTGGCGAAAGCAGCGGATTGAGCAGTGAGCGAAAGACGCCATGGGCCGGTGGATCGAGCTCAAGCGGGATCGTCGGCCAGTTTTCACCCAGTATGGAGGAGAAGATGCTGCGATGGCTGGAAAAAGTCTCTGCGTCCTGCAGCACCCTCCGCTGGTCCGCGGCACGGGTGATGACCCAGGTACCCCGGCCATCTTGCGTGTTGTAGCGGGAGTAAAAGATCGGAGGCCCGTCATGTACGCAAGCGACAGCTGCGTGTGGATCCCCGTCGGGTGTTGGTGGCATCCCTGGCGATGTAAACAGGCTGAAGTCCCTCACCATTTCGGGTGGGACATGATCTGGAACGGGGTTGGTCGCCATTTTGTTTTCTCTACATTGGCGTTCATGGCTCGATTGAGATTGCACGGCTGTTCATAAATTCGATTTCCAGCATGGGCACGTCTCTTGTCGGGCGCCTTCTAGATTCTGTCGCCTGATACAGCCCACCTGCACCAGCGCGGATGAGATCGGTTGCGAAGTCGATCAGAAGGGGCATCTCCGCCGCTCTGCGGTCATGAAGCAAAGCCGCCGCTATCCCCGTTGGGGTTGAGAGGCTGGTCAATCACCTCTGAGCTCCGTGACGCACTGCTGATGCCCTGCTGATCAAATCGTCGAAGCAAGTCGCGTGCCGGATAGGCGTACCCATGGCGCTGCACCAAGCAATGCCAGCCTGCACTGGGCCCGCCGCTGGGATCACCTGTCCATCATTCTTAGGACAACGTCCGACAACCGACATCCGTGGTCGGTTTTGTCGAGTCCGCGACATCAAGCTGTTCGGCTTGGCTGCTGCTGCACAGCCTTCCGGTCGACGAGCGAGGAGATCGCTCGCACGGCCCGGATTGAGCAACGACGCGATCCAGCGCAGGATCGACTGCGGTCCGACAAGACCCGACGGCGCTTGCGCGCGATGATCGGAATATCAACAAGGTCGAGCCGCGCTTCGGTTCGGCGTTGATGGCGTATGCGTTTTATCGCTCGCAGGCGCTGCAAGGATTTTCGGTCAGACGGCGATGCACTCGTGCGCACCGGTCCGGCCGGCGACCAGCTTGACTGTATCGATGCGGTCCATTCCGGCGTGCATCACCTGACCGTGCGCATCCGCTACGACGGCAAGCCTTTCCGCTCATGGACCTAAATTTCCTCGCGAGCCGCTGTCGGAACGTGGTGCCGAGTCCTATGGCGGCCGGTTCAATCCGAGGGCCTGTCGGCACACTCTATATATCCCTGTCGCTCTGACCGGGAATGCGTGGCAGACTCTCGGCCAGAAACCGCCAGTCGCTGCGCTCGCGTTCGCCTTCCTTGCGCGTGCCGAAGAACTGGATGATCATCTTGCCGTCGGCGCCATAGGCTTCAATGGACGTGACGTGACCGTCCCTCGTCGGCTTGCGCACGGCCCAGACCTCGCGGATGTGATGGGTCCTCAGATGCAGATGGAAGGTCTCGTCGAGCACATTGATCCGCGGCCCGATCTGCTTGACCGACTTGATCGGGCCGGAATGGATCTGGATGCAACCACGATTGCCGACAAAGCACATGATCGGCATCTCGTCTTCGGCCGCCTGTTGGAACAGGGCGCCAACGGCATCATTGTCGAGCAGCCAAGCGTAATCTTCGTCGGCCATACGCATTGCCTGGCAGCGGCTGAGCTTCAGTGTCTTCAACATATGGTAGAACTGATGCACGTCGCTCAGCCGGCTCCAGTGCTCGCGTAGGTCGTCGGCCGTGGCGGCTTGGTCTGGACTCACTGCGTTATCGCGCGCACGGCCCGCTTCGACCGATATGATCGGCTCCTGGTCGGAGGATACCAGCTCTGCCGCCAGATCCTGATAGGCGTGCAGGTTCGAGGCGGGCCTGAGATGTACTTTGTGAATCGCCTCGCCGGCGGCATCAAAGAATTGCAGGCTGCGGCGGATCTCGGCTCCCTCGCGCTTCTCGACGGCGAAGCCATACGCCCACGCTTTCGGGAAGATGCGCAGGTCGATGTCGTCGCCGAGCACCATGGCATGCTGGTTGCCGGTGACCACTTTGTCGTAGACGCCGATCTTTTGGTGCACGGCACTTTCGTTGCGGGTGAGCGCCATCACCTCGCCGACCGCTTCGAGGCCCGTCAGCAGATCATCGACGCGCGGCTCGATGCGCACCGCGCCGTGACCACAATGCGCCGCGACCAATTCGGCTTCCGTAATGCCCAATCGAGCGGCGAGATCATGCTCCCGGATCTTCGGATTGTCTTCGCACGCCCACCGTATTTCATCCGGCGACGGTTTCTCGCGCTGGTCCATGTCTTACCCCTGATTCTACCTACGTGTAAGGATCAGCTGCCCTGCCGGGGAATCTTCAGCCGATAGGGCGGCCGTAATGCTCGTCCCTGATCTGCTGCTGGCCCATGAACAAAGTGTCGCTGGACAGCGTGCACACGGCGTCGCACCCGCGCGAAAACCGGCGAGCAGGCTCATGCCGATGGCATCCCGTTGAGCCGGTCGGCGGCTACTGGGCGGTGGTGAGCGAGTGTGGGTGTTGTCGCAATCGGCCAAGCGGGCATTCGGATGCCACGGGCGGCGCTGCTTTGCCAAGCGAGGCGTATCTGACCCGGTCCTGACATGTTGCTCCCTTGCTTCGCCCCATCCATCGCGAGGGCACCCACGGCATGATTGTAGATCGGCATGCTCTTGCCGCCTCGCCAAACGGAGCCTCAAAAACCGTGCCAATTGCGCCGAAGCAAGCTCAGAAGAAGTTCTGTATTTGGTGATGTGAGTTCAACCAAGAACTCAGGCCCAATATCCCTCGTGGCAGACCCGACAAACCCGACAGTACGTGTCGGTTGGCCGACAGCTTCGCAGCAATGCACTCACAAGAAGCACGGCAGTGTCAGAGATGCCGCGCTGTGTTGAAACGTTTTTTTCGCTTTGGCACGGTGCATGCGACGTGATGCGCAAGCAGGTCCAGGACTGAGGAGAATGGAGCCATGATTACGCTCACCGACAACGCTGTTGCCGCCTTCAAGACTGCTCTTTCCCGCGCCAGCGAGCCGGCGGAAGGTTTTCGCATCATGGTCGAGGCCGGCGGCTGCGCCGGCTTCAAATACTTAATGGGCCTGGAGAGCGTGTCGCGCGAGGGCGACGCGATCACTGGCACAAATGGGATCAAGCTGTTCGTAGACGCGGGTTCCCAACCCCATGTAGCTGGCATGACCGTTGACTTCCTCACCGGGCTCGAATCTTCCGGCTTTGTCTTCGATAACCCCAATGCGCGCGAGAAGTGCGGCTGCGGCAAGTCGTTCAGTTAAACGCCCGAAGCGCCTGTGCGGCCGACAGACTGATTTTGCGGCAGAGGAGACTTATATGGCCGGCACGACAGATGTCCCCGTCCTAAAGAACAAGGAAAACGGATCTCGGGACCGCCATTCGCTTCCGGTAGGGTGCAAAGAAGGCCGCCTCCCGAAACAGCTCGGGTCCTGGTGTCACCCGAGCTGCTTGCGGACAGATCGCGCTGCTGTGCCAAATTCGGCTCATCGAAGACCTTATCGCGTTCGGGCCGTCCTTACCTGCGGACTGACGGCGGCCACTGCGAACATGTCCATCTCGACGGAGATCCGGTCTGCGTCAAACACTCCGGGCGTCTGCGCGGGCTGCCAGTTCAGGCCCATTATCATCAACGGCATGCGCCAGAGGCTCAACGAGTCGGTCCGCGCCGCGTCATTCTGGTCAACTGAGGATCGCACCTATGAAGCCTGTCTACCTCGACAACAACGCAACCACACGGGTCGATCCTGCGGTCCTGCAAGCGATGTTGCCGTTCTTTAGGGATCAATTCGCCAACCCTTCGTCAGCGCACGCTCTTGGCGCCTCAGTCAATGCGGCGGTGACAAAGGCGCGGAGGCAGTTGCAAGCGCTGATCGGCGCGGAGTTCGACGATGAGATCACCTTCACCTCGGGTGGGACAGAAAGCGACAATGCAGCGCTTCTTTCAGCGCTCGAGGCGGCGCCCAACCGAACCGAGATCGTTACGTCCGCGGTCGAGCATCCCGCCGTGCTGACGCTCTGCGCGCATCTTGAGAAGACCCGCCGCGTCAAGGTGCACAGGATCCCGGTGGATTGTCGTGGCCGGCTCGACCTCGACGCCTATATGGCCGCCCTCACACCACAGGTGGCAATCGTATCAATAATGTGGGCGAACAACGAGACTGGTGTGATCTTCCCCGTGGCCAGGCTTGCCGAGTTGGCCAAGGAAGTGGGCGCCCTATTCCATACCGATGCTGTGCAGGCGGTCGGCAAGCTTTCGATGGACCTGAAGTCGACCGCAATCGACATGCTGTCGCTCTCCGGCCACAAGCTGCACGGGCCGAAAGGGATCGGCGCGCTTTTCGTAAAACGTGGCGTCAATTTCCATTCGCTCATCAAGGGGGGTCACCAAGAACACAACCGGCGTGCTGGTACCGAGAATACGCCCGGCATAGCCGGGCTCGGGACGGCGGCCGAACTCGCCTTGAAATTCATGGGCGACGAGACCACTCGGGTGAAGTCGCTCCGCGATCGCCTGGAGGGCGGGATCCTCCAGTGCATCCCAAGCACCTGTGTCACTGGTGATCCCCTGCAACGGTTGCCCAATACCGCAAACATCTCCTTCGAACATGTCGACAGTGATGGAATTCCACTTCTCCTCAGCCGCATTGGCATCGCGTGTTCCTCTGGCTCGGCCTGCACCTCCGGCTCTCTGGAACCAAGCCATGTCCTAAGCGCGATGAAAACGCCGCACGCGGCAGTCCGCTTCTCCTTGGCGCGGGACAACAGCGAAGAGGATATCGACCGGGTGCTCGAGGTCATGCCGGCAATCGTGGGGAAGCTGCGCAGCTTTTTCGGTTCTGGGCCGGGTAATCCGGTCTATGCGTGAGCGGCAGAAGAACAGGCTACCGGTCATGACCCGTCATGTCTCTCTCAACGATACGACCTTGCGCGATGGCGAGCAGGCGCCGGGCGTCGCCTTTACCACGACGGAAAAGCTGGAGATCGCCCAGTCTCTTGCGGCGGCCGGCGTGACAGAGATCGAGATCGGCACGCCGGTCATGGGCGTCGACGAGATCGAAACAATTCGCGCCGTGGTCGCGCGGCGTCTCCCGGTTCGGCTCATGGCTTGGTGCCGGATGACGTCGCTGGATCTCGATGCAGCGATCGAGAGCGGTGTCCACGCCGTCAATCTATCGCTGCCAGCGTCGGACATCCAACTTGCCGCCAAGCTCGGCCTCGACAAGGCGGGAGCGCTCCAGGTCATCGATCATATGGTCAGGCGCGCCGCCGCCGCCGGCTTCTTTGTCGCGGTGGGCTGCGAGGATGCCTCGCGGGCCAATCGGGATCATCTCGCCCGCGTCATCGAGACGGCTGCACGCGCTGGCGCAAGCCGCGTCAGGCTAGCCGACACGGTCGGTGTTCTCGACCCGTTTTCGACCTTTGAACTAGTCGCCCAGCTAGTGGCGCAGTCTCCAATCGACCTTGAATTTCATGCGCACAACGATCTCGGACTTGCTGGCGCCAACACGCTAGCCGCGATCCGCGCAGGCGCGCGCCATGCCTCCGTCACCGTCCTGGGGCTCGGCGAGCGTGCGGGCAATGCCGCGCTGGAAGAGGTGGCCGCCGCGATGGCGGTCTTCGGCGGCGCGGATACCGGCATCGAGCTGACCGCATTGCCCGGCCTCGCCGCCGAGGTGGCCTGGGCCGCCCGCCGGCAGACCGCGGCCACTAAGCCGGTCGTCGGCGCCGATGTTTTCACCCACGAATCCGGCATTCACGTCGCAGGGCTGCTGAAGGATTCGCGTACTTATCAGGGGCTTGATCCGGCTCTCGTGGGCCGCTGCCGGCGGATCGTCATCGGCAAGCATTCCGGCGCCACTGCGATTGCCCATGTGCTGAGCGAAAGCGGTCGCGATCTCGACCCGGATCTGGCAGCCGCGATGGTGGCCCGCGTCCGGCGCGAGGCGGCCGAGACCAAATCGACGCTCACTGCAACTCAACTGGTCGAGCTCTACGATAAAATGTGCAGCGAGGCGTCCCTCTTCGAGCTGTGCGGGTCCAGGTCAGCCGTGCGCGCGCGCGCAAAGGCCACAGTTTTGCGACCAGGGAGAATGCAATGAATTGTTCCGCTGACAGCCGCCCCATCGATGTCACAGACATCCTCGCACGACTGAAGCGCCTGTCGGCCGCGGAGGAGTTCTTCTCAGTCCTTGGCGTCTCCTATGACCCGAAGGTGCTGAATGTCTCGCGGCTCCATATAATGAAACGCGTGGGCCAATACCTTGCCGACGAAGATTTCTCCGGTCTGCCCGACCAGGTGATTGCCGCGAGGGTGCGCGCGACGCTCGAACGCGCTTACGAGGACTTTGCGATTTCCTCGCCGCTCACGCATCGGGTCTTCAAGGTGCTCAAAGACCACGATCCGAACAAACCTGCCGCGCCGGGTCACACCTTTGTCCCGTTCGACTCGGTACTGAAGCGGTTCGGACGGGAATGAGCGGCGACAAGGGTTGCGACGCGACAATGTCGAGCAGCCGACAAATCCGGTCATCACCACAGCGCCGTCAGAAGCAACCAGCCCAAGTTGTAGGAAAGGGGGCAGCGCAAGAGACTTGGCACGAATTATGCGGATCAAGGAGATAACCGCAATGCCCGCACCCGGACAGGAGCCTAGAGAAACCGCCAATGCACATCGTAATCTGCATCAAGCAGGTGCCGGACTCGGCACAGATAAGGGTCCATCCGGTGACGAACACAATCATGCGCCAGGGTGTTCCGACCATCATCAACCCTTACGACCTGTTCGCCCTCGAAGAAGCGCTCAGACTGCGCGATGCGTATGGCGGCGAAGTCACTGTGCTCACCATGGGTCCGCCCATGGCAGAGGACGCGCTGCGCAAGGCGCTCGGCTACGGCGCCGACCGAGCGGTGCTCTTGACCGACCGCTATTTTGCCGGCTCCGACACGCTGGCGACCTCGTTCGCCCTTTCACAGGCAATCGCGAAGGTCGGCGAAACGTTCGGCACGCCAGATCTCGTCTTCACCGGCAAGCAGACGATCGATGGCGACACCGCCCAGGTCGGGCCCGGCATCGCCAAGCGCCTCGGACTCCTGCAACTGACCTATGTCGCGAAGATCCCCTCTATTGACCTTGCTGCAGGCGAGATCAAGGTCGAGCGCCGCTCCGAAGGCGGCACACAGATGCTGAAGAGCAGGCTGCCTTGCCTCATCACCATGCTGGAAGGCACAAACGAGATCCGCCGGGGCTCGATCCACGACGCCTTGTGCGCCGCGCGCAGCCAGGTCTTGAAATGGAGCGCGGCCGACGCCGGCATCGAGGATCTCACCAAATGCGGCCTGCGCGGCTCACCGACGGTCGTCAAGCGTGTTTTCGCCCCTGCTGCGCGAGCTGAAAAGGCGGCACTAATCGACACCGCCGAGAAGGCCTTGCGCGATGTCGCTGACGAACTCATCACCGCAATCTTCACCCGCCAGCCGGCGCTGGAACATGAGCTCGCCTTCAACGGCGGCGCGTGACGGCAAGGAGTAAAACGATGTCGACCGCGAACCGAGAAACCCCTCGCCCTGCCGCCGGCCGCGCCGGCATAAAGAAGGAGCTGCCCGCCCATTTCAAGGACTACCGGCACGTCTGGGTTTTCATCGAGCTCGAACGCGGCCAGGTCCATCCCGTATCATTCGAACTGCTCGGCGAAGGCCGCAAATTAGCAGACAAGCTTCAGGTCCAGCTTGCAGGCGTCGTGCTCGGACCGCCGGGAGAGGCCGTCGGGAACGCCGTTGCCGAAGCATTCGCTTATGGTGCTGACCTTGTCTACATCGCCGAGGCGCCCCTGCTCGCCGACTATCGGAACGAGCCTTTCACCAAGGCGATGACGGATCTGGTCGATACCCACAAACCCGAAATCCTTCTTCTCGGTGCCACCACACTCGGCAGGGATCTTGCCGGCTCCGTGGCGACGACCTTGCAGACAGGGCTCACGGCCGACTGCACCGAACTCGATGTGGATACCGACAGTTCGCTCGCCGCCACGCGTCCGACTTTCGGCGGTTCCTTGTTGTGCACGATCTATACGCTCAATTTCCGCCCTCAGATGGCGACAGTGCGGCCAAGGGTCATGCCCATGCCGCAGCGGACGGATAAACCGGTCGGGCGTGTCATCCGGCACAAGCTCTCGCTTGCCGAGGACGAGATCGCTACCAAAGTCCTCGGCTTCCTGCCGGACAATCAGTCGGCAAAGGCAAACCTTGCCTATGCCGACGTCGTGGTTGCGGGAGGCCTTGGTCTTGGCGCGGCGGAGAACCTGCAGCTTGTGAAGAACCTCGCGCGAGCAATCGGCGCCGAGCATGGCTGTTCGCGCCCGTTAGTCCAGAAGAGCTGGATGCCAGCTGATCGGCAGATCGGCCAAACTGGCAAGACCATCCGGCCGAAGCTTTACATAGCGGCCGGGATTTCCGGCGCCGTCCAGCATCGGGTTGGCGTCGAGGGGGCGGATCTCATCGTGGCCATCAATACCGACCCGAACGCGCCGATTTTCGATTTCGCTCACCTCGGAATCGTCACCGACGCGATCCGCTTCCTGCCCGCACTGACGGAAGCCTTCACCCGGCGGCTGTCGCCCCACAGTCGCGATAAGCTTGCGAGCTAAGGGACGGACATGATCGAGGAAAACTTCGACGCCATTGTTGTTGGGGCAGGCATGTCCGGAAACGCAGCTGCTTACACCATGGCCAGCCATGGCCTAAAGGTGCTGCAGTTGGAGCGCGGTGAATATCCGGGCTCCAAGAATGTCCAAGGTGCCATCATGTACGCGAACATGCTGGAGAAGATCATCCCGGATTTCAGGGACGATGCGCCTCTCGAGCGGCATTTGGTTGAACAGCGGCTTTGGGTGATGGACGACACATCCCATACCGGGATTCACTATCGGTCGGACGACTTCAATGAGGCCAAGCCCAACCGATACACAATCATCCGTGCCCAGTTCGACAAATGGTTTTCGCGTAAGGTGCGCGAGGCCGGCGCGACGGTTCTGTGCGAGACGACCGTGACGGAGCTCATCCGTGACGCCAAGGACAGGGTGATTGGCGTGCGCACAGACCGGGCCGGCGGAGCCATCTACGCGGACGTGGTCGTTCTCGCAGAAGGTGTCTGCGGACTGCTTGGCACGCGAGCCGGCCTGCGGCAGATGCCGAAGCCACAAACCGTGGCGCTCGCCGTCAAGGAAATGCATTTCCTGCCCGAAGAGGTCATTGAGCAGCGGTTCGGCGTCAAGGGCGATGAAGGCTGCGTGATCGAGGCGGTGGGCACGACCTCCCGCAGCATGGCCGGGCTCGGCTTCCTCTACACCAACAAGGAGTCGATCTCACTGGGCATTGGCTGCCTCGTCTCCGATTTCGCCGCGATGGTCGAGAGCCCCTACGTTCTCCTCGACGCCTTAAAGAGCCATCCTTCGATCCGGCCGCTGATCGCCGGCTCGGAAGTGAAAGAATATTCCGCACACCTCATTCCCGAAGGCGGCTACAAGGCTATTCCGCAGCTGTTTGGCGACGGTTGGGTCGTGGTCGGCGATGCCGCGCAACTGAACAACGCCATTCACCGCGAGGGTTCGAACCTCGCCATGACCTCCGGCCGCATCGCGGCTGAGGCAATCATCGAGGTCAACAGCCGCAACGCTCCTATGACCAAACGAAATCTCGCTCTTTACAAAGCCATGCTGGACAAGTCCTTCGTGGTCAAGGACCTAAAGAAATACAAAGATATGCCGGCCTTGCTCCACACCAATTCCTGCAATTACTTCACAACTTATCCGCGGTTGATGTCGCAAGCCGCGCAGAACTTCATGCGTGTCGACGGCACGCCGAAGATCGAGAAGGAAAAGGCGACCACGGCGGCCTTCATCAAGGCGCGCTCGCGTTGGGGGCTGGTCAGCGACGCGGTCCGCCTTGCATTGGCGTGGCGCTGAAGGGAGACGAAATGACGATCGCAGTGACAAAGTCACGTGTCGAGGACAAGCTTTACCAGAACCGCTACTTGGTGGATTCCGGCCGCCCGCATATCAAAGTGCGACCGCACGAGAGGCCAAGCGCGAACTTGCTCGCGCTTACCCACGTCTGCCCGGCGAAATGTTATGAGTTGAACGACAAAGGTCAAGTGGAGATCACTGCTGACGGCTGCATGGAGTGCGGCACCTGCCGGATTTTGTGTGAGACCAGTGGCGAGATCGAGTGGAACTATCCACGCGGCGGTTTCGGAGTCCTCTTCAAATTCGGATGACCGACGCACGCACGTATTAAGAGGGTTGATCTTGATACAGTTTAGGTCTCGCCCAACGCCAAGTCTATCTTCGTTGCTTCGATCGTCGCTTTGACGAAGAGAAGCTCGTGAATACTGTGCTTTCAGAATTCAGATAAAAAAGGAGGAGCACTCTGGACCACAACCCCTGAGGTGTTTCCATGACCCACGGACCGCAAGATCGGGTCGACGAGGTTGGACCTCGGGAGACCCGCCCTGAACCGCCCATCAAAAGCATGCCCCAATCAGATATCGCGCTCAGAGGACTCTACGAGATATCGAAGGTGCTGACCGCCCCCAGCGAGCTGGAGATTACGCTCGCCAATGTCGTGAACGTCCTGCCTTCATTTCTGCAGATGCGTCACGGAGCAATCGTCGTCCTGGACGCTGAAGGAGAGCTGGAGATTGCCGCGACTGCCGGCAATACCCACGTACGTCAATCAGGCACTCGCCGCGTCATACCACAGGCCGTAACAGATCAAATCGTCGCTACGGGGACGCCGCTCTTCATACCGGACGTGCGCAAGTCCCAACTATTTCAGGCTGACCTTCAAACGTCTTCGAGCATCGGAACCATCCCAATTGCCTTTATCGGTATCCCGCTAAAGGCTGATCATAAGATCCTTGGGACATTGTCGATCGACCGCGCCGGAGACGGCGCCACCGACTTTCGCGACGACGAGGACATTTATTTCCTGACGATGGTCGCCAACCTTGTCGGCCGGACCATCCGCCTCCATCGCGCCCTGAGTACAGATCGTCAGCGGTGTGGCCATGAGCAATCGGGACCGGAGAAATCGCCCAACGAGGGGAGGACCTACGGCCCTGCCCGGCATGCGGATGCCAAAATCGACGGGATCATCGGGGAAAGCCCCGCACTCAAGCAGGTGCTCGAAACCGTCTCGGTCGTAGCAGGGACCAATTCCACCGTGCTTCTGCGGGGTGAAAGCGGCACCGGCAAGGAATTCTTTGCGCAGGCCATCCATAAGCTCTCACGTCGGAGGAAGAAGTCTTTCGTCAAATTGAACTGCGCCGCACTGTCTGAAAGCGTTCTGGAGTCAGAACTGTTTGGGCATGAAAAGGGCGCTTTCACGGGTGCTATCTCCCAGCGCGCCGGTCGTTTTGAATTGGCAAATGAGGGAACGCTGCTACTTGACGAAATCGGCGAGATTTCGCCGGCCTTTCAAGCCAAGCTGTTGCGTGTCTTGCAGGAAGGCGAGTTGGAGCGAGTCGGCGGCAACAAAACGCTACAGGTCGACGTGCGCCTCATATGCGCCACCAACAAGGACCTCGAGACGGCCGTCATAAAAGGGGAGTTCAGGGCCGACCTTTATTACCGCATCAATGTCGTGCCAATTATCCTGCCGCCGCTCAGAGAGCGACCCGGCGATATTCCACGTCTTGCGAACGCCTTCCTCAACCGGTTCAACAAGGAGAACGATCGCGCACTAGCCTTCGCGGCGCCGGCGCTTGACCTGATCTCGCAATGTTACTTCCCTGGTAACGTCCGCGAGCTGGAGAACTGCGTCCAAAGGACGGCCACACTTGCGCGCTCAAGGACGATCACTCCATCCGATTTCGCCTGTAAAAAGGGCCAGTGCCTTTCCTGGCTCCTCTGGAAGCGAGCCGACCGCTCGAATGGCGGCAATGCCATCGACGATCTCGCACGGGTCAACGCAGTGCCGGTCGGATTGCGGCTGCCGGCCAGTTGCATCGGTGCCTCCGCAGGCAAGATATCTCCCCTTACGGCCGGCGATCCGAACGATCCCGCTTGTCCCCCGCGTCTGGCGGAACGCGACCGGGTGATCGACGCGATGGACAAGGCCGGTTGGGTTCAGGCCAGGGCGGCTCGTATCCTCGGCCTCACGCCGCGGCAAGTCGGCTACGCCCTGCGTCGGCATGGTATCGTGGTGAAGAAATTCTAGACGTCGTGATGACGTCAACCGTAAGCAGCCCGGAGTGGTCTCGCTCACACTCTGCGCGCCCGAGGCTGCTAGCCTCGCGACCCTATTTGCTTGTCCACTGTCGTAAGCCCGACAAAGGTGTGTCGGAGCAATCCGAAGGAATCTGACACGACAAGCCTATTCGTGAACCGAAACAGCTCTTTGAGCTGGCATAGCTCTTGCGCTTTGAACTGCGACATCACGCAGCAATGGAGCCGTTCATGTCTGCACCGGCAATTTCGCTTGAGAGCCTCAGCACGACATTCGGTGACCAGTTGCTTGGCACCATGAAACCCGGGGGCTGCGCGTCTTCGTCCTGCGGCTCGTCGACAAAGCCCGACGACACGGATCCGGCTGTCTGGGAGAAGATCAAGGATCACCCCTGCTTTTCAGAAGAGGCGCATCACTATTTTGCGCGCATGCACGTCGCGGTCGCGCCGGGCTGCAACATCCAGTGCAACTACTGCAATCGCAAATATGACTGCGCCAACGAAAGCCGGCCTGGGGTGGCCTCCGAAAAGCTGACGCCCGACCAGGCGCTACGCAAGGCGATCGCGGTCGCCAGCGAGGTGCCGCAGCTTTCCGTGCTCGGCATCGCCGGACCGGGCGACGCCTGCTACGACTGGAAGAAGACGAAGGCGACCTTCGCCAGGGTCGCCAGGGAAATCCCAGACATCAAGTTTTGCATCTCCACGAATGGGCTCGCGCTACCGGACCATGTCGATGAGCTTGCTGACATGAATGTCGATCACGTGACGATCACCATCAACATGGTCGACCCTGAGGTCGGTGCAAAGATCTATCCTTGGATCTTTTACGACCATCGCCGCTACGTCGGCATCGAAGCCGCCCGGATCCTGCACGAGCGGCAGATGTTGGGCCTGGAGATGCTGACCGCGCGCGGCATCCTCACCAAAATCAATTCGGTGATGATTCCTGGCGTGAACGATGAGCATCTGATCGAGGTGAATAGATGGGTCAAGGAGCGAGGCGCGTTCCTGCACAACCTCATGCCGCTGATTTCGGACCCGGCGCACGGCACGCACTACGGACTGAGTGGGCAGCGCGGCCCAAACGCAAAGGAGCTGAAGGCTCTTCAGGATCGTCTCGAAGGCGGCGCCCAGTTGATGCGCCACTGCCGGCAGTGCCGGGCAGATGCCGTCGGCATGCTTGGCGAGGATCGTGGCCAGGAATTCACGGCCGACCGGATTCCCGGCGAGGTCACCTACGATGCCAGCAAACGCAAGGCTTATCGGGAGTTGGTCGCGCAGGAGCGCCGTGATCACGTGGCGGCCAGAAGTGAAGCGATCGGATTGGTCAAGGCAGCGAGGCCCGGCAAATCCGTCCTCTTCGCGGTGGCGACCAAGGGCGGCGGCCGCGTCAACGAACATTTCGGCCATGCGAAGGAATTCCAGGTTTACGAAGCCTCGCCGAGAGGCATCAGCTTTGTCGGCCATCGCAAGGTCGAGCAGTATTGTCTCGGCGGCTGGAGCGCAGAGGCCACCCTCGATGGCATCATCGCAGCCCTTCAAGGCATAGATATCGTGCTGTGCGCCAGGATTGGAACTTGCCCGCAGGATCAGCTCGCGGAGGCTGGAATCCAAGCGACCGATGCTTTTGCCCATGACTATATCGAGACGGCAATCAGCGCGATTTACACCGCCACGTCAGGGGCCCCCGCACTCGCGGCGACGGCCTGAGCTGTCTCATCCATTCGGACCAGGAGTTAAAATGGCTTTCAAGATCATCGCATCCCAATGCACCCAATGCGGCGCCTGCGAATTCGAATGTCCTTCCGGCGCGATCAAGTTCAAAGGCGAGAGCTACGTGATCGAGTCACAGAAGTGCACCGAATGCGAGGGGGTCTTCGATGCGCAGCAATGTGCCTCGGTATGTCCGGTGCCGAAGACCTGCGTTCCTGCGTGACCCCATGGGCTGCCGACATGGTTGGGGTTGCCTACGCAGCACGCCAGGAACGCCTTGTTCACAATCTGCAGCCCCAAGAGAAATCAGGGAACGGACATGTCGCTCGGACGCGAAGAGGAGATCGAAATCCGCACGCCGCCACGCTTCATGCCGGGAGAGCGGGTACGTGCTACTCGCCACATAAAGAATGACGGCACCTATCCCGGCAGGGAGATCGGCGAAAATCTCGTGCGCAAGGGCGACGAGGGATATGTGCGCGACATCGGCACCTTTCTCCAGCAGTTCTTCATCTATGCGGTCGAGTGGATCGACCGTGGCACCGTCGTCGGCATGCGAGCGCGTGAACTGATGAGCCTCGACAAAGCCGAGGCGTCCTGCAGTGCTGAAAGCAATTCCAATGAAGGGACGGCCAGATGAAAGTCATGATCCGCAGGACCGATGCTGGCTTGTCGGCGTATGTCCCCAAAAAAGACCTCGAAGAGCCGATCATCAAGCTCGAGAAGGAAGAGTTGTGGGGCGGAACTATCACGCTCCGGAACGGGTGGCGGCTCCTCCTACCCGATCTTCCACGGGATACGCGTCTGCCGATCACTGTCGAGGCAAGGAAGGTTTCCGAAGAGGACTGATGCTGCCCCTAGGTGCGTCGCGAGGAAACGAGCATGAACACGATCCTGACATCGGACCACCTCGTCATCGTGCGGGACAGTTTTGCCGATAAGCTGCTTGACTTGGCGAAGGAAGCGCTCGCCGCCGATGAGGTGATCCCCTATCTCGGTCCGGGTCTTCTTGGGTTGAACTGTGCGGAACCGCCAGTGCCGCATACTCCGGAGGTCGTTGCCGCGGCACTCAATGCACGGGCGCCCGCCCCTTCCAGGATCCGCACCAATATGTGGTCGGTTGCGCAGTTCATCGAACAGCGCCGGCATCGCCGGACGCTTCAAGCTTGGATGACCGAGATATTCGCAGCGCCGGTGAGGCCAACCCTCCTCCACGCCTGGCTCGCAAGGCTGCCGCTCTCCCTCATCATCGACAGCTGGTATGACAGCGCGATGCGCACGGCTCTCGTGGAGACCGGCCGAACGGACGTCGTTGAGATACAAGGCGTCACGCGGGCGAACGAAATCGGCAACATTTGGACGAAAACCTACGATTTGTCCGGGAGGGAGCTCGACGCTCGATCGGGGGCAAAGACGGTCCTCTATGCACCTCACGGGAGTAGTAGGCCCTCGCAAAACTTTCTCGTCGCAGATTCCGACTATGTCGAAGTCCTGACCGAAATTGATATCCAGACACCGATCCCAGACGTGGTGAAGGAACGGCGCATCACCCGTGGATTTTTCTTCGTTGGCTGCCGCTTCAACGATCAGATGCTGCGCACCTACGCCAGACAGATCATGAAGCGCTCCCGCGGTCCCTACTGCACTGTAATGGACGCGGAAACCCTGACCAGAAACGAAGCGCGTTTCCTTGCGGCAAGCGGAATCACGGTGATCGACATGCCAGTAGGTGAAGCGGCGGCTCGGCTTCTGGGAACGGGCAAGGCTGCAGGTTGTGGACAGGATTAAAATGGCGGTCGCCTTTGATGATGCGTCCTTCGGCTTTCCTCGAAGGCGCAAAATGCAGTCGGGAATACACCCGTGAACAGTGATGCTGTCGGCAGCGCAACGAACGCTCTGAATTCGTTGACCCATGTTGAAGCGGCGCGCTGGGGCCGGGATTTGAGTACGCTGTTGCGCATAACGCGTATGAATTTTCGGCATCCCTGGCAGGTCGCCTTCGCTATGGGCTCGACGATCATGGCGGCAATCCTCCAGTTGCTCATTCCCCAGCTTCTCGGCCGGGCTGTCGACCAGGCCCAGACAGCCATCGGGGGCGGCGGGAGCGCGGCAGGGCAAGCGCTCTGGACCCCGGCTCTCCTGCTGCTCGCCGTCAGCGCGCTACGCGGCCTTTTCACGATGGCGCAGAACTATTTTGCCGAAGCCGTCGGGCATCATGTCGCGTACGAACTGCGGCTCGCCTACTACGACAAGATCCAGCGTCTCAGCTTTTCCTTTCACGATCGGGTCCATTCAGGCGATCTGATCACCATCGGAATGCTCGATCTCCAAGGGGTGCGGATGTATTTTTCCACCGCGCTCGTTCGCGTGGTCCTGCTCACCATGCTGATCGGGATCGGCGCCTACATGATGATCTCGATCGATCTCATGCTCGGCCTGGTCGCGCTGAGCTTCGTGCCTTTTGTCGCCTGGCGCTCATCGACCACACAGCTTAGGCTGCGCGCCACCTGGCTCGACCTCTATGAGCGCCTTTCGGTACTAAGCCGCGTGATGAAGGAAAATCTCGCAGGCATCCGCGTGGTCCGCGCTTTTGCGGCTCAATCCTATGAGATGCTGAAGTTCGACCGCGCTTCCAAGACCGCGCTCGGCCTCGCCAACGATCTCGTTGACATCTACGTACCCAGCACGTCGGCGATGACCTTGTCCTTCTTTTTCGCAATGGGATTGGTGCTTTGGATCGGTGGCAACAAGCTCATCGCTGGCGAGATCAGCGTCGGAACGATGGCGACCTTCCTGACCTTCATGACCATCCTGCAAATGCCAGTCCGCCAGATCGGCCTCATGGTCAATGCCTTTGCCCGCGCTTCCAGCTGCGGTTCGCGGCTTTTCGGTCTCCTCGATCAGGAGATCACGATCAGGGATGCTCTCGAGGCCAGACTGCTTGAGATAAGCGACGGCACTCTGCGCTTCCACAATGTCTCATTTGCGTACCCCAATGTCGAAAACCGCGCCATTCTGAAGAACCTCAGCTTTGAGGCCCGGAGAGGCGAGACGATCGCGATCGTCGGTCCGCAGGGTTCCGGCAAATCGACGATGGCTCATCTGATCCCCCGCTTTTACGACGTGACCGGTGGCGCCATCACGTTGGACGGCCAGGACATACGCAATGTCACCCTCGAGAGCCTTCGCAAGGCGGTTGCCGTTGTACAGCAGGATGCGTTCCTGTTCACCACCACGATTGAGAACAACATCGCTTATGGCGACCCCTGGGCGAAGAGACAGCGAATTGAACGCGCTGGCGAATTCGCCCAGCTCCACAACTACATCCTCGGGCTCCCAGCAGGGTATGAGACGGTCGTGGGCGAACGCGGCGTCTCTCTCTCTGGCGGCCAGCGCCAGCGTCTCACGATTGCTCGCACCATGATGCTGCGCCCCTCTGTCGTCGTTTTCGACGACTCGATGGCCGCGATCGATGCCGGCACCGAGCAGCGCATTCGCGCGGCGACGCGGCGCTTCGCCAAGGATCGGGTGACGATCATCATCGCGCACCGGCTGAGTGCGCTTATGCATGCCGATCAGATCCTTTTTGTCGATAACGGCGAAATCGTAGAACGCGGCACGCATGAAGAGCTTCTGGCGAAGCGGGGACGCTACAGGGCCCTTTACGATCTCCAGACGCGCCCAGGTGTTAGCATATGACCCAGTATGGGGGCGCCCGCTGATGGACCAGGGCCCCGGCGAACTCGAAGCCGAACGTGACGACGGCAGACGCCCTCCGCGCGCGGTCGTCGGCTCGCACCGGATCGAGGAGGAGATGTTCGGCCGGGCTTTCGACAAGAGCATCCTCCGCCGGATCTGGGGCTTCGTCCATCCCTATCGGGCAAAGGTAGTTGTCACGATTGTCGCGATGTTGATCTTCACCGGGACGCAGCTTCTCATCCCCTTGATCATCCGCTACGCGATCGACCAGGGCATGAACCCGGCAGCGAGCGATCGCTCAGCCCAGCTTGCGGCCGTCGGCGCGTTCCTTTCGGCGATTTTGGTCAATTTCGCCGCCGGTTACATGCAGGAAACCTTGGATGGGAAAATTGCCGAAACTGTCCTGTTCGACATCCGCCGCGCCATGTTTGGCCATCTGCAAAAGGTTTCGCTCTCTTTCATGGACAAGACTGAGGTCGGACGCCTGATGTCGCGGCTGCAAGGCGACGTTAACTCCATACAGGAGTTCCTGGAAACCTCGGTATATTCCCTAGGCGATGTTGCGCTTCTCTTCGGCATCGTTTTCGTAATGCTGTGGCTCGACTTTCGCCTCGGCCTCCTGACGCTGTCGGTTCTACCGATCCTGGTGATCGTCCGCATTGTCTGGCTGCCGCGTGCCCGCGACGCCTTCATGGCTGCACACGAAACCAATTCCGTCGTTAATGGCGCGCTGGCCGAAGCCATTCACGGCGTGCGGACCATACAGTCGATGGATCGCCAGCAGGTGAATTTCATTCTTTTCGACGACCAGGCCCATGCCAACCTCAGGACCCAACTGATCGCTGCCAGATATGCACTGGTCATGGTGCCTATCGTCGATGGCCTCACGGGCCTCGCCTTGGCCGCCGTTATTGTGGTCGGCGGCTCGATGGTCGTGAATAGCCGTATAGATGTGGGCGTGTTGGTAGCCTACCTGTTTTACATCCAGCGCTTCTTTGACCCGATCCGCTCACTCACCTTGCAATATTCGATCATGCAGCGCGCCATGGCCTCAGGCAAGCGCCTGACCGATGTGCTCGATGTCAAGATCGATGTTCAGGACAAACCCAATGCCGAGGTACTTTCGCCCGAAATGGACGGCTCGGTCGAGTTTAGGGACGTCACATTCGGCTACGATCCGAACCGTTCGGTTCTGAAAAATGTCTCCTTCAGGGTCAACCCCGGCGAGACGGTCGCACTGGTCGGACCGAGCGGTTCTGGCAAATCGAGTGCGATGGCCCTGGTCCACCGCTTCTATGATGTTCAGCAGGGTCAGGTGCTGGTCGGCGGGCATGATGTGCGCGACCTCACCCAAGAATCGCTCGGCCGCCAGGTCGCCATGGTGCTGCAGGAGCCATTCCTGTTCACCGGGACGGTCTTCGAGAACATTCGATACCAGAAGACGGAAGCCACGCGCGACAAGGTGATCGAGGCGGCGACGGCGGTCGGCGCGCATGACTTCGTCATGAGCCTCGCCGACGGGTATGAGACCCAACTTGGCGAACGCGGCGACAACTTATCTCTTGGCCAGCGCCAGCTTATCAGTTTCGCCCGGGCCCTCGTCGCTGACGCCAAGATCCTCGTGCTCGACGAAGCTACCGCCAACATCGACAGCTACACGGAATTGCAGATTCAGAAGGCTCTGATCAAGCTGCTTGAAGGGCGGACTGGCCTCGTCATCGCCCACCGCCTCGCCACGATCCGGGGGGCCGACCGCATCATCGTGCTTCAGAATGGCCAAGTTGTTGCGACTGGCAACCACGATGAGCTAATAGCCATGGGCGGCCTGTATTCCAAACTCTACTATCTCAACTATGCCTCCTTCGACGACATCCCCGAACACGAGACCACCGTGCAAGCTGGCTCCCAGACCTGACTTTTTGGCGGCCTTGTGGTAGTGGCGTTGACTTTCGGGCGTGTCGGCGGACCACTCAGGCACCGCAGACGGCCAGCAGGCAGCATTCAAGGACAAGCACTCCTCGCAGTTCGTGAAGACCGGCTGCGAACGATTTCCTCCAGCATCGTATCCCGACCGCGGTGCACCCCATCATCGGGCGAGCTCGCTCCTGGTGGTGGCTGGGCGTAGCAAAGCCGCTCGCGAGCGCGCCCTCAACAGCGCCGAAGCGAGTGGCGGCTTTGCTACCGCCGGGCCGCTGATGAAGCTGGAGGTGCCGCACCGACGCCGCCCCGGGCGAGAAGAACCTCTGCCGCGGGCTATGGGCAACGGCTAGCGCGAGCGGGACGAGCAGACGCGTGCCTGCATTGTGACGCGCTCGGCCATCATCTCCTTAGGATCATGCAGGTTCACAAGATGGCCCAGACGCCAGCCAACGCACAAACCTGGTATTCTGTGCCGCCGGCTCGTCGTCAGTTTGGCCTCCCTCCCGATTGCCCGTCCCCACCACGTGCACGCTAGAGCACGTGGATGTGAGGGAGCGCTGTACAACGATTCAACCTCAGACTGCGAATTTCATGGTCAGCCAAGTCGAGCCATGATTTCGGATTGGATGGTCGTCGCAGTGTACAGGGAAGCATCTAGCGGCAGATTTCCAAATGCCAGTTGACAAAGCAGGTAGTTGGCACCTGCCTCTTCCAACTGACCTAACAGAGCTTTTCGCACAGATTCTGCTGATCCTACCACGCACAATTCACTCTCGACCGCCGCATCGAAGGTCAGCGGCAGGTTTGGTGGAGTGGGGATAGCGTTAAGCTCGTAAAGGAATTGGAAGCTCTTGAGCCAGCGTTCGTAAGCAGGTGCCGCGAGCGAATAGGCATGTGTGTCACAACGCCCAACCACGACCATGCGGAGCAATCCGATAAATTGCGCCTGATCCCCCGCGCCAGCGTTGTCCTCTCGATAGGCGCGGAACGCATCAGTAGTTTTGCGAACAGAAGAGGAAGGTCCTACACACGCGATATTTGTTCCATTCGCAGCCGCCCAAGCTGCGGACTCGGGTCGAGTGGCAGCGACCCATGTCGGCGGATGTGGACGCTGATGAGGTCTTAACGTCAAAGGAACGTCATTGAGATCAAAATGGCGGCCTTGATAGCATAGCGTGCCGACCTTCATCGGATTAACAAGTATTTCCATGAGGATTTCGCTGGCTTCGGCATAACGGCCCGGCACCGCGTCCGCACCAATCCCGAAGTAGCCCAATTCGATCGGGAGAGCACCGCGCCCTATGCCCAGTTCGAGCCTGCCACCGCTCAACTGGTCCAGCATACAGATCTCTTCGAACGCACGCAGCGGATGATAAAGCGCAAGCAGCATCACCAAGGGTCCGAGACGCAAGCGCCGGGTGCGCTGGGCGACGCTCGATAAGAACAGATTCGGCGATGGACCTCTCCCATGGGGAGTACAGTGATGTTCTGCGAGATGATAGGCATAGAACCCTAGCTGATCGCACGCCTCTGCTAATATCAGGCGATCTTCGTATTGCCGACCGATGTCGCGGCCATCCTCGTCCAGATGATCGAAGATGCCGAACGCTAGGTTTGAAGGAAAGACGTTTGTCACTCGATAAGTCCCCGATTTTAAAAGCAGGCTGTTCTCTTGCTGGGATGACCAACCAAGCAAGTGGGAAGAGATGTGTGTGATCGCCGATTAGCGTCAGCGTAACGAAGAAGCAGAGCCTGACGCTTCCCTGCCCTTGGAGCTTGGCACCGTTAAGCTTCCAGCAATGTCGCCAGCGGCAGCAAGAAATGCATCCATCTGCTCTTTTGTGCCGATGCTGACGCGGATGCAGTGTTCCAAGCCTTTGTCCGGAAAAAACGCGACAAGTATCTTTTGCCTTTCCAATGCTGCTTGCCACCATGAGCCGTCCTGTCCCGCGGGCACACGGGCCAGCAAGAAATTTGCGCGGGAGGGCGTTACGGAAAATCCGAGTTGCGACAGCGCGACTGTCACTCGCTCTCGTTCATCCTTGATGTGCTTGTGGTTCTCTGCGTAGGCGCCGCGATGCGCAAGCACGCTGATACCAACGGCATGCCCGATGACGTTCATGTTGAAGACGTTCTGGATGTTTCGCAGCCTGCCAATAATTTCAGGGTGACCGAAACCGAAACCGACGCGAATGCCGGCGGCGGCATAGCTTTTCGAGAATGACCTCAAGATCAGAACGTTCGGATACTGGTTGATGAGGCGCAGGCCATGATCGGGTGCAAAGTCGACGTAGGCTTCATCAAGGACAACCAAGCGGTCTGATTGTGCTACGAGGCGTTCGATATCGCTTATCGGGAGGAATGTTCCGGTCGGATTGTTTGGATTGGCCAACATAATGAACTTGGCGTCTTTTGCCGGACCGGAAAGCAATTGCTCCATTGGCAGGGAATGAGCTTGACATCCGATTTCGAGAAACTCGGCGCCCTGAATCATGGCAAGTTTGCGGTTGAACGAAAACCCTGGCGACATCATCGCAACCTTGTCGCCAGGCGCGAGGAAAGCTCTGTAGATGAGTCCGAGCAGTTCAGACGACCCGTTGCCTGCGATGACCTGATCCCTGGAAACGCCATAGGTGCTGGACGCCGCTTCCCTCAAGCTGATGTTATCGTCATCCGGATATAGATACTGGCACTTGAGGGCCGCCACTGCACTTTGCATTATGATTGGCGGCAACGGAAACGGGTTCTCATTCGTATTCAGCTTGACAAAATTTCCGTCCGGCGCTGGTCCGTTGGACGGCAGAGCATCTAACTGTCGCGTCACTGGCGGAAGAGCCGAAAGCACAGTTTGCAGTTTTGCATCGGACATATTTTAACTCCGTTTCATTCACCAGGGGCATCCGTATGAGCTCGCAACGAGAGCAACATGGCGGACAGGATTGACGATGGAAGCGTTGCCTCTCACACGATGGTCGCAACGCAGACACGGGAATTCGGCCAGGCTGTCCTCGATGAATCGAGTGGAAGCGGACGCGGACCTGCATCGCTGCCGCAAGGCGCTAAGCAGCTCAGCTCATCTCCTCGGTTTCAGATACGCTTGATCTCGACGCCGTATTTCCTCAGCACGTAGCCAATCTGGCGCGGGGTCAGTCCAAGGAGGCGCGCTGCCTTTGCCTGCACCCAGCCACATCTTTCCATGGCAGCAATGACGCGCTCTATGTCGGGAGTCCTCGCGCCAATTGGGTGTGTTGCGCCGGCACGCGGGACTGTAGTCGCGGCCGAACAGGCGGCCGCCTCCGGCGGCGTGGCCGGATTCGCTGACTCCGGCAGGATCGGCGCTGGTTGCAGCGCGGCCTTGCCCGATCTGCACTTCCACAGCGCCTCGGCAAAGCATTGGCCTTGGGAGCAGGCAAAGTCGTTTCTCCCGATTGATAGTCCCTCGGCCAGGATCGCTGTCCGGTGCACGCAATTTTCAAGCTCGCGAATGTTGCCGGGAAACTCACATTTCATCAGCACTTCAATCGCACACGGATCGAAGGTAAGCGTACAGCCGTTCTCGTCGTTGAACTTCTTGAGAAACTCAGCTGCGAGCAGCGGAATATCGCTGCGCCTCTGGCGCAATGCTGGCACCAGCAAGGGAACCACGTTGATGCGGTAGTATAGGTCGGCGCGGAACTCATTCCTTGCAACCGCCTCTTCCAGGTTCCTGTTCGTGGCGGCAATCACGCGAACATCGACCTTAATGGTCTGATTGCTGCCGACGCGCTCAAACTCCTGCTCCTGCAGCACGCGCAGTAGCTTTGCCTGGAACGAGGCCGAGATCTCGCCAATCTCATCCAGAAACAACGTCCCCTTGTCAGCGAGCTCAAAGCGCCCCTTGCGGGAATTGAATGCGCTTGTGAAGGCACCCTTCTCATGACCGAACAATTCGGATTCCAGGACTGTCTCTGGGAGCGCTGCACAATTGAGTTTAACGAAGGGCCGCTTGGCGCGCGGCGACAACTCGTGAATTGCCTTGGCAGCCAGCTCCTTCCCGGTACCGGACTCGCCTCGCAACAGAACCGTGGTTTTTGCCTTGGCTACGATCGCGATCTTCTCCAGCAGCGCGCTTATCGCCGGACTGTCACCAATCATCCCCTCGACATGAACTTTTTTGCGCCGGGGTGCAGGGTGCTTAACATCTGAAAATTTCGTTTGCAGCCGATCTTCCAACTCCGGCGGTCGCTCGCGGTCACCCGCGCAGAAGCGGTGCAACTTGACTGTCTGTCCCACCATGTTGGCAATCATGGTGAGCAGTCGGACATCGTAATCGAGCCGATAGCTTGACCTGCTTTCCAAAGCCCTGTCCATAGTCAGCGCGCCTACGGCGTTCCCATCAACACGAATGGGAACGCCGATGAAGGACACGGTGTCGGAGGCCCCAAGCACCTCGATGTCAGCGGCAGTGAAGGCCGGATGCATCGCTATGTCCTCGGCGATGAGCGGCGTGTCCGTCGTCACAATCTGATCGATGGCGTTGCGCGGCACGCGCGACCGGGAGGGCTCATTGCTGTTCGTGTCGCAGTCGCTGGCCACGGTGATGTCCAGTCCGGCCTTGGCATCGCAGAGAGTGATGATGCCGTGCCGCATCTGCACTAACGAGTGCAGGAGATCAACGACCTTGGCCAACGTGAGTTCGAGCCGGGCGGGACCGGTGAGTATTTTCGATAGTTCGAAGATTCCGGTGAGGGCGCGCTCGTGCAATGCCCCATTCGCAGGATTCGTCTCGGACGTTGGGCAACCCCTTATCGCATCCGGCAGCGATATGCCGCACTCGCTGGCATTTTGTTCTGATTTGCGAATGTTGTGGTGCATGTGATCCTCGATCTCGCGCCATCAAACGTAGGCCGGCGGCATGTGCGCCCGCGACGTCGCGAGCAAGCGCGAAAATACTCCGACGTGAACTCGTGCCGCCGCCGTTTGGTCGAGTGCAAAGCGGATCGAACCCTGATGCATCGCTTGGCTCTCCCCTCCACGAAGCTTGGCCATGGTCTCGGCTTGCACCAAGGCAACCACACGTTGTTTTCAACAGACTGGAGTGAGGCGGGATAGTCAATCGAGCTTTCTTTCATTCGTGAAAGGAAACCTCGCGGCATATGATAGAATTCATCAATTCTGTTTTTGCCGTTGAACGACGGAAATACTTGCGCCGGCGATGCGGTGCCCGAGCGGCTGACCGCGACGAGTGTAAAAGCCGGGCCGTGCCATTCACCAGCGCCCGCGAAGGAGGGGCGGAAGTGATAATAACCGCCAACGGCACTGGTCGTTTGCGGCAACCGCCATTTTGCTCGAGTTGATCATGCGGAGGCGGTGTCGCGTGTGAAGGCGCGAAGCTGGCGTCGAGTACGGCTTGGTAGGCGGTGCTCCAATTTCCAGATCGCATCGTCGTGGTCAGCGCCAACGGCGTCATTCTCTACGTCTCGACGTGGCTTTCATGCAGCGGGAGCGCTGCAAAGAGCACAGCCATTCTCGGCTCTGATGCCACCGATGAACCGCGAGCCAGACGGATCGACCGGCAGCACTCTGTCAGTGAACATCAACGGGTCGTGCTGGACCCTCGTCGTTCCCGCCTTGTGGCAGCGCATTCATTCCATCATGGGTGCCACGGCTAGTCAGGGAAAGCGAAGCCCTCGGCCTCCTCTAGACCAACGGATTTCGTCATGTGGCGCAGGCGTTCCGGCGAGAGGAACTCGCCTCTCACAGCGCTTCCGAACAGGGGTAAGTTAGCCTGTCATCTGGACGGGCTTATGAACAGGCGCCCTATTTGGTACGCGCTGGCGCCAGCGATGCGGCCCGGTCCAAAGCCGGCAAAAACGAGGAACCCACACGCTCTGTGCAGCAAACCGCTAGCCAGAGGGATCGACCGGCAGCACTCTGCCAGAGACATCAAGGGCGTGCCGGACCGCGGCCTATCCCGCTGGTCTGACACCGCATTCCTCCATCATTGGCGAGCCCACGTCAGTTCAGGTCATGCGGATTCATCTGGCATGGGTATTGCGGCGGCGTTGGTGCAGCGTTCGACCGGAGCGCCGCGATAGGGAGAAGTCACGCCACCTCGATCCGGTCAGGGAGAGAGAACCAGTGTCAGCTGCACAAGTCCGCGGCGCGAGTCCCGCGCCCCGCAAACCCTTCTACACCAAGCTCTACGCCCAGGTGCTTGCCGCCATCGCGCTCGGCGTCGCAATTGGCTATTTTTATCCGGAGACCGGCGAGAGCCTGAAGCCGCTGGGTGATGCCTTCATCAAGCTGGTCAAGATGATCATCGCGCCTGTCATCTTCCTGACAATTGCCACCGGCATTGCCGGCATGAACGATCTTCATAAGGTCGGCCGGGTCGCCGGTAAAGCAATGGTCTATTTCCTCACCTTCTCGACGCTCGCGCTGATCGTCGGCCTCATCGTCGCCAATGTCGTCCAGCCTGGCGCCGGCCTCAACATTGATCCGGCCTCGCTCGATGTCCAGGCCGTGAATACCTATGCCGCAAAAGCCAGCGAGCAGTCGGTCACCGGCTTTCTGATGAACATCATCCCGCCAACGATCGTCGGTGCCTTCGCGGAAGGCGACATCCTGCAGGTGCTGTTCTTCTCGGTTCTGTTCGGCATGGCGCTTGCGATGGCCGGCGAGCCGGGCAAGCCTGTCGTTTGCTTCCTTCAGGCGCTCATCGCGCCTGTCTTCAAGCTCGTTGGAATTCTGATGAAGGCCGCGCCGATCGGCGCTTTTGGCGCAATGGCTTTCACCATCGGCAGATATGGCATCGGTTCGGTGGTCCACCTCGCGATGCTGGTCGCGACGTTCTATTTCACCGCCTTCCTCTTCGTGTTCGGGGTTCTCGGCGCGGTCTGTCGCTACAACGGCTTCTCGATCTGTTCTCTCATTCGCTACATCAAGGAAGAGCTGCTGCTTGTCCTCGCAACGTCCTCCTCGGAGGCGGCGCTCCCTTCGCTGATGCAGAAAATGGAGAAGGCGGGCGCCAGGCGTTCGGTTGTGGGTCTCGTCATCCCGGCCGGATACTCATTCAATCTGGACGGCACGAATATCTACATGACGCTGGCGGCCCTCTTCATCGCGCAGGCGACGAACACGGATCTGTCCATCGGCGATCAGGTGCTGCTGCTGCTCGTAGCAATGCTTTCCTCCAAGGGCGCTGCAGGTGTCACAGGCGCGGGCTTCATCACCCTGGCGGCTACGCTCGCCGTAGTTCCGAGTGTTCCCGTTGCTGGGATGGCACTGATACTCGGCATCGACCGCTTCATGTCCGAATGCCGGGCGCTGACGAATTGCGTCGGCAACGCAGTGGCATCCCTCGTCGTCGCCCGCTGGGAAGGAGAATTGGACCGAGCACAGATGAAAGCCGCCTTCCGCGGTCATCAGCTTGCCGAGGCATCAAACCGGCTACCCTCCTCCCAATAAGGTGGGCGGCCCACGACCTGTTAAGTCGCCTAGCTGGTCACATGAACTGAACGACCGACCCGCAGCCTCTAAACGGCTCCTCACGGACCATGTAGCCGAAGCGCTAAATGTGTGAGTGCAAACCGTCACCGCCCTTTAAGCGAATGAGCCTTCCAGTATACCCGGCCGGTTTACGTCTGGAATGATGTTCGTCCAACACGCTGTTGGCCATTCGTATGGGACGTTTTCACTTTGCCACCCGAAACCGAAACGCGTTAGGCGACAGAGAGCCGGCCCGCGTCAAAAACCGATCAGAATAGGACCTATGACCAAGCGCCCCACAATTGCCGATCTCGCCCGCGAAGCCCGAGTCAGCGTAGCAACGATCGATCGGGTTCTGAACGCCCGCCATCCGGTGCGCGAGGAGACCGCGCGGCGGGTCCACGACGCCGCCCACGCGATCGGCTATCATGCTGCCGGGCTGATCAAGCAGCGCTTGCGGCGAGACCTACCGCACTACCGTCTGGGCTTCATCTTGAGAAAACCGGCCCAGCATTTCTACCAAGATTTTGCGCGCGAGGTCGAAGCATCGGTCAATTTGGCCCAGTGCTTCCACGGCATTCCGCTCGTCGAATTCGCCCCGTCACATATGCCGAGCGACCTGATCGCGCGGCTCAAGGATTTGGGCGCACGCTGCCATGCGATCGCGATGGTGGCACCGGACCACCCGAAAATTACAGCAGCGGTTGAGGACCTCAAGGCCAAAGGCATTCCGGTTTTCTCGCTGCTTTCCGACTTCGCCGCCGGCGTGCGACAGGGGTATATCGGCCTTAACAACCGCAAGGTGGGGCGCACGGCCGCTTGGATGGTGTCCAAGGTTGCAAAACGGCCCGGCAAAGTGGCGGTTTTTGTCGGCAGCCATCGTTTCCAGGGGCACGAGCTCCGTGACGTCGGCTTTCGCTCCTATTGCCGTGAGAACGCGCCCACGTTCGAGGTGCTGGATCCAGTCATGAACCTCGAGAAACGGCAGATCACCTACGAGGCAACGCTTGATCTCATGCAGCGAGAGCCCGAGCTCGTCGGCTTCTATGTCGCCGGCGGCGGCATGGAGGGCGCCATCTCCGCGCTCCGAGAAGAGGGCAAAAGTCGCGATCTCGTCGCGATCGTGAATGAAATCACGCCGGAGTCTCGGGCGGCGCTCGCAGATAATATCGTCACGATGGCGGTCGCCACGCCAATGCGCCGACTTTGCCAGGAGCTGATAACGCTGATGACGCGGGCTATCGAGACCGGCACCGCTGAAACACCCGGACAGACATTTCTCCCGTTCGACATCCATCTGCCGGAAAATATATGAAACTCATGGACTCTATCGTAAGTCGGGGAGTTGAATGATGATCCCATCCCGCGGGGTGGCCGCACCCACGGGCCTCAGCCGGGCAGGATGAAGCGCCGATTAGATGAACGGATCGGCCACGCGTTCAGGCAGAAGCGCGGGGTCAATTGCCTGGGTCCGCAGCGTCAAGCTCCACCGGCTTCATTGCCAAGTGCCCGACTTTCTCGGTGCAGGGCACTGTCGTCAACGCCAGTAGCCGAGCGAGGCTGGCACAGATTGGATCGGCGCCATCTCCTCGCCTGGCCGCGCGTGAAAAGCCGCGGCAAGGCCTGCGACGTTGGCATTTAAGTGGGGCTGAGCATCTTCTGGGACTCCGCAAGCAAAATCGGAGGCGGCAGTCATTCAGTAGCAACCCCGGGCGTGTGTTCTGCTCGTTCCTGGGCCTCGTACTTGACAAGCAACTGCGCCGCTCTGCTGGGCAAAGGCCCGGTGTTTAAGTGGGGCTTAACATCTTCCGGGACTTCGCACGCGAAATCGAGGTGGCAGTCGGTACCAACAACCGCAAGGTCGGATCGGCGTGCCCGACACGCTCAATGATTTCAGGCAAAGGCGCCAGGCTAGATGCCTCCTGCAACATCATTTCCCGCATCCACATGCTTGCCGGATCAGTATTGTGAAGCTCAGGCCACTGGACGGCCTCCGTGAATGCGGGAGGAGGAAGTGGCGGCGGAAGTTGGACAATCCGCAGGGGTGTTGTTTTTGCGAAATGCTGCGCCAGCCGTAAGGGCATGGTCCCGATGCGGTTGCTGCCTGACAGGACGGGCGCGATCAGGCTAAAGCCCTGTACGACGACCTCGACACGTCTCTCGAAACCGTGCTCGAGCAAATACCATTCCTCCATGGTGGGCTGCCGGGTGTGCCTGAATTTGAGCACGACATGCCCCATGGACAAGTATCGCTCGAATGTAAGTGGCTCTGACAGCTGCTTGTTCGTGCCGCAGCCTACGCATACGAGCATATCTTCGAACAGGACTGCGCGAGGATGTTTCGACATGAACACTTCCGGCATAATCAGAAAATCAAGGTCGCCGCGCCGGAGAAGCTCCTCGGGGTCGTCGCAAATAGGCAGACATTCAAAGCGAACGGCGGGTGCTTCCCGCGCAGCACGCTCTACGATCTTCTTAAAAAATACGAGCGTGATGTAATCGGAAAGCATCATTCGGAAGAGACGATCCGATTGGGCTGGGTTGAAAGCGTCGGAGGAAATAATCGATAGCTGGATGTGCAGCAATGCCTCCCGGACTGCTGTGGCGAGCCCGTCGGCGCGCGGTGTCAAAATGAGCTCGCGGCCGTTCATCGTAAATAGCTCATCGTTGAAATAGGCGCGTAACCGAGCAACGGCGGCGCTCATGGCCGGCTGGCTCAGGTTGATACTGCGAGCCGCGGCAGTGACTTTACGCTCCCTCATCAGAGCGTCCAGCACAACGAGGAGATTTAGATCGAGTCCCTTGAAACGCATGTCATGTTCTATCCAACGCGTGGATGCGTATCATTCAAACAATCAATTTTACGAATTTACGAGCCATGCATTAGAGGAACGTTAATGAGCGACGTCAAGCTCAAATCGACGACACGGGCCGGAACTTCGAGAGAGCGTCTGGCTCACCTTCGCCAACGACAACGGCTGAATGCAGCCAACAGCGCCGCTTTGGTCGGGTAATGCGGCCGCAAAAAACTAATATGAAGAGAGGTCCTGAATGCGCCATCAGGTGCAGTGGAAGTTGTGCTGGGAAAACGAATTGCAGCTCTCCGATCACGTTGAGCTCGCCGAGTTCTTTCGTGATACGTACGGGCCGACTGGGGCGTCCAACGCAGAACCGTTCGAAGGTAGTCGAAGCTGGGCCGGAGCCAGGCCTGAACTCCGCGTGATCGCCTATGATTCAAGTGGTGTAGCGGCTCACATGGGCATACTGCGCCGTTTCATCAAGGTTGACGCGGTCGACCTGTTGGTGGCTGAGCTGGGCCTGTACGGGGTACGCCCGGACCTTGAGGGTCTCGGAATCGCCCATTCAATCCATGTCATGCTTCCAATACTGCAGGAGCTTGGCGTTCCATTCGCTTTCGGAACGGTCCGGGACGCGCTGCGGAATCATGTTGAGAGGTTCGGGCGGCGATACAGGCCTTTGGCCGTTTTGTCGGGAATTCGCGTGCGCTCGACCCGACCAGAGGCCCGCCTCGACCTGCCGCCCACACGCATCGATGACGCACTCACCATTGTTCTGCCGGTTGGACGGCCGATCAGCGAATGGCCCACGGGCACGATGATAGATCGGAACGGACCAGAGCTATGAGCCGTCCCGATTGCTTGTACGAAGTGCGCCGTGAGTGCTCTGACGGCACCGGCCGTCGCAGCGTTTATCTGACGTTTGACGACGGTCCCAATCGACTTTTCACACCGGAGATTCTCGATGTGTTGGCAGAGCAGCGGGTGCCGGCGACTTTCTTCGTCATCGGCGCCTACGCCTTAGAGCACCCAGATCTAATCCAACGGATGATCGCAGAAGGGCACGAGGTAGGCAACCACACGATGTCTCATCCGGATCTGTACCAATGCGGTTTCGGCGAAGTGCAACGTGAGGTCTTTGAAGCGAACGACGCCATCATGAGAGCGTGCCCGCAGGCCTCGGTGCGCTATGTTCGCGCGCCCTACGGCGCCTGGAGTGAAGAAGTCTTCACAGCGTCACAGATCGCCGGGCTGGCGGCCCTCCATTGGTCCGTCGACCCTCGAGATTGGTCTCGCCCTGGGGTCGACGCGATTATCGATAAAGTGCTCGCCTCTGTCCGGCCGGGCGCAATCGTACTCTTGCACGACGGATGCCCTCCCGGCGAGTTGGGCCGGGGCGCTCACGCCGGTCTGCGCGACCAGACGGTCACGGCGCTGTCCCGGCTGATTCCAGAATTGCGTGAGCGCGGATTTGTAATCCGCTCACTTCCTCAACATCACTGAACAAACGAGATCCCATGACTCTTCTTGGTACAACCAGCACTGTGGCCATATCGCTTTATGCGCTGCTCTCGACTGCTTATAAGAGCATGCAGGGGCTTTATGCTCTGCCGACAAACGACTCATCGGCGTTCGAGGTTCTCGTCGGCTCCGATCAACTGCCCAGCGTGGATGTCATCGTCCCCTGCTTCAACGAGGATCCGCGCACGCTTTCAGAGTGCCTGGCTTCCATTGCCGACCAAGAATACGCCGGAAGACTTCGGGTCTATGTGGTTGATGACGGTTCTGGAAATCGCGAAGCCTTAGGAACTGTCCACGAAGCCTACGCGCGCGACCCTAGGTTCGACATCATTTTGCTTCCCGAGAATGTTGGAAAGCGCAAGGCGCAGATCGCCGCGATACGCCGCTCATCAGGGGATCTGGTGCTTAACGTTGATTCAGACACGCTACTCGCGTCCGACGTCATTGCCAAGCTTGTACCGAAAATGCGAGATTCAGCGGTCGGCGCAGTCATGGGTCAGTTGACGGCCAGTAACCGGACCGAGAGCTGGCTGACCAGGCTGATAGACATGGAGTACTGGCTGGCTTGCAACGAGGAGCGCGCGGCGCAGGCTCGCTTCGGTGCCGTTATGTGCTGTTGCGGCCCATGTGCCATGTACCGCCGGTCTGCGCTCCTTTTGTTACTGGACCAGTACGAGTCGCAGTTTTTTCGGGGCAAGCCAAGCGACTTCGGTGAGGATCGCCATCTTACTATCCTGATGCTGAAAGCAGGCTTTCGAACCGAGTACGTTCCGAGCGCCATCGCGGCCACAGTCGTCCCGAACAGACTCGGACCGTATCTGCGCCAACAACTCCGTTGGGCACGAAGCACATTCCGGGACACGCTGCTTGGGCTGCGCTTGCTGCCCAGCCTGAATAGCTATCTCACGTTGGACGTGGTCGGACAGAATCTCGGCGCGCTACTCCTCGCCGTATCGGTATTAACGGGCCTCGCACATTTCGCACTGACAGGCTCTGTGCCTTGGTGGACAGGACTGATGATTGTGTCCATGACCATGCTCCGATGCAGCGTGGTAGCATTTCGTGCCCGACAGTTTCGATTTCTGGGCTTTTCGCTGCACACGTTCATCAACATCTTTCTCTTGCTTCCGTTGAAAGCCTACGCGCTGTGTACATTGAGCAATAGCGATTGGCTGTCGCGAGGCTCTGCTGTCGCTACATCGAACACTGGGGGAAAACAGGCCCCCACCCAAACTCCGATCACTGGTTCCAGCAGGGCAGAATTCTCGCCGCATGCGGCTCCGCTTCGCAAGCTCAATCTTGCGCGGGATTCTTCGGAATTAGTGCTGTCGGGCAACATTTGCGGCGACGAGTGATCGCTAATTACCTAGTGGACGAGAGGTGCACGAGTTTGACCCAGAACGTGAATCATCAGTTGCTTGATCGGGAATTGGCCGCAGACGATCCGTGGCTTCTCGACGGCAATCCGTTCGAGCGGAAGCGCCACACGCAAATGCTCCAGCTGGCGCTTGCCCAAGGCTCCATTTCAAATGCCCTCGAAGTCGGGTGCGCTGCCGGCGCATTCACGGAAAAACTAGCCCCCTACTGCCAAGGGCTCACCGTCATCGATGTCGTGGCGCAAGCGATTGCTCGAGCACGTCAACGGATAAACGAGCCGTCGCGCATCAACTGGATAGTCTCCGATGTTCAACAGTTTTCGACCGACGAGTTGTTTGACCTGATCGTTGTGGCGGAGGTCCTCTACTATCTCGAAGACATAGCCGAGATGCGCGAGGCCGTCAAAAACCTGGTGCGGGTGCTTGCGCCTGGCGGGCATCTGATCTTCGGATCGGCAAGGGATGCTAATTGCCGTCGCTGGGGTCACGCCGCTGGTGCTGAGCCGGTCATCGCCATGCTGAACGAAACGTTGATCGAGGTAGAGCGTCTTGAGTGTCGGGGCGAGTCGGTCAACGAAGACTGCTTGCTCGTCCGTTTCCGAAACCCGCTTTCCGCTTCCTGATGAATCGAATCTATCGCCGTTAACCTGGAGACACTATGCGCATCTTTGGTATCAAGCTGACCCATGATGGGGCGATCGCCCTGGTCGAGGATGGACGGCTCGTCTTCTGCGTTGACCAGGAAAAGCGGCACAACGATCCGCGTTACCAAGCCATCGATAATTTATACGCAATTGTCGCCGCTTTACCGGAACAGGGGCTAAATCCTTGTGATGTCGATCAGTTCGTTATCGACGGCTGGGATGGCGAAGACGAGTCACAGTTTCAGGTCCGGCAGGCAACCAAGCAACCGCCAGTCTTGGCGTCCCTCTCGGTAAAATGAACCCATGTCCATGGTAGCGATCGATCTTACTGACGTAAGCAAAACTTATGACAAGCTCGTTGTCGACAGACTGTCGTTCCGCGTTGCGGCGGGGGAATGCTTCGGGCTCTTGGGACCGAACGGCGCGGGCAAAAGCACGATTGCGCGTATGGTCCTCGGCATGACATCGCCCGATGCGGGGAAGATTACTGTGCTCGGCGTTCCAGTGCCGGCGCGCGCGCGTTTGGCACGTATGCGCATCGGCGTGGTCCCGCAGTTCGACAATCTTGATACCGCGTTCACTGTACGCGAGAACCTGTTGGTGTTCGGGCGCTACTTCCGGATGAGCAGACGCCAGATCGATGCGGTCATACCATCGCTGCTTGAGTTCGCCCGCCTCGAGAACAAAGCGGATGCGCGCGTCGCCGAACTGTCCGGCGGCATGAAGCGGCGCCTGACGCTCGCGCGTGCGCTGATCAATGACCCGCACTTGCTGGTGATGGACGAGCCGACCACCGGCCTCGATCCGCAGGCCCGCCACCTGATCTGGGAACGGCTGCGATCGCTGCTGGCGCGGGGCAAGACTATTCTTTTGACTACCCATTTCATGGAAGAGGCCGAGCGGCTGTGCGATCGGCTGTGCGTTATGGAGGAGGGGCGCAAGATCGCCGAAGGCCGCCCGTCCGCACTCATTGACGAGCAGATCGGCTGTGACGTGGTCGAGGTCTACGGCGGCAATCCGCATGAACTGGGTGCGCTGATCCGGCCGTACGCACAGCGCATTGAGGTGAGCGGTGAGACGCTTTTTTGCTATGCACCCGATCCGGAGCAGGTGCTGGCGCAGCTACGCGGGCGCGCGGGTCTACGCCTTCTGCAGCGTCCTCCCAATCTCGAGGATGTGTTTTTGCGGCTAACCGGGCGCGAGATGGAGGACTGAACAATGGGCGAACGTTATGCGGCGGGCATGCCCGCCAATGCGTGGAATTGGGTCGCGGTTTGGCGCCGCAACTATCTTGGATGGAAGAAAATCGGGCTTGCATCGGTGCTCGGCAACCTCGCCGATCCGATGATCTATCTGTTCGGTCTCGGCTTTGGAATCGGAACAATGATAGGTCCTGTTGAGGGCACCTCGTACATTGCGTTTCTCGCGGCTGGCATGGTTGCCACAAGCGCGATGGCATCGGCGACCGCTGAAACGGTTTACGGGAGTTTCGGCCGCATGGGCGACCAGCGCACCTGGGAAGGAATGCTATGCACTCAGCTGACGCTCGGCGATATCTTACTCGGCGAATTGGCGTGGGCAGCCACCAAGGCCATAATGGCGGGCACAGCAATCACTATTGTTGCCACCACGCTAGGCTACGCATCGTGGCCATCCATCCTCTGCTTGCTGCCAGTCATCGCTCTCAGTGGCCTCGCCTTCGCGAGTCTAGCGATGGTCGTCACGGCGCTTGCGCCCAGTTATGAATATTTCATATTTTATAATACGCTTGTTATAACACCCATGCTGTTCCTTTGCGGCGCGATGTTTCCGGTCAACCAATTGCCCGGCGCTTTTCAGGACGTCGCCTCCTTGTTGCCGCTCGCACATGCAATTGACCTCATTCGTCCGGCGATGCTTGGCCGTCCCGCCGGCAGCATGGGCCTGCATATCGGCGCGCTTTGCATATACACGGTTTTGCCGTTCTTCCTATCGGTTGCTCTGTTTCGTCGTCGGCTGATGCGTTGACGCTCTCACCATTCGTGAAATTGATTGTTTGGGCGATACCCATCCACGCATCGGATAGGTCAATGCATGCGTTTTAAGGGACTCGATCTAAATCTGCTCGTTGTGCTGGACGCTTTGATCAGGGAGCGTAAAGTCACCGCCGCAGCCCGCAGTATTAACCTGAGTCAGCCGGCCATGAGCGCCGCCGTCGGTCGGTTACGCGCCTATTTCAGCGATGAGCTATTTACGATGAACGGCCGCGAACTCATTTTGACACCGCGCGCGGAGGGGCTCGCCACAGCAGTCCGGGAGGCATTGCTGCACATCCAGCTGTCGATTATTTCCTGGGACCCCTTTAACCCGGTCGGATCGGATCGTCGCTTCCGCATCATCCTTTCCGATTACCTCACACTCGTATTTTTTAAGAAAATCGTAAAGCGTGCTGCGCGGGAAGCTCCCGCCGTCCGCTTCGAATGTCTGCCTATTTCCGACGACCCCGAGGAGCTTCTCCGGCGCGGCGACGTTGATTTTCTGATTATGCCGGAAGTGTTCATGTCGAAACATCCTCGCGCAGCCCTGTTCGAAGATATGCTCGTATGCGTAGGCTGCGGCACGAACAAGCAGCTGTCAGAGCCACTTACATTCGACCGATACTTGTCGATGGGGCAGGTTGTGCTTAAATTCGGGGACACCCGGCAGCCCTCCATCGAGGAATGGTATTTGCTCGAGAACGGTTTCGAGAGACGTATCGAGGTCGTCGTACACGGCTTTAGCATGATCCCGCCCCTTCTATCAGGCACCAGCCGCATCGGGACCATGCCGTTGCGGCTGGCGCAGCATTTCGCGAAATTAACACCCTTGCGGATTGTCGAACTTCCGCCGCCACTTCCTGCCGCATTCACGGAGGCCGTCCAATGGCCTGCGCTTCACAATAATGATCCGGCAAGCCTATGGATGCGGGAAATGATGTTGCAGGAGGCATCTCGTATGATTGCCCTGCCTAAGAGCACCGGACGTCTCAGTTGTCGGCCGAATTGAGAAACTGACCCCTCGGTTATGAGAGGAGGCATGGATGGCGATTGGGATTGGGCGATTCCTGCATTGTCGAGAACGATGCAGGGAGAGCAGATCCTTCAGCCTGAAGAGGTGGCAGCGATGCTGCGGCGGCATGAGGTTGGCGGGGAACCGACGGGCGAAGGAATTCGGGTGCGCGCGCAACACCGTGCCTCGGCATCTAAGCGAGGGCGGGACTGTTCCGTTCGCAAGCCCGTGCGGCCGACGGCGTTTGACGGACTGGACGATTGGCTGCGGGAGCGCTTCTTCCCCCATGGGTCGAGCCGGATGACGATCTCGACCCGCTCCAGATGCACCGGGAACGCCTTGCGCGGTCGCGCAGCACGTCGCGGCTCGCCTGTCGGTCTTGCGGTCTTGCGGCCTCGAGTTCGGACTCAATCGCGCCGAGCCCGGTCTGGATTCGAAGGCGAAGGCCTGCTGGGCACGTTCGAGCTTCTCGGAGCTGCGACCGAAGCGGCGCGCTCCAGCTGCTTGACGATCCCTGAAGGTCGGCGAGCCTCTCCTGGGCACGCTCGTTGAGTGTCGCCATCCGGACGATCTCGGCCTTGAGTGTTCGCTCCGGAGTTATTGCAGTTCGGCCTTCTCCGCCGCCATGGGGACGAATATCGCCTTGAGCGGAACGATTTCGTGGAGACGGGCCAAAGCGCTTCTCGTCATGACGCCGACAAAAGCTTATTTTGCACGGCCAGAGGCCCGCCTTTTGCGCCTGAGTCACTTCGCCACGGCCTATCCGGCCGACGTCGGACGCCGTCTCCGTTCGGCTTAACCGCGCCAGTCCATGCCTTCGACGAGCGCCATCAGTTGGGCGCGGCAAGCCGGATCACGCCGTTCTCCACCCGCGGCCAGCGGAACTTGTCCTCGTCCAGCGAGGCGCAGGTCGGGGAGTATGGTGAGCGCAAGGTGGCGGCTGAACAGGAACTGCGACGGATCGATATCGTCGCGCCGCAGTCAGGCACCCATTCAACAACTCGCAGTTCATACGGTCGGCGGAGTGATTACGCCCGCCGATCCGATCATGCTAATCGTGCCGGAAGGCGACGA
>NZ_JAMYRC010000015.1:0-125475 GCF_040321205.1 Mesorhizobium sp. M0496 | reverse complement strand
GAAATCCCCATAACCATCGCCTGTGGCCCACGGGTTCCTTCCTCGGGGACTTTCGTACGCCTGCCGGCGCCCGAAACTCTTCACGGATGCTTCCCGTCAGCTTTCGATGCATACTTCACAGAGAAAGATCTATCGGGGAAGCCGTCGGCTCTCCGATGCCTTGCCGGGGCTGGCAGAACTGAACAGGTACCTTTTCCGCTGGAGGATCAGGTCGGGCTCAGGGTATGCCGCAGGTTTCCTAATTCTGAGCGGAGTCGCTGCCCAGCGGCTTGGAGCGATTTTACCAATCCTTCGGCTTCGTTCTCTTCAATAACAAGAACCGTGCGTTGCGGCTGCTTTGATCGGAACGCAAGTGTCCGCAACACGAGCAACCAACCCCCTTGTTGGTCGAGTACAATTTTGCCGACACCGTGACACAGCGACGCGCGCAGGCTCTCATGGGCACGGAAGGTCGACAATGCTACTGTGGATGCCTTGCCCTCCAAAGCGAAAGCTCCGGCTGGTCCGATCAAGTTTGCCAACTCCTCGAATCTCTGGCCGACCAGATGGGGCAGTTTCACGACGATGCCCCGCTCCGAAACATTCGCCAGCACCAAAAGCGTATCGCTAACGGCTGCTTCGCTTCGAGCAAATATATCGAGACAGCGTCCACGCCACGCGTTTGCCGCCGCGAGAGCACGAGGCCAGTCTGCGTTATCGACAGCGGGGATAGAGGGCATTTTGATACACATATGCGGACGAATGATAGCAGCAGAAACTTACCGACACGTTGGCTGTGAACCTAGCGGAAGGCCTCCTTGCATGGAAGGTTTCGAACGAGTTTTTCTGCTGGTGGATGACGATGCTAGACTCTTCGGCTTCGCTTGCCTGTGGCCGCCCCGGGGTTCCCCATCCCGCTCCCACTGACGATGCTCCGGAGGGCCGGGCGATCTTGTCTCGCCCTGCTGGCCGTGCCCGGCCAGCACCCTCGAGGCGCATTGCCGACCGGCAGCATTTGGGGCCGTATTCGGACCGTCTGGTTATAGGAAACGCCCGTCAGTAAGCTGCCGTTCTGAGACCAGGCCATCAGGCAGCTTGCCTGGTCCGCTCACGACGTGGTGCCCCTAGGTTCACTCCCTGATGGATCCATCAAGTGCGAGGGATTCGATCGATGGTCTGCGGCGTTGAGCGTTTAATCTTGCACATTTTCCTGTCGTCTGCGACAAGTATCCATGTCGCTGCAAACGATTCAATTTACCCAGGAGCAAGCGCGCGATCTCGCCGGCGTCTCGCCGGGCGAGGTGCGTGCATGGCGCAAGGCAGTGAGCTATCTCGCCGCCAAGCCGGGCAAAGCGGCCCGTTTTACCTTCGCAGACATTCTCGGATTGGCGATCACGCGGCGGATCACCGGGGACTTCCACGTTCGCATCAGCGATATCGGTGACAGTATGGACGCGCTGTTTCGCGCCCTGTCAGAAACCCGTCCCTCTGATCTTGAGGGCTCGGTCGCTCTGATTGACGCTCAGACAGCCCGCTTGGTGCCCGGCGCGGACCTTGGAGCCAAGCCACTTAAGGACCCGACCTTCGTCGTCCCCTGCGCTCAGCTCATCCACGATTTGAGCCAGAGAGTAATGCCGCTCGCGCCCGCGTCGCTTCAGGCGGCGTTGCCCTTCGCGCCCCAGATGGTGAAGGCGGGCCGATGACTGACGCGGCGCTTCGTCAAATCCTGTCAGCGACCGGCTACATGGCCGACGGCGAAGCTGCGCCGGGCGTTCTGCTGGGTGAGGAAGCTCGCTTGGGCCGGCGAGGCCGATCCTTCACGCCCGACGCTCTGTGGCGTGGCCAGTCCTCTCTGACGGTCTATTTCAAGTTCACTTCGAGCCCGCCGGCCGACGCCGATTTGGCCGCTTGGCGTCAGGAGATCTGGAATGAGGGGTTCGCGCCCCTACTCTGGATCGTGTCGCCGGATCGCATCGATCTCTATAACGGCTTCGGTCGCCCCCGGCCGGAGGCCGATCCGGCCCAGAACCGTCTCGCAACCTTCCTTACGATCGCATCCGGACTGGAGGAGCTCGACGCGCTCGCCGGCCGTTTCGCCATGGAGACCGGGCAGTTCTGGACCAAGACGAAACAGGTGGATCGCAAGACTGCGGTCGACCAGCAACTGCTCTCGGATCTCGCCGTTCTGGAACGGGACCTGGTGTCGGCGAACCTCGTCCGGGACGAGGCTCAGGCGCTGATCGGCCGGGCGATCTTCACCCAGTATCTGCTTGATCGCGACATCATCACCGCCGAACGGCTGCACAGTTTGTGCGGGACGACGCGTCTGTCGGCCGCGCTCCGCGACCGGCAAGCCACCAGCCAACTGTTCAAGTGGCTGTCCAAGACCTTCAACGGTGACATGTTTCCGCCCTCGTCGGCGGCGCCGCCCGCGCCTGCGCATCTCTCTCGGGTCGCGAACTTTCTGGACGCCGTCGATCCGGTCAGCGGCCAGACCACCTTCTTTCCGTATCAGTTCGACGTCATCCCGGTAGAGCTGATCAGCTCGATCTACGAACAGTTCGCCCATTCCGGCGCCGCGCCCGTGGCGGGACGCGCTCGATCGACGGAGGCCACCCGCGCAGGCGTCTACTACACCCGCCTGCCTGTGGTCTCCCTGATCCTTGATGAGGTCATGGACGGCCTCGACGGCGAGCAGACCGTGCTCGACCTGACGTGCGGATCCGGCGTCTTTCTTGTCGAGGCGTTTCGGCGGTTGATCCATCTAAAGGGCCTGAGGACGCCGATGACGAGGGCGGCCATCCGCAAGGTGCTCTACACCCAGGTCTACGGGGTCGACATCAGCGAAGCTGCCATCCGCGTCGCCGCTTTCAGCCTCTATTTGGCGGCCTTGGAGCTCGACCCCGATCCGCAGCCTCCGGAAGGGCTGACATTCGAACCGCTGATCGGCCGGACCCTGTTCGTGGGCGACGCCCGAACCATTGAGCAGACAGAGGCCGCGACCGAACATCTCCTCGAAGAAGACGGCCTAAAATCATTCGACGTCATCGTCGGCAACCCGCCCTGGAGCTTCAAGGGCAAGGCCGGCACGGCCGACCGCCGCAAGGGCGGGCAGACCCTTCCCGCCCAGCCGCGGGGCGTGGGTCTCGACTTCCTGATGCGGGCAGCGGAATTCGCGAACGCGCAAACGCGGTTTGGCATGGTCCTGAGCGCCACCCCCTTCTTCAGCGCCAGTAAGACCGGCGCAGCGGCGGCGCGCCACGTGGTCCGAGCCCTGGGCCCGGTGACGCTCGTCAATCTGTCGAACTTGCGATCCTGGCTGTTCGAGGGCGCAGCCATGCCGGCCGTGGTCCTGTTCGCTCGGCATCGGCCCCAGCCAACCGAGACCCTGACCATCGTCCAGGTGCCGTGGTCGCCCGCAGGGCCGCGTTCCCACACCTTCGAAATCGCGCCCAGCGATATCGTCCGCCTTTCGCTGGACGACTGGGAAGCGCGGCCGACCCGCCTCAAGACAGCGGCTTTCGGCCGACGCAGGGACCTGCGCCTTGTTGACGATCTCACCGACGGGCATCGGCCGCTTGGCGATCGGCTGCGGGATCTTGGAACCGTCCTGGGCGACGGCCTCATCCTGGGCAAACCCGAGAATCGGAACCGCGACGCGGCTTCCCTGGCTGCTCTCGACTATCTGCAGAAGGACGACCTGCAGCCCTTCGCGGTGCCCGACGATCTCCCCTCGTTCGGGCTAACGGCCGCGCAGTGGCCGCGCGATCGGGCGCTCTACAAGGCACCCCTGCTGCTGGTGAAGGAGTTTCTGCCCGGGGAGCCGAGGCCGTTGACCGCGGTCGCCGATCGCGACCTCGTCTTCTCCGAAGCCTTCTTCGGCGCGCCCTTCCCTCCGTCGCACCGCGAAGCGGCCCATATCCTCGCCGGAGTCTTGGGCTCGGCCTTGGCGGCTTGGTTCTTCCTCATGACCGCCGGAGAGTTCGGCCTCTACAAACGGCGGCTCTTCCGACAGGACGTGGCGCTACTGCCCACGCCGGATCTCACCCTGATTGCTGGTTCTGATGCCGGTGGAGAGATCTACGCGCTTGAGCAGCAATTCCGATCCCAGGCCCCGACGCCACCCGACTTGGTCGCGCTGGACGACGCCGTCTTCGACCTTTACGGCCTCGACGCCGACGACCGGATAGTGGTGCGAGACGGGCTCCTCAAGGCGGGATGGCAATGGAGCGCGGGCCTTTCCGACTCCATGACCCCGGCGGGCGCGCACGAGGGTGTCGCGGCCTATGCCCGAACGTTCTCGGCGGTGCTGGACCGATGGCTTGCGGCCCGTCGCCAGCGCAGCGTTCGTGCGGAAGTGTTCGACCTGCGTGGCACGGATGCGATGCGGATCGTCCGGTTCGTCCTGGAGGACGGCGCCAAGGCCCCGGAGGTCGAGATCGTCTCGCCCGACGGAAGTCTCGCGGCGGTGTTCGGACGGCTTGAGGACCGGATGAAGGTGCCTCTCGCCAGCGCACTCACCGGTCAGCGCGAACTGCGGGTCCATGGCCGCAACGAGGTCGTGATCATCAAGCCCGCGGCTCGTCGCCACTGGCTGGAGAGCGTGGCGCTGGAGGACGCAGACGCGGTGATCGCCGAGAGCTTTGCGGGCCACCGACATTGAGGATCCCCCATGAGTCCCAAGGCGTGGTCGGGCGCGAATACATCGCCCTAGCCGATGAGGTGGTCGCCGCGATCCTGGTGACGGTGCGGGAGGGCTGGGCTTTGGCGGCCATAGATGGGGAGACGGCCTTAGAGGGCGAGGTCGTCATGACCGAGCGGCTGCGAGACGGCATGCGCCAGGCTCTGACGTCCGGAACGCTGGCGTGGGGCAAGTCCTTCATCGTGGCGCTCGGCATGGAGTCGCGCTCCACCCCCAATGTCATGACACCCGACGGTCGAACAGACATTCCCCTGTATGTCGTGGAAGTTTTCCTGCGCCACGCTGAGCACGATCCTCACGCGATCATCGAGTGCAAGCGCCTGGATGGAAGCGACACCTACCTTTGCCGGGAGTATGTGGTCGAAGGCGTCGATCGGTTCCGTTCGGGCAAATACGCCGAAAACCATGCCTCCGGCTTCATGGCGGGGTATCTGCTCGGCGGCGATGCGCAGTCGGCAGCGGCGGGCGTAAACGCGTATTTGGGGCGCGTGAAGCGGGCCGACGAACAGATCTTGCTTTCTCCAGTCGTCGAACATCCGGCATTCTGGCGATCCGAACATGCCAGAACGGTTGAGCGACCAGCCATCGCGATCCACCACGCTTTGCTCGAGCTGACCGCCGGATCCTAAGTCGTAGTCTTGGCTATCGCCAATTGATCGCGATTTTATCAGAAGTTTTGCCCCAAGCGCGATTTATACTGATCCATGAAGTATAGGTGACGAGATCATGGAAGGGGGCGGCTGCTGATCAAGGGAAACTTGACGCGATGAGCCGCCGATAAGGGGAGGCGGAAACATGTTTATTGAGCGGCTCAGTCTGACGAATTTCCGCTGCTTCGGACCTGAAGCGACAAGCGTCGACCTCACCTCCGGCCTCACCACGTTTGTCGGCGTCAATGGTGCGGGGAAGACGGCCCTGATGCAGGCCCTGCAGCGCCTCTTCGGCGTGACCGGCGATCAGCGACGCCTACGGCGCCAAGATTTCCATGTCCCTTCCACCGAGCTTGTCGCACCGCTCCAGCGAAACTTCGTCCTAGAGGCAATCATTGCCTTTCCGGAACTGGACGCCGACGGCGCCGGCGGCGCGGCAATTCCGGAATTCTTCCACCAGATGGCCGCTGACGAGGCGGGCAAGCTGAAATGCCGCCTGCGTCTCGAAGCGACTTGGACCGATGACGGTTCGCTCGATGGTGCGATTGAGCAGAAATACTGGGCGGTCCGGACTTTCGGGGCGTTCACCGACGCTGATTGCACCGAGTTGAAAGCGGCCGACCGGGCGCGGATCCAAATGATCTACGTGCCTGCGACGCGGGACGGCGCCTCCCAGGTGACGGCCTTTCTGCGCGGCAGGCTCTGGCGCGCCATCAACTGGTCGCAGGGAGTCCGCGACACGTTCACAAACGCCGGCGCCGCCTTGAACGGCGCTTTCGCCGGGGAGCCGGCCGTCGATGTGATTGCCGCAGCGGTGACGCGGCGGTGGCAGGAAGTTTACACAGCCGGGACCGACACGACGCCGGTCTTCCGCCCGCTCGACCTGCGTTTTGAGCATTTCATCCGGAAGGTAGAGGTGGTCTTCCGCCCCGACGAGGTCGGCCGGGAGCGAGCCCTCGATGACCTGAGCGACGGCCAGCGGTCGCTCTTCCATTTGGGGATGACCGCGGCGACACTGGACGTTGAAGCCGGGATCGTCGCCGATCCTGCTGGGGCCGGTTTCCAGGCCGGCGGCGTACCGTTACCGGCGCTCACGCTCATCGCGATCGAAGAGCCCGAGAACAATCTCGCTCCCTTCTATCTCTCCCGCATCGTCCGGCAGATACAGGACCTGACGAAGTCGCCGCAGGCGCAGGCCGTTGTCTCCAGCCATTCCCCAAGCATCCTCGCCTGGGTGGATCCGACCCAGGTCCGGCACTTCCGGCTCGATCCGCACGATCGAACGGCCCGCATCCGCCCGATCAACCTCCCCGTTGGCGAGGAAGAGGCATCGAAATTCATCCGCGAGGCAGTGCGGACCTATCCCGAACTCTATTTCGCGCGCTTCGTCGTGTTGGGGGAAGGTGCGTCCGAGGAGGTCGTTCTTCCCCGCCTCGCCGAAGCGATGGGCCTCGACATCGATCGATCCTTCGTCGCGGTCGTTCCGTTGGGCGGTCGCCATGTGAATCACCTCTGGCGACTGCTGACCGATCTCGACATTCCCTACGCGACGCTGCTGGATCTCGACTGGGGCCGAGCCGGTGGCGGATGGGGGCGTATCAAGACGGCCTGTACGCAATTGCTCGCAAACAACGTCACGCCTCAGGCCATTTTCGGACAGCATCTCAACCCACAGGGTCCGGCTGCCAACCTGGCGACCTTTGACGCTCTGCCGCCACCGAATTTTGCGCACATCACGCAGTGGGTGCAGTGGCTGCGCCAGTTCAACGTCTTCTTCTGCACGCCCCTCGACCTCGACTATTCGATGCTGAAGGCTCTCCCGCTCGCCTATCAGATCGTCGAACCCGGCCGCCAGGGGCCCTCGCCTGCAGGGGAGCCGCGCACGGCGGTTCTCGGCGACGACGGCCTGCCTCACCTGTACGCTGCCGACCAGGACGTTTTGATGCGCTGGTATCGCTATCTGTTCCTGGGGCGCGGCAAGCCCAGCACCCACGTTCGGGTGTTGAGTGCACAAGACCCGGCTGCCCTCGCAGCCGCCGCTCCCGAAGAACTGCGCGCACTCCTGATCTCAATTGTCGCTCGACTTACCCCGCCGCCTCCCGCGGGTGCCTGACCATGCGCCTTATTCGGCCAGAGGACTGGCGCCCCAGCGGCATTAACGATCTCGAACCGGCGGCGTGGAATGCCCTGCGCCACGCCGGCTCGGCGTGCGTGGTCGCAGGCCCCGGCGCCGGCAAGACCGAGTTTCTGGCCCAACGCGCCGACTATCTGCTTGAGACGGGCCTCTGCCGAGCGCCGCACCGCGTGTTGGCGATTTCGTTCAAAACGGATGCAGCCAACAATCTCGCGTCGCGCGTCCGCCAGCGGTGCCCACCAGAGTTCGCCAACCGGTTCGTGTCGGTCACCTTCGACGCCTTCACCAAGAGCCTGGTCGATCGTTTTCTCAACGCCATCCCCGCCGACTGGCGCCCGACCCGGCCTTACGAAATTGCCTTCCCAAAGCGCAAGGCGATAGAAGGCTTCCTCACGCTCGCCCGGCTCAGTGCGCCGCCGGAATGGCAGGCGGAAATCGCCGGCTACAGCGCGAGCGACTTTGAACCCAAGATCGTTGGCAGCTATCGCTTGCCCATGGGACCTATCGCGCCCCAGAACGCCGCCGAGTTCGCCATCGCCCGCTGGTGGGCAACGCAACTACGGCCAGGCCAGTCCTCTGCACTTACCTTCGTCGGCATCAACCGGCTCGCGGAGCTGCTGCTCCGGGCCAATCCCCACATCCGTCGGGCGCTTGTCACCACCTATCCCTTCGTTTTTGTCGATGAATTCCAGGACACGACCTACGCGCAATACGACTTCCTGCTTTCGGCCTTCTTTGGCGGACAGACCGTCATCACCGGCGTCGGTGACGACAAGCAGCGGATCATGGTCTTCGCTGGCGCGCGCCAGGATGCCTTTCAGCGGCTGCAGGCCGATTTCGGGGGAGCCCGCTTCCCCCTCCTCTTCAACTTCCGTTCCTCGCCCGACTTGGTCGCTATCCAGCACGTCGTCGCACGCGCTCTGGATCCGAACACCGTCCCAACGGTCGCTCAGACCGCGCGCCAGGTCGATGGCGACGTGGCTCACGTCTGGTCCAGCCAGACCAAGGCGGCGGAAGCCGCCCACCTGGCGCAATGGATCGCCAACGACATGGCCACCCGCGGCCGAGCGCCGCGCGACTACGCGCTCCTCGTGAAGCAGAAATCCGATGATTATGAGCACGAACTCGCTGGAGCCTTCGCCGCTCACGGTCTGCGGATCCGTAACGAGAGCCATACCCTCGGCAAAACCTCGCTTCAGGATTTGCTTTCCGATGACTTAAGCCGGCTCGCGATCGCGATCTTCCGCCTGGGCGCGACACGCCGCGCGCCGGCCGCATGGCAGCTGGTCTCGTCTTCTGTCCTGGCGCTGCGCGCTACCGGGCAAGACGAAGATGCGCGCGCGGCCAAGGTCGAGGCGGAACTCAGCGCATTTCTCACTGCCTTGCGCACCGACATGGCGGCCACCGCCCCGTCGCGGCAAAGCGCTGTCGATTTCGTCAGACGGGTTTTCGAATATCTGGATCTCGGCGCGATCGCCCGAACCTATGCCGAATATGGCGTTGGCGACCTGCTTCAGATCATCCTTGAAGCTTTTTGCATCCACTTCTTCGCTTCCGCCGATGGCGCCCCGAACTGGACGGCCTGCCTAGATGCGTTCGAGGGAGTCAATCAGATCCCGATGATGACCGTCCATAAGAGCAAGGGGCTCGAATACGACACCATCATCTTCGTTGGCCTCGACGACCGGGCTTGGTGGGCCCACACCCCTGGTGACCCCGAAGGCGTCGCCGCATTTTTCGTCGCCCTCTCGCGGGCGAAACAACGCGCCATCTTCGCCTTCTGCCAACAACGCGGACAGCGAAACAATGTGGCTGAGCTCTATCAGCTTCTCACCTCAGCCGGGGTGCCGGAGATCGCGATATAAGGACGCGGTGATTGTTCATGGAATACAGGAGCCACTAGCAGCTCCGCAGTTGATCGAGGGGAGAAAGGTAGTCGCCCCCTTAGGCAGGCATTCGGAATGGGGCGTTTAGCTGACCTGCAGCTTACTGGTGACTAGTGCTTTCGTTCGACAGAGCCGGGAAGGTTCAGACCCGGGCGTTTAGTTCGGCGTGAACGCCTCAATGCTTGCCATCAGGATCCACCGAAAGTAGCTAGTCTATAGTCTAGTGCCCAGCTCTATCCCTCTTACATCGACCATCCCCAGCGCCGAGCGCACAAAACTATACCGAATCGACCGAATAGTCCGCGTGGGTTGATGATGACGCAGAAGCTCGAGGCTGCCTAAGACAGCCTGGTCCGAGCTCAGCGGAAACTGTGGTGAATGGCAGCAACGACTGCACGTCCTTCGTTCAGCGTCGCTTCGATCATCGACTGAAGATGGCGCGTGGTCGCGCCGCGCGTGCCGACATAGCCCGATCGGACCAGCTCGACGAATGCCTCACTGCGCAAATAATGGCCATCGAGCTCGGCATGGTCGACGCGAAGGCCGCTCCGGCTCCCGCGCATGCCGCCATTGCCAAGCATATGGTCGAGATGGCCAAGGCTGATCACGATGCCCGCTGCATTCGCTGCCGAGCGGCGTTTCATCATCTTCACGAAGAAGGCGCCGGGATGGAGGCGGTACGGCCCTTGGGGATCGAGATCGCGATCGAATTGCCGCATCAGGTCGAGTTCTTGCTCGAACTGCCAGTCTATACGGACCTGCCATCCCTCGCCCATATCGTGGTCGCGCTCGAGCATCTTGTACTGCACCATCACCAGCGCACCGCGTCGTTCGTTGAGGTAGATCAGATCGACCCCAAGACTGCTCGAGCGGTCAGCGATTGGCTGTGTAGATCTCGAGCTCGCCGTCATGTTTCCTGAAACGTGCCCGTCCGGTTAGATCGCTTTCATCCATCGTCCAGCCCGGCAACCACCGTGCGTCATGCTCGATCGCGGCATCCTCAAGCACGCGGATCGAGGCGAGTGCGCTTGGGCCGAGAACGGCCAACTCATAGGCTTCACCATCGCCGCCAAAGGCGTTGACGGCGAGCTTGATCGCGTCGTGCTGCATGACGACCGCATTTTCGACACGGCCGCGTCCGGCGATCCAGGCGAGGATGCGCCGCAGGACTGGCGAGTTGGCTTGATCGGCGGCTAGTGCCGCGATCATCGACTGGCCGAGTTGGCTGGAGATCGCTGTGATCTCTTCGGGGACAGCGCGCAATCGCGCGACCGCCTGTTGCAACGTGGGGGTTTCGACGTCACGAAGCAGCCGAGCGAGCGAGCCGGGTTCGATGTCGTCGACGAAGTCGAACGCGACGCGGGTATCCAGCGATGAGATGGCCTGTCGCGAGCGAACGATCCCGATGCGCAGGTGCGATCCGTCGACCGCGATCAGCGCGAGCGAGCGCGCTTTGGCCGATCTCGCGGCCGCATGGCGGTAGTTGAGTGTGAACTGCGCACCGTGGCGCCTGGTGTCTTCTAGCGCTTCCCATGTGTCGTGATCGACACGGACTAGTATAAGGCCAGCGGCCTGCATTTGGCGGACTTCACGTTCATCCATCACTTCCCCCCGCATAGAGTCGCACTGGTCAGTGGAGTTCCTAACCCACATCTTCGCTCGGCGCATCTCCATCAGGTGCTGTTGTTCGTCCTCTATAGCCAATAGCGGTTAGGCAGATGAATCCTCACTTCGGTCATTGGGCTCGGCCGGCCAATGGACGAAGGTCCGCTTTCGGGATCCCTGCAACTGCGCCAGAACGACCGAAGTGAGGCGCATTGCTGCCCATTCACAACGCGGACAATGGAGGTCACCGTTGTGTCACGATTTGCCTTTGAAGTTCCCCCGGAGCGAGAGTTTGAAAAGGGTCGGAAATGCTCTCCAAGCCGGCCGACTGGTGCGCAGTCGTCTCATTTTTCGATAAACCGCGGTGTGGCCACGACCCAGTTGCCTTGCAGCTTCAGCCGGCGAAACTTGGGTGTTGATCAGTTTGATCGCGGGCTCGACCTTCGTACTGGTCGGCCCCATCACGATTGACGTGACTTCTCGAAATGCAGGGGTGACGCAGGACCGCCCAACCATTAGCTTTCCCTGGGCAGGTTTGAGGAGGTCAACGTGAGAATTCACGACAGCGTAATTGGAGGATGGGAGTTCTTGGCCGAGGACGAGGCGATTGATGCTGCGATCGATAAATACGGCAAAGACCCGACGACGTCGGTCGCGTACTGTGCGTTCGAGACGCTTGGCGATCGGGGTGGACCCGAGCATCGGTTTTGGTTCGACCTGTTTCTAAAGCTCGCAAAATCGGATCACGTAGGTTGGGCGTAAGGCTCAGCCTCAGTTGTCCGCGTCCCCTCGATGCTCCCCACAAAACCAACAGTCCGCAGGCCATATGGGACCCAGCCGCCCCATTTCGCGTAGCTTGGGCAGGCGTTGCTCGAACAACCTGCACGGCGCGGTGCCGTCGTTCGCTGTATCTCAGTTTGAAATTACGATTTGCGCTTAGGCTTGCTTAGCACCTCTGGCTTCCATCCAAAGTAGGAATACAGAAATTCACAGTCGCCTTCTCGGTCAGTGAGTTTCGCTCGAATCCTGAATTTTGTTCCGACAGGATAAATCTGGGGATTGGTGAGAGTTTTCGAACACTCAACATGGAGGTTAGGCGGATACCCTTGGCCCGCTGTCGGTCGAATGTGGATCGACCCGTGCAGACCAGCGGTGCTGGTCGGAAAATAGCTTTCGACCTCTACCATCTGATATGGTTCATTCGGTTTCGCCATCGGTTTTTCCTCACGCTTTTTGTACGGCCCGCGCTTTCTCGACTTTGGCGCACGGCGCCCACTTCTCGCAAGGCTGTCCATTGACCACAGCGTCTGTGATAGGCACGCCGCCATCGCCGGGGACATTTTTAGTGCCTTGCGACGCGTCTGCATCCGTATCGTAAGGTTCTGGCGTTCGACATGCGGTGCGCTGACATACGCGGGGTTGTAGCGGCGCTCTGGGTCTTGCCATCCGCAGCCGGGACCAGGTTCATTCGTGAAAGGGGGGAAAGGGCGGCTCTGCCCCCTCTCCCCTGCAAGGGGAAAATCGGTCTCCCCGTCCTTCCTCCGCGCGGCCAGGGCCGCGCTCCGTGCAGGATCGACGCAGATCCGCATGCGCGGATCGGCGCCGACCCTCGGTTTCGCCTTCGGGCGGGTGATCCCCCTCCGATTTGTCCCCTTGCCCCCCTCTCCCCCGCAGTTCCGCACGAGCTCGGGAGCAGGAGCGGGGCTCCTGCCCGTTCGGGCAGGATTTCCGCTTCGCGGGAAAAGGGAAAACAGGAGAGAAAACCCATGACCGAGACAATCACCATCCCCCTAAACAAGCTGGATTTGGACCCCAAGAACGTCCGCAAAACCTATAGCGCCGAGGGCATTGCAGCGCTGGCAGGGAGCATCAGGGCGGATGGCTACAGGCTGTTGCAAAACCTTGTTGTCAGGAAGGGCGATAAGAAGGGCCGCTATTTCGTGACCGCTGGCGGGCGACGCCGCGCGGCGCTCTGTCTGCTGGCCGAGAAGGGAGAGATCGCGAAGGATTTCCCCGTTGAATGCAAGGAGCGCGCGGGCGAGGACGCGAAGGCGACCAGTCTTGCCGAAAACGTCTTGCGCGAGGACATGCATCCGGTCGACCAGTACGAGGCGTTCCGCGATCTGGCGGACGAAGGCAAGTCGGTCCCCGATATTGCCGCACGGTTCGGCACGACCGAAACGATTGTGCGCCGCCGCCTTGCCCTTGGTCGCGTGTCACCGCGCCTCTTGGAGGCTTACCGCAACGAGGATATGACCTTTGACCAGCTTTCGGCCTTCACGACCAGCGACGATCACGAGGCGCAGGAACGGGTATGGAATGAACTGCCAACGTGGAACCGCTACGCATCAAACATTCGTTCCGCACTTGCTGGCGAGGGCGTTCGGGCAAGCGACAAGCGGCTCAAATTCGTTGGCGGGCTGGACGCCTACGAGGCGGCAGGCGGAACCGTCAAGCGCGACCTGTTTGATGACAAGGAAGGCGGTTTTGCGGTCGATGTCTTGAGGCTAGATGCTCTTGTCGCAGCCAAGCTTGAAAGCGCAGCCAAGGCCGTGAAGGCGGAAGGCTGGAAATGGGTCGAGATCATGCCCGATGTATCTTATGACACCTTCCAAGCCTACGGACGGCGCTATCCCGAACAGGTGCCGTTGTCCGAGGCCGAACAAGCCGAACTTGACCAGCTCACCGCAGAATACGACGAGCTAGCGGAGTTGATCGAGGCCGAGGCCGTCGATGAAGGGGCTGACGCGAAGATCGAGGAAATCGACAAGCGGATCACCGCGTTGCAGGATCGCACAGAAGTCTATGCGCCGGAAGTTTTCGAGATCAGCGGCGCGATCGTCACGCTGACGAACTACGGCGATGTGCGAATCGAGCGTGGTCTTGTGCTGCCCGAGGATGGCCGGGATGACGAGGCCGATGTCGACGACAAGGGCGGCAACGGCGTTGAAAAACCACAGGAAGCGGGACAGCCGAAGGTGACGCATTCGGCGGCGCTCGTCGAGGACCTGACCGCTCAAAAGACGGCGGCGCTACGGGTCGAACTCGCAAACAATCACGATATAGCCTTGGCGGCCGTGGTTCACGCGATGCTGTTGAGTGTGGTCTATGATTACTGCTCGAACGTAGATAGCGCGCTGCAAATCAGGCTGACACATGAGCATATCGAAACCAGCATGAAGCGGCGCGACGCCTGCCGAGCCGTGGCGGAGTTTGAAAGCCTTCGCGAGACATGGGGCGATCATATCCCCGGCAACCCTGCCGATCTGTGGGAATGGTGCTTGCAACAGAACCGCGACGAACTGTTGTCGCTTCTGGCTTTTGCGGCGGCTCATTCCGTCAACGCGGTGCGGAAGCTTCACTGCTATGACCGGAAAGGCGCATTCGAGCACGCAGACCAGCTTGGACAGGCTCTTGCGGTGAACATGACGAAATGGTTCGAGCCGACCGGCGACAGCTATTTCTCGTATATCAACCGCCAGAGCATCGAGGCAGTCATTCGGGAGGCGAAGGGTGATCACGCCGCGCTTGCCGTTAAGGCGGCGGGCAAGAAGTTGGAAGCCGTCGGCATTGCAGAGCGGATGGTCGTTGATAGCGGTTGGCTTCCGGAGCCTGTGCGGATTTCCATTCCTGCTGCCGACACAAAGCGCGACGACGCCGATTTCGATGAAGAAACACCGCATCCCGTGGCGGCTGAATAATCATCAGCCGCTTGCCGGTCGCGCTTTCTCCGGCGCGACCGGTTTGCCGCGCCCGCTTGCTGCAAGCTCATCAATGCCTGTGTCGAGAACCCGCACATGTCGATTGGGCAGACATTCAGGACGCGCTTGCCGTGGCGCTTGAAGCCTTCGGCCTTCCGGGAACGTTCATCGACGGCCGCTGATGCGGTCGGGGCCGGATCGACTGGCCCCGATCCGCATTGAGGGGAGGCCCGTTCCCCCTCCCCTCAAACTCCCCTTCCCGCCCGCAGAAAAACCGGCTTGGAAACCAGGCCGGTTGCGCTGAGTTCATATATCCGAGAAGGTATAGCAGATAAAGCGCGCGCCGGACAGGTGTCGAGCTATGAAGGCCTGAAAGGCCTTGGGAGAGCGGTTTTGTTTGCTACCGGTGGTAGCGAAATTGTTGCGCCAAAATGGATATTCGAGTTATGGTTCTGCAAATCACCCGGAATCATGATTCCGAGTCACGCGACCTAGCGCCTACGACGGAGAAGACGAACCGACCAGAAAAAGAAAAACCGCCCCGAAACGAATCCCGGAAGCGGTTTGCGAATAATCAGTTTAGCCAAAATCTTTCTCGCAAACCTCCCTTCTCCTGTCAACCTGAAAAACACCGTTTCGGTGAACGGGATTGTTTTGTCTGGTCTCCACGACAAAGGAGACGAGAGTGGGAGAACCTATGCCACCGAAGCGGCCCATCGGCCGCCGAATGACATCGCAACGCGCCGAATATCGGCGACTGGCACAGTCGGCCGAGATCGGAGTGGTGACGCGTGGTCAGCTCGCCGTGCTCGCGCACAACCTGCCCTGCACAGGCTTGATCAACGCGACCGAAAGCCATCTTCTGGTCACGTTGATCAACACTGCGCCGGGCGAGGCCTTCGAGAAAGCCGGGCGGCCGATCATCTTCAAGTCCAACCAGCAGCTCGCCTTCGAAATCAATCGTTCGGCCGGCCGGGTGAGCCGCATGCTGTCGAGCCTCTTCGACACCGGCCTTGTCACCATGCAGGATAGTGGCAACTACAAGCGCTATCCGGTGCGCAGTGCCAGTGGCTCGATTGTTGATGGTTGCGGTATCGACCTGCGTATTCTTGTCGTCCGCTACCGCGAACTCGACGATCTGGTGCGACAGGCCAAGGCGGAGAAGGCGACCGCCCGCGCGGCGTTGCGGCGATATCGTGGCGCACTTCGCAATCTCCGGTATGTTTTGGGGACCTTTCCCGACCTTTCAGAGCGCGACCGAGCACGGCAAGAGGCGCGTCTTGAACGGGTCGTTGCCCTGGTCGGCACAGCCGCAAAAGCCTCGAGCGGCGTGTTGCGCCGCGCAACGGCACTTGTCGAGTGGTTCATCGAACGGGTCTTGCAGCTTCCACGTCGCCCGGAAGTCGCATCGGAAACGGAAGAGTCGACATGCACGTATGCCGAAAACGACATGCACAAACAGACTACAACCCTTGATCCCATTGTAAATAGTAATGAGAATCGGCGTTCGGCCGCAGCCGAACAACTCAATCTGTTAGAGGCTGGCTCCGCCAGCCAATGGGCTTATGAAACAAGCCTGGGGAGAGGTTCATACCAAGTCAACCAGCTGAAGCGCCTGCCGCATGTTGTTGTGGCGTTGCAGGACGTTTCACGGGCGATACCGGCGTTGAGAACTTACGGGTTTGCCCTGCCCCGGACCTGGGCCGATTTGGCGCGGCTCGTGCCCCAAATGTGCTGTATTGCCGGCATTTCCGACGATGCCCGGCGCTGCGCTGTCGCCCAAATGGGCGAGCTGCAGGCGGCCGTTGCAATTGCGGTGACGTTGCAGAAATTCGACCGGCAGGAAGTTTCGTCGCCGGGCGGCTACCTACGGGCGATGACGGATCGCGCCGCCGCCGGCGAGCTTCATCTTGCCCGCTCAGTTTTCGGGCTTGCGGCTCGCAATCTTATGGAGACGGTGAATTGATGTATCTCGTGCGTTATTTTCTCGCGGCCTTTGTTTGCATCAGCGTCGGCGCGGCCGATGCCGATCCGGCCAGTTGGTCTGGCACGGCCCGCGTGATCGACGGAGACACGATCAGCGTGCGCCAGCAGCGCATTCGGATCGCGGCGATCGACGCTTGCGAGCTCGGCCAGACAGGCCTTCGCGACGGGGAGGTCTGGCAATGCGGCCTTGCAGGTCGGGCCTTTCTTCGGCGAATGATCGACGGGAAACACGTCCGTTGTCGGATCATCGACCGCGACCGCTATCGGCGCCTGGTCGGACAGTGCTTCTACGATGAAACCGACATCGGCCTGGCAATGGTCAGCGCCGGCCTTGCCGAATCCATGCTTCGATATCTGCCGTCGTCCCATGCGATCAACCTGGTCGAGTATGGCGAGGCCGAGAACAGCGCCCGAGACAGAAGGCTTGGCATCTGGTCGGCCGAGATCGAGAGTCCGCATCTCTACCGGCGCGCCAAGAAGTCTCCGGCGCCTTGAACTCTCATAGCCAAAGTGGCTGCACGACTGTTCAGCAGCAGTGAAGCAATTTGCTTCTCGAATCTTGCGTCAAACGGCATGAATGAGTTGCCTCGCCGCGAAAGATGAATAAAATGAGGACACTTATTGCCGCTTCATGCCGTCAGCGAACCGGTAAGATATAGCCAATGATGTTCATCCCTCACCCCTCCAACGCGGTTGCTTTTGACGCTCGTTCGCACGTCGACGCGGTTTGCGCAAATCCGGCGTCCGCAAAAATTTCCCCGCCTGCGGCTTCCTCGCGCAGCAAATTTTTCCGATCGCCGGCCTCCTCCGCTCTCGCTTCGGCCTGCGGTGCGCACCGCTTTCCGCCGTGCCCTTGAACGATCATTGCAACCACCAAAGAGGAGTGACTGACATGTCCACCACCAACTTCATCCAGTTCGACACCGACGACCTGGACGCCGCCAAGGGCAAGGGCCTTATCTCCACCATCGATCGCGACCTGGACATCCATGTTGTCCCGTTCAACTCGAGCAACGAGAAAGCCCCGACGCATCGCGTCTATGCCAAGTCACCGCGCGGGTATGACATCGAGGTCGGCGGCATCTGGAAGAAGACCAGCGAGGCGAAAAAGCCCTACTACACGCTTTCGATCAAGCGCCTGGGCTTCAACGCCAATCTCGGCCGCTATCCCAGCCAGGACGATCCCACTCTGCAGGCAATCATCGAATGGGATCCCCGCGATTGATCGACGTGAAGCGCCCGGCCTCGAGCCGGGCGCATCCCTCACAAGGCCGATAAATGCCGCAAACCGCTCGATTTTCGGCGGTTTTTCTGCTAATGTTTGTCGCTATTGGAGATCTGTTGATGAATATCCATTCGACCCGTCCGGACCGCTCGCCGGAAGCCGTCGCCCGGCGCCGCAAGGCCACGGATCAGGCTCGTGCGGCCAACATCCGGCAGGGCTACACTTTCGATCCGGTGCTGGAGGAAGCGACCGCGGCCTACGTCGCAGGCGACATCACCCGCGAAGAGTATCGCCTGCGGATCGTGCGGCCGGCGAAACGGGCGTAATCGAAACACCCTATCAAAGGCGAAAGGCCGCCTGCCCTACGCAGGCGGTTTTTTGTTGATCCAGCCCGATGTCCGACAGTCCTGCCCAAGGTTCTTATTTTTATCCGAACACGTTGGACGATCCCGATCGTACCGACGTGTTGCGCAACAAGTTCGGCATCGAGACTCATTCCGAACTCCGCATCGAAGAATATCGCGCCACGGCTTTCCGCATGGCGGAAATTGCCGAAGGCGACGGTCCGACCGGCCTGTTCGACAAGGCGCATTTGAAAGCCATCCACGGCTATATTTTCAGGACGTTTACGAATGGGCCGGGCATACCCGCAACGAAAGCCCGATCGTGGACGGGGAGCGCGTCGAGCCGATCGGTGGCCTGTCCAAGGCGGCACGGCATTCCTGCATGGTTCGCGCATCGAAATGGGGCTCGACGAAGCGTTAACGCCTATCCGTGATCCCGATGTCTTGCGCGGCTCGACGCCAGAGCAGTTTGCCAAGCGCGCGGGCCAGGTCATGGCCGAACTCAACTATGTGCATCCGTTCCGCGAGGGCAACGGTCGCACCCAGGAGGTGTTCATTGCCGAGCTTGGGCGCAACTACGGCCATGAAGTCGATTTCACGATCATCTCCAAACCGCGCATGATCGAGGCCTCGATCCAAACCACGAACGACCCGTCAAGTGCGGCCATGAAACATGTGCTCGAGGATGCGGTAGACCCAAACCGCCGCGAAGCCCTTCGCGCCGCGTTTTCCGACCTCGAGGCGCGAGGCGAAGATCCGTTTGAACTTAACGTCCGCACCGCCCGACAGGGCGAAGAGGTGACCGGCCAAGTGCTCGGGCATGACGACCGTGTCGCCAGCATCGTTACGGACGAGCGGATCGTTGCCGTCGATCGCGCGGACCTCCCGGAGCGACTGCCCGATGATGAAGCGGAAATCACCTTCACCGCGCGATCCGACTTTTCCCGCCTTGGCCGTGAGCCACAGCTCATCGCGGCGCCCGTGCAGGCCGAAGGAGCCGAAGCGACCCTGCAAGGCACGCCGCCTGCCGAGCTGGCCATCCGAGACGGATATCGCGGCGCAGCGAGCGCGTGAGCGCGATAGCGATGACCGCGAACGGTGAGAGCGTCCGCAGGCGGCAAGCTGCTCAGCGACCGTAGTTGACCGCCGGCGCGTTCGATGCGGGCGGCCGTCTCCATCCGTTGGGTGATTTGACGGACAAGCTACGACAGCCCCTCCCCCATGCAACCGCTGGCGCGGTCCTCCTCTCCGTTGCGGCCCTACGGGTGCATGGGCTCGTTTCGGCTATCTCCGGTCTTTGCCGTCAACCAACGGATGGAGACGGTCATGCAGAGCATCAAGGACACCTACCAGCGCATCACGGACACCATTGTCGAGCAGCTTGAAGCCGGCACCAAGCCGTGGATCCGCCCCTGGCGCGGCAATGCCCGCCGCAGCGCGATCATTCCGCGGCGCGCTACCGGTGAAGCCTATCGCGGCATCAACGTCATCATGCTGTGGGTCGCAGGCCAGATGTTCGGCTACGAGGAAAACACTTGGATGACCTACCGGCAGGCCCGGGACTTGGGCGGTCAGGTCCGCAAGGGCGAAAAAGCAACCCTTGTCGTCAAGTACGGCACGTTCACTCCGAAGGATCACGAAGACGACGAAGACCGCGCGGTTCCGTATCTGAAGGGCTACCCCGTCTTCAATGTCGAGCAGATCGAGAACATGCCGGATCGGTTCTTCAGCCCGGTCGAGGAGTTGCCGGGCAATCCGGTTCCGCACATCGAGACCGTCGAAAGCTTCGTCCAGAACACCGGCGCAAGCGTCAACTACGGTGGCACCAAAGCTTGCTACCGGCCCGGCATCGACGACATCCTGATGCCGGACCGCGGGCGTTTCGATAGCGAGGTTCACCTTTACTCGACTTTGCTGCACGAGGTTTCGCATTGGTCAGGCGCAAAGCATCGCCTCGACCGCGATCTGACGGGCAGGTTCGGCAGTGAAGGCTATGCCGTCGAGGAGCTAGTTGCGGAGCTCGCAGCATCGTTCCTGTGTGCCGACCTGGGCGTGGCGCATGATCCGCGTGACAACACAGCCGCCTATTTGGCGAACTGGCTCGCTGTCCTTAAGAATGACAAGAGGGCCATCATCACGGCCGCTGCTAAGGCGCAGGCCGTCGCTGAGTATCTCACCGCGCTGCAGCCGGCCGCCGGGTAGGAAGCCGCCTAGTCTTGCAGAGGCAGCAGTTAACCAGAGCCGCCCCGATGAGGGCCGTCGAGAGCTTGAACCCAAGTTGATTTTTTGACAGCCGTGCAGAATCAGCTTTTATCATTGCAAACCAAAATGATAGCGCACACTGTGCGGGTCCCTGCCAGGAGAGCAGTTGCCAGTTTGTTTGGACTGGTCGGACTTAGGCGCTCACTCGCATGCTTCCCCTATTGTTTTTTTGGACCGGAATGCCGTTAACCTTTCGTTAACGGAAAACTTGTTGCCGGAGCAAAAGAATCAGGCATTATTCACGCTTGCAAAGTGATTTGCGTGAGAAAAGCGTTATTCTGGATTCCGGAAAATATGAATTTGCTACCTGACCACGATCTCGAGTTCGATTTTGACGAGATGATCCTCAAACAGGGGGAACTTATCTCGGACAAACTGAATTTGCTTCGCTTCGAGCAGTATCCGCCCGACGCCACAAAAGGGCTACGGCAATTCACGCTCGCCGAGGTCGCGGAATATCTCGGGGTCACCCAGAACCACATCAAGAAGCTGCATTTGGAGGGCAAGGGGCCGATCCCGGCGACGACGCCTTCAGGCAGGCGGACATATACTGCCGACCAGATGCTGGAGCTTCGGCAGTACCTCGACAAACACGGACGGGCTGACTTCAAGCGCTATGTGCCGTACCGACGGGCCGGGGAGCCGATGCAGGTCCTGGCCGTCGTGAATTTCAAGGGTGGCTCGGGCAAGACAACGACTGCGGCGCATCTGGCGCAGTACCTCGCGCTCACTGGGCATCGGGTGCTCGCCATCGATCTCGATCCACAGGCATCGCTTTCGGCGTTGCACGGCATCCAGCCCGAGCTCGACAAGAACCCGTCACTGTATGAGGCTTTGAGGTATGATGGAGAACGCAAGCCGATCTCCGAAATCATCCAGCAGACGAATTTTCCGGGACTTGATATCGTGCCCGCAAACCTTGAGCTGCAGGAATACGAGTATGAAACTCCGCTGGCCGCTTCGAACAAGAACTCGCCAGAAGGCCGAATGTTCTTCACACGCATAACGACGGCTCTCAGGGAGGTGGACGATCGTTACGATGTGGTCGTCATCGATTGCCCGCCACAGCTCGGTTACCTAACGCTGACGGCCCTGACGGCCTCGACTTCGGTCCTGATCACCGTTCATCCGCAGATGCTAGACATAATGTCGATGTCTCAGTTCCTGCTGATGCTCGGGAGTATATTGCAGTCGATCAAGGCCGCAGGGGCAGCCGTCAAGCTTAAGTGGTTCCGATATTTGGTCACCCGCTACGAGCCGACTGATGGCCCACAGGCACAAATGGTGGGCTTCATGCAGGCAATGTTCGCGCGCCACCTGCTCACGAACCAGATGCTGAAATCGACGGCAATCTCGGATGCGGGGATAACAAAGCAGACCCTCTATGAGGTCGAAAAGTCGCAGTTCATTCGTACGACATACGAGCGCGCGATGGAAAGCCTGAATGCCGTAAATTCCGAGATCACGGGCCTCATCCACAAGGCGTGGGGACGCAGATGAAGGAGAAATTGACAGCCGTGCAGATCACGGGTTTCGCACGCGAATTCAATGAATTGCGCTTGGATTCCGGAGATAGCTGATGGCTCGGAAAAACCTGCTCACAAGCGTCACTGCCTCGATAGCACCCGCCAGGGACTCGGAAGGCAGGGCCGAATATGCGAAGCGCGGGGCTTCGCGCTCGATGATGCAGTCTCTCGACGAAATGGCCGAGAATTCCATGCGGTTGCTCGACGGCGAGACAGTTGTGAGCCTCGATCCCGCGTTGGTCACCGCGTCATTTGTTTCCGACCGCATCGAGGAAAGTGACGAAGAGTATCGCGAGCTGCGAGAGGCAATCCGGACGTCTGGGCAAGCGTCACCCATTCTTGTGCGGCCGCATCCCGAGATCTCCGGCCGCTATATGATTGTTTTCGGGCATCGGCGGGCAAAAGTCGCGCGCGACCTCGGGATCAATGTCCGAGCCGTGGTCAAGCCTATGGCCGATATTGCTCATGTAATCACCCAGGGGCAGGAGAACACGGCACGGGCGGACTTGTCATTTATCGAGAAAGCCTTGTTCGCCAAGAAGCTGGCGGACAGCGGAATGACAAAGGATACCCTCAAGGCTGCGCTGACCGTGGACGACACCTTGTTGTCAAGGATGCTGTCGGTTGCCGAGACGGTTCCTGATGCGGTTCTCGACGCCGTCGGAGCCGCCAAGGGTGTCGGGCGCGATCGTTGGGAGGATCTCAAGAAACTCGTTCGGGTGCCGGCGAACGCTGCAAAGGCAGTGGAGTTTGTCGCCTCTAACGGGTTTGGCGCAGCGCAATCCGACGAGAGGTTCAATCTTCTTCTTAATTTCCTGAGCGTTTCGAAGAAGCCCAAAAAGGGTGGAGGGGATGCCAAGGCCAAAATCTGGGCCCCTCCCGACAAGTCGGTCACGGTTGTCGCAAAAGGTACTGGAAAGGCGTTCTCATTGGCACTGAGGGCCAAGGACGGACCGCGTTTCGGTGGATGGATCTCGGAAAACCTTGAGCAGCTCTACCAAGCGTTCAGGGATTCGGAGAAGACAACAACAGGAGACTGAAACCGCAAAAGAAAAAGGCCCCCGAACGTCACCGTAGCGGAAGCCCTTCTCGTATCTAGACAATCCGAGAATCTCATTTCCGCGAATCAGTGTCAAGAGTCTTAAGCGTCGATTCGGCGGACGGATTTCTTTTGCCTAATTGAAGGCGAAGGAAGAAATGGAGACGGGTATTGCAACGACGCCCTTTGGGCGGCGGCCGATGTCGCTTGCCATGCTGGCAGCGCAAAACGAGTCACGTGAGATCCCCAAGGGCAGGGTCGTCGACAAGTGGCAGATCTATCGCAACCTCTGCGAGGGCAAGAGCATCGTCGGCATCGGCGATCGCGCTCTGGCCGTCCTGAATGCGTTGCTATCATTCTATCCTGACAGTGAGCTGAGTGAGGAAAACGGCCTCATCGTCTTTCCCTCGAACGCACAGCTGTCCCTCAGGGCGCACGGAATGCCTGATACCACTGTCAGGCGACACCTGGCGGCACTAGTGGACTGCGGGCTTATCATCCGTCGGGACAGCCCGAACGGCAAGCGTTATGCGCGGAAAGGCCGGGGAGGGGAGATCGAGGAAGCATTTGGCTTCTCACTGGCGCCGCTGCTGGCCCGTGCTTACGAGTTCGAGGCGGCCGCCGAGCGTGTCCGCGCCGACAACAGGGCGCTCAGGCTTATGCGCGAGCGGATCACCTTGCACCGCCGCGACATCCACAAGCTGATCGAGGCTGCCGTTGAGGAAGATGTGCCGGGCGACTGGGGAGGCCTGTGGAAGCGTTTTCGCGGCGTTGTGGAGGCAATTCCGCGCCGAGCTTGCATTGCCGAGCTTGAAGCTATCGTGGCCGATCTGGCCGCGTTGCGTGACGAAGTGGATAACCTGCTGGAAATTCATATGGAATCCACGAATTCGAGCGGCAATGACTCCCAAAGCGAGCGGCAGCAATCTGATTCAAATACCGACTCTATTTTTGAATTTGAACCAGCTTTGGAGAAAAGCGGGGCGACGGTCGAGCTAAGGACGAGGACCGCAGAGCCCCCGAAAACCTACCCGCTAGGGATTGTGCTGAAGGCCTGCCCGGAAATTGCGGATTACGCCGTCGCCGGGATTGGCAACTGGCGCGATTTGATGGTCACGGCGGCCCAGGTGCGCGGTTATCTCGGCGTGTCGCCTTCCGCATACGAGGACGCCTGCCATGTGATGGGGCAGGAAACCGCGGCAATGGTGATCGCCTGCATTCTGCAACGGGCGCAGCACATCAATTCAGCGGGCGGTTATCTGCGCGTGCTGACCGATAGGGCTAGGGCAGGGGAGTTTTCGGTCGGGCCCATGCTGATGGCGGCGCTCAAGGCCAACGGCGCGACGGCGCGGATGACTGGATGAGCGATGATCGCGGTCGCGATCTGCGATTCGATTTCCCGCGCTCTGTTGTTTTGGGACTATTGCGCAGTTCGCGGCGGCGGTCGATCGGTGAGAAGCGCCAAGAGGGCCGGATTGATGTAGAGGTTTTCCCGGCCAGCCTTCATCTCCTGGAGCAGGCCTTGCTCGGCGAGGGTCCTCAGATAGACCGATGCCGCCTGTCGCTTGGCGATGCCGGCTACCACCAGATCGCCGATTCGACAATAAGGGTTCACGAAGATCACCTCGGCCAACTCGCGCGAATAGATCTTCGGCAGGTCGCGCCGCATGCGCTCTGCGGTTTGATTGAGCAGGTCGCGGATGGCGCGGATGCGCGCGGTCGACCAGTTGGCTGTCTCCCGGATCGCTTCGAGCATGTAGAGGATCCAGTCCTGCCATGCCGCCTCGGTCGTGACGGCCAGAAGCCGGTCGTAATAAGCTCGCTTGTTGCCGATGATATAGCGGCTGAGATAGAGCACCGGGATGTCCAGCAGCCCTTTGTCGACGAGATAGAGCAGATTCAGCACCCGTCCGGTTCGGCCATTGCCGTCGGTGAAAGGGTGGATGGCCTCGAACTGGTAGTGCATCACGGCCAACCGGATCAGCGGATCGATATCCTCGGCCTCGTGGATGTAGCGCTCCCAGTTCGCGAGCTTGTCGCGCAGCAGCGCCTGACCCTGCGGCGGGGTGTAAATGACCGCGCCGGTGGCCTCGTTCATCAGGGCCGTGCCCGGCGTCGTGCGAATATCCAATTCGACGCCCTTGATGGTCCGGCAGACGGCGATCGCCGTGGACGTAGACACCGGGCGCTGCTTGAGCGTCTGGAAGCCTTCACTGAGGGCGGTGCGATAGCGCAGCGCCTCTTTCGTTGCCGGATCGGCCTGGTTGCCGGCCTCATTGGCGAAGCGAAACAGTCTGTCGGTCGTGGTGACGATGTTTTCGATTTCCGAGCTTGCCTGCGCTTCAAGCAGTGGAATCGAATTGATCAGAACCGCCTGGTTGGGAATGAGCTGTCCGGACACGCGGAGTTCCGCCAGCGCTGCTCGCGCCGCGATGCAGGCCTTCAGCACCGCCTTGGTCTCCACATCCTCGCGCGGAGGAAGGGGAGGGAGGTCGTTGTAGGGGCGATCCGGGCGAAACGGCATGTCGGTCAATCCTCGTGCGATCGACATGTCGGGCGGGATATGTCGTCGACATCGACACGTCGTCAAATCATGTCGATAGAATCGCAATCTATCGACATGTATTGGCTGCCGCAAGCGACCCGCCCGATGCTCCGAATCTATATGATCACCCGCGCCGCCCGCCCGAGCGTCCGTTCCGCGTCATTGTAGTAATTCGATGCCTGTTGCACCGAGCGATGCTGCGACTGCTGCATGGCTTCCGGCAGCGGAATGCCGCGGCGGGCGGTTTCGGTGAGATAGCCGGAGCGCAGGCCGTGGGCGGAGAAGGCTTGCGGGTCGAGCCCAGCCTCGGCGACGCGGCGCTTCAGGATCAGGTTGACGGCCTGTGGCGTCAGGGCACGTTTTTCCAGGTTGCCCCAACGGTCGACGCCGCGAAAAACGGCGCCTTCAGTGACGCCGGCGCGCTTGAGCCAATCCTTCAAGACCAGCACCGGACGGCCGACCAGCAGCACGAAGGCGTCGCTGTCGGCCTGCGTCGTCTTGGTGCGGCCAAGCCGGATCGACAGGCAGGGTAGCTTTTCACCGTCGGAGTTCCTCGGATCGGCCGGCACCGGCTCTTCCTCGACCAGTTGTTCGACGCGGAGAGCAGAAATTTCGCTGCGGCGGCGGCCGCCGGAGGCAAAGGCGGTGATGAGAAGGGCGCGGTCGCGCACGTCGACGAGGCGATCGCCGGCACAGGCCTTAAGCAGGGCGGACAAAACATCAGCGGTCACCGCCTTTTTGCTCTTGCGGCCGCGCGGACGGACGCTGGCGCGCACCGCCAGTTTGATTGCGCTCTGCAGCCCCGGCGCATTGAATTTTCCGACAACTCCGCGCCATTTGGTCAAGGTGGACCAGCTCGACAGGCGCCGGCGCACGGTGGACGGCGCATGCGGACCGTTTTTTACCCGCAACAGTCCCTCCGCCATCAGCGCGGCCATGACGGCGTCGGGCATGCCGTGCGCGGGATCGGTTTCGCGTTTCGAAAAATCCCAGAGGTGGTGGGCAACGAATTTGATCAGCAAGGCTTCGGGCGCCGGCCAGGGCAGCGGCTGTCCGGTCGCGGCGAGCGACCAGGCCTCGAGATAGCCGAGGTCGGAGGCGAGCGCGCGGAGAGAATTCTCGCCGATGCCTTCTTTGGCCAAGTGGCGCAGGGTGGCGACGTCATCATCGGTCAAGAGCCCGGCCAGAAAGTCGCGGCGATCGAAGGGCAGAACCGAATCCAGCGCATCGAGGGCTTCGGCCCGGCGCGCTACACTTGTCGCGGTAGAAGACGCGTTGCGGCGATTAAGGGCAGGATGGTCTTTTGTCATGAAGCTTCTCGTGCTCGGTGGGAAACTGACTCACGCTGGCGTCGCGGCCGTGCTGGTCGGCCAAAAGAGCCAGATCAAAAAGGCGGCCGTGCCGATCCAGATGGCGGCGATGAACGCCGCCCCGAAAAGACTTTTGGGGCGGCTTTCGCGACGGATGGCTTCCTGCCGGAATTCCTCCATCAGCTCGGGCGGGACCAGCCGAACCGCAAGCAGGATCCCAATCGGAACGATGACGAGGTCGTCCAGGTAGCCGATGATGGGGATAAAGTCGGGAATGAGATCGATCAGACTGAGGGCATGGGCAGCGACCGCGCCCGCGGCTGCTTTGGCGTACCACGGAACACGCGGGTCACGGGCAGCAATCCACAGCGCGACGACGTCACGCTTGATGCCGCGCGCCCAGCTCTTCAGCGCCGATAGGGTAGCCATACTGCATTGTCCTTTGTCGCTGGCCCCTGGGCCGCTGCGGCCGTGACTTGGCAGCGATGCTACCTGCTTTGCGCGGTCAAATCCATCACTATCGATAAGAGGTCATTATCGATAGTGTTATTTCTCCCTGAAGAAACACGACGTAAGTCCAGTGATGCACTCACTAGCTTGACCAACGCGAATCAGCCATCATGAAAACAATGGCTTACACGCTTGCCAAACTGCCCCTGGAAACCCTGATCGGGCCGGTTGCCCGCGCGACCGAGGTTTTGGTCCGCCTCGACGAGCGGGTCGCCCGCTCTCCCGTCCGCGACGGCTTTGTCGAGCGCCAGCATTTTGCCGACGCGGCTTCCGCGCTCTGGCTCGAGGGCGAACTCGTCCACCTCGAGGACCTCGTGCTGCACGATGCCCACATGGACATCCGCACCCCGACCCACGAACTCACCCGGGCGCACGCGGTGCTGCGAACCCGCCGGCGGATTTTTGCGCAAAAGCCGGACTGGGCGCTCAGCCGCGACGGCTTTTTGGCGCTGACCGGTCGCGGCGGCGCCATGCCGGTGGCGGGCCAAAAAAGCCGGGATGGGGAGGGGGCTCGAACTGCCTCTGTGGAAGCCGACGATCGCGATGACGCTGAGGACGATCTGCTGGCCGAAGAATTCGCCGAGATCGATGCTGTCCTGGCACGCTCGTCGAAGCTTCTCAGCGGCGCCGACGTGCCGGCGAAAGCGGCGCGCTCGGACGACCGGCCGGAGCCGCAAAACGGCCTGATCTACGATCTCGACTGGAATGAGGAAGAACGGCTGGCCGAATGGCAGGCCGTGCTCGCCGACACGCGGGGGCAACCAGTCGTGCTGCGCGCCGCGATCCTGCTCGAGGCCTGGTCGGACATCGAGGTGCTGCAGCATGCCGCGTGGCTCGGGCCGCTGCTCGTGGCTGGACTGCTGCGACAGGAAGGACTCGCCGCCAACCATCTCGCTTGCCTTCATCTCGGCGCGAAAAACATTCCGCGCGAGCGGCGGCGGGCGCGCAATCGGTCCGATCGGTTGCTGGCCTGCCTCGATGGAATCCACGACGCAGCGCTGGCTGGCCTGAAGGAACACGATCGGCTGATGTTGGCAAAAAGCCAGATGGAACGGCGGCTCAAACAACGGCGCGCCAGCTCGAAACTGCCCGACCTGGTCGAACTCGTGCTGTCGCGGCCACTCGTCTCGGCAGGCATGATCCAGGAGCGGCTAAAAGTGACAAAACAGGGGGCGCTCAATCTGGTTGGCGAGCTCGGGCTGCGCGAGATGACGGGCAGGGGAAGGTTTCGGGCGTGGGGGATCGTATAAGTGCGCCGAGTCGATACAAACAGGGCCAAATTTGGCTCTGCAGCGGGCTCCACATGGCCGTACCAGGGTACGGCCGGGGCTCTCAGCGCCGCTCGACGGACGGCCGCCGTCAACGACGCCAAGGGCTGCTGGTGGCGGTGCTCATTGTGCTCGACAAAATCGTGTCCGAGCTGCTCGGATTGCAGCAGCAATCGTGGCGTCGGAGCGCTCTCGCGCGGTCGTTATCCCAGTTTGCGAAGGCGCCAGAGTGCAAGGGAGGACAGTATGACCATAGGCGATGAAATTGTTGAAGCAGTAGACGCGGCGCTCGAGCGCCTGCGTCGCCTCGGTCATGGTCCTTATGCCAGGGCAGATGTCTCCTCTGTAATAGACCCCATGGGGTCCCGCATCGAAACATTCCTGCGGTCGGTTGCCTTCCCCATGTCGACACGCGCAGACAACTTCTACGCGCTGATCGAACTTTTCAAGTCAACGTCGCTTCACCCGGATCGCGTGCCGCAGCTGCATGGCATACGCGACCTCTACAATCGCTCGAAACACAAACCTCAGGAGCCCCTGCCTCTCGGAGAAGCGATTCAGACCGTGCAAAACACCGTCGTCGCATTGAGGGATGTTCGCGCGCTGGGAATCGGGGCTATCGGGACACCGTTCGAACGAGAGTTAAACTATCACCTATGGCTTGCGTTTTGGGACAACTACGCAAATGGCGTCACTGACGCTGCCATCATGCTCCCCAGCGACCATTGGACCTACGTCGGGACGGTCGATACGCTGCATATGGACATTCGTTCATGGGACGCCCTAAAGGCCAATCTACTGGCTCATCTCCGGCTTCGCATGGGGCAAAATCATTTCGAGCCAAAGGTTTGGGAAAGCTTTCATGCGAACGCGGGTGTTTGGGACGGCGACTATGGGGAACTGGTTCGACTTGTCGCGCCCTTTGATGATCGCGGCATCGGCGAGAGCATGCTTCCGGGTCTTGCCAGGCACGACAGTTTGATGTCGATCGGCACGGCCCTAATCGTGGCCATGGTGGACATTGTCCGCAGCACGTCGGAGCCAATGTCGAGGGATGAGTTGGCCGAAGCCATCAAGGCCAGGGCAGATTCCGAGTATGGCATACCCCGGGAAAAACGAAGCGTCGCGGAAGCCGCGGCGCAAATTGCCGCTCTGGTCGACACCGTTCCGCTGGATCAGCGCCAGCGTCTGGCGGGGCCGGTTCTTGCCCTTCGACGGGGTCCCAAATGCCGACCATGTTGGCTGGGCCGATTTGGCTCGATCTCTACGGGAACAGCGTTGTTTTAGGTTTCAGCGATGGTATCAGCATTAGTGTATTGACGCCCGTCGCTCGCACCTAGGCCGAAATCGCAGCTTCGGGCCGTGTGTGGACGCCCCCGGGAATGCAAGTGATTTCTTTCACTTTGGCGATGAGCAATGCGGTCGAGTTCCGTCGTGTGTCCGGCCTCATAATGCGGCCTTACAACGCCGCGGGCCCTTATGGATCGTTCGGGGATCGGGTCCAAATCGATTAGCCGTGTTCAAGACACTTGGCCCGAAACTGGTTTTCCCGATCCCGTCTTCTCGACTTTTCGCCATAAACCTCCGCTCAGAACCACCGCACTCCAACGTCTCCAGCCAATCGCCGTCAGGCGGCAGCTGGAGCCTGGTACACCCCGCCGCTGGCCATCAAGGCCCAAGCGACACGGGCGATCTTATTTGCCAGCGCGACCGCGACCAGCATCTTTGGCTTTCGCGCGAGCATACGTGCGAGCCAGGATGATCCTGCAGTCGCACCGCGCCCTGCAGCCCGTTGCACCACGGCCATCGCTCCAAGGATCAAAAGGCGTCGTAGATCTCTCTGCCCCATCTTCGATGTCTTGCCCAATCGCGTTTTGCCACCCGTCGAGTTCTGTTTCGGCGTGAGCCCCAGCCAGGCAGCAAAATCGCGTCCCTTCGTGAAGGTCGAGGGCGGTGGAGCGACAGCCGCCATCGCGGCAGCGCAAATCGGACCGATGCCTGGGATCGCCATCAGTCGCCGAGCGGTCTCATCCGTTCTTGCGATCTCCTTGACACGCTCGCTCAGCGCGCCAATGCGGTCATCCAGTGTTGCAAGATGATTGAGAAGCTCTCTGCCGAGATCGACGACAGCCGGCGGAAGGCTCGTTTCCGGATCGTCGAGGGCCTCGGCCAATTGGCCGATATTCTGGGGGCCTTGCGGAGCGATAACCCCGTACTCCGCTAGGTGACCTCGCAATGCGTTGATCGTCTGGGTTCGTTGAGCCATCAGAAGATCGCGGGTTTTAAAGACCATCGCCTGGCTCTGCTTCTCCGCGCTTTTGACCGCGACAAAGCGCATCGTCGGGCGAGACGCCGCCTCGGCGATCGCATCCGCGTCAGCCACATCATTTCTTTTGCCGCTTTACGAACGGCTTCACGTATTGAGGTGCGATCAGACGCACCTCATGGCCAAGTTTCCCGATTTCGCGCCCCCAATAGTGAGCGCTGGCGCAGGCTTCCATCGCCACCAGACAGGCCGGATGCTCAGCCAGGAATGGCAGCAACCTCGCCCGCGACACCTTTCGGCGGAACGCTACGGAGCCATCAGCCCGCATTCCGTGCAGCTGAAATACATTCTTCGCCAGATCAATTCCGAATGATGATAGTATTGTTCATGGACGCCTCCTTTGTAGCAACGTTTCGACACCGCTACCTTGGCACATTGTGATGCCGTTAGGGGGCGTCCACCCCATCGATTAGGCCTGACAAGCGATTAGTTAGTTAGTGGCCCAGTTGTCCGCCGACGTGAAGAGGCAGATCCTCGCTTCAAAGGCAGCTCGTTGCGCAGGCCGAGACAAGAGAGCGCCATGACTGACAAGCCGGACGTTTTCATAAGCCATGCCTCGCCAGCCAAAGGCGAGCTTTGTGCGGCCGCTCGCCGAGGCGCTGCGCAAGCTGTGTCGCGGCTTGGTACGACAAGTTTTCCGTCGAGCTGGGCGATAGCATCTCACAGCAGATCGACCGCGGGATCGCGACCTCGGGGTTTCGCATCGTCGTCGTCAGCCCGGCTTTCATTTCCGGAACGTCACCGAGAAAGAGATGTCGGACTTCAGCCCCTCTCTCGCCGACAAGCTCGCCGTGGATACGAGCCAGGTCGACGCAATGGAAGCGGCCATCCGGATCCTGCGGGCCGTGCGTCCCGACCTCTATTCCTGCCATCCTCGAGCCCAGCTCGAGGCCCAGTTCGAAGACTATTAGATTGTGCTTCTATCCGGCCAGCTGCGTGGCGGTGAAGGCTTCGCCGCCACGGCGCGCCCACAAACCCACGTGGCCAAGAAGCTTCGTATCGACGCGGGTTCCGGCTCGACAGAAGGATGATGCCGGAATCCACACTGAAGTCGAGAAATCCGAACCCGGCGACGGAAGTTGCGGCCTCGATGGTTGAGCATCGCGGCCCAAACCTTTAACAAAGTCAGACGGGGGGCGTCAGAAATTGCAAATCCATCAGGGCACCTGGACGGTCGATCGGCTATTCAGCGAGCGTGAGAACATCAACCTCAATCCGCAATGGCAGCGAGGACCGGCTTGGAAGCCGCCTCGCCAAGTCCTTTTGGTTGATTCCATTCTGAGGGGTATGGACATACCCAAGGTCTACCTGCGCGTTCGCAATGGCGATGCGGTATTCACTCATGATGCCGTAGATGGCCAGCAGCGACTGCGCGCATTGTGGGAGTGTCGTCTTCTCTGGGGTTAGGCGGCGCGCAGAAGAGGCGGTTTGGGCTTGAATCCTTGCGTGCAATTCTTCCTCAGCAACCTGATCGTCGAGCCGTTCGCCAATCCTGATGGTTCGCTTGCGCACGGTGGCATGCGTCTCGGTCGGCTCAACGGGCAGGAATTCGGCAAGCACTCTCGCAGCCTGCCGGTACGGCATCATGCTCCCCAGCCGCGCCGTCAGTTCCATCAGCTCGGATGTCGCTCGATCCGGGCAGATCTCCCGCAGCGGCGCAAAGGCATCGACCATGCCTGGGTAACAATCCCGACACAGCATCCAACGAGGATTGCGCACCTCCACGTTGCCAAAGACAGTCCGGATCCGTCGCGTCGTGTAGTCCTTGACCGGCCGAAACCTGTGGCACTCCGGGCAGACCCGACGAAAGAGGGAATACGTCTCCGCCTCATGGTTCACGACCGCGCTCTGCAGCGCCGCCATGATGGTCTTGCTGTCCTCGATCGACAGGCCGAGGTCGCCGTCAAACAGACGTTCCCAGCTCTTGTCGATGCGGACCGCCTTCCGGCAAACGTCTCCGAACTCGTTCCTGCCCGATCGTGATCGTCCATTCCACCGCCATCGCTTTCCCTCCGTGTCAAACGGCTTCCAAAACTGACCCCCGATCGGCATCCAATTTTATTTTGCACGCCGATTCACACCCTCCGAACAAAGCGGCGCTCATGGACTACGCGGGCCTAACAACCTGTATTCGACCCCAGAGAAATTACCGCTCTCACAGTGTCCTGTAGCCCCAGCCGGTGAGATTCACGGCGATTGTCGAGCGAGCGGGAGTCGAATGCCGTCCCACTTCTGCTCACGGGATCGTGCGCTGCAGATGTGCGTGCTGACATTCGTTCACTCAGTCAGCCGCTTCGTCATCAGCCGGCCGAATTCGGGGCGCGCTATGTCGTCCCCGCAAAGCCGCAGACAGTTCCAGGCGCTGGCCTGATTGCTGGTGACGACGGGGCGGCCGACCACTTCTTCCATGCCGGGAACGGCGAGCGCCGCGCGCAGCGCCGTGCAGGAGACGAACAGCGCGTCGGCCTGCGCATGCGTGGCCGTGCGCGCCAGTTCCACCAGGGAAGACGGCTTGATGCGTGCCATCTCGCGATCGTCCTCGAAGCCGAGGCAGGTGAAGCTCTCGATATCGAAGCCATGCGCCGCAAAATAGGCGGCCATCGGCCGGCTGGTCTCGACGGTATAAGGCGTGAGAATGCTGATGCGCTTCACGCCCAAGGCGTTTAGGCCGCGCACGCCTGCCATCGGCGGCGTGACCACGGGAACGCCGGGCTTCGCCGCCTGGATCGCGGCCTCAATCTCGGCATCGCCGATCACCACCGAAGCGGAGGTGCAGGAATAGCAGATCGCGTTGAGGGTTTCGCCCGGAAGGATAAGTCCGGCGCCTGCCGCGAGTGATGGCTGCATCTTACGCAGGTTCTCCGGCGTCGTTGGGTTGGCGTAGGGAATGCGCGCGACATAGACGCCTATCCGCTTGCTCGCCACCATGCGGCGGAAGTCGACCTCGCTAGTGTGGTCGGTGGCAAGGGCGATCAGGCCGACGCGTTTCTCGAGCGGACGCGCATCGAGGGCTGGGCGGCTCGATGCGAGCCGGATTTCGGGAAGCGGTTTCATGAATTTCATCTTTCGATCCTGCCGTAACGATGTTCCAGCCAGCGCAAAAGCACGACGGAGCAGAGGCTGATGACGAGGAAGAAGACGCCGACCAGCGTCATCGGCTCGACATAGCGATAATAGCTGTTGGCGACGCTCTTGGCCTGGTTCATCAGCTCCAGCACGGTGATTGCCGAAAGGAGGGGCGTCTCCTTGAACATGGCGATGAAATAATTGGCCAGGGCCGGGATCATCGGCGGGATCGCCTGCGGCAGGATGACATGCGTCCAGGTGTGATGGCCGCTCAGGTTGCACGCCTTGGCGGCCTCCCACTGGCCACGCGGCACATTGTCGATGCCGGCGCGATAAACTTCCGCCGTGTAGGTGCCGTAGTGCAGCCCAAGCCCGATGACGCCGGCGACCAGTGGCGGCAGCAGGATGCCGATGTCTGGCAGCACGTAGAAGATGAAATAGAGCTGCACCAGAAGCGGCGTGCCGCGGATGAACTCGGCGAACCAGCCGACGCTGCGCGACACCGCCCGGTTCGGCGAGCGCCGCGCCAGAGCGATGGCCAGGCCGACGATCGCTGCCAACGCCGAGCCCAGCAGCGTCGCCAGGATGGTGATCTTCACGCCCTGGATCAGCGTCGGCATGATATCCCGGACAAAATTCCAATCCCAGTCCATCAGACACGCACTCCGTCGAGGCCGCGCGCCATGCGGCGTTCCAGCGAGCGCACACCCCAGGAGATGATCAGCGCCAGCACGAAATAGATGACGAGGATGGCGGTGAACGGCATCAGCGTGCTGCCCGTCTGCGAGCGCACCACCTGTGCCTGGAAGGTGAGGTCGGCCAGTGAGATCAGCGACACGATAGATGTTGCCTTGAGCAGCTCGATCGCGTAGTTGCCGAAAGCCGGCAGCATGACGAGCAGCGCCTGCGGCAGGATCACATGGCGCATGCCTTGCCAGCGGCCGAGATTGAGCGCGGTGCAGGCCTCGTATTGCTCGCGGCCGATCGACAGGATGGCGCCGCGCACCACTTCAGCGCCGTAGGCGCCGACGTTCAAGCCCAGCGCCAGCACGCCGGCCTGCAAGGGTGTCAGGGACAGGCCGGCGAAGGGCAGAACGAAATACGCGAAGAACAGCTGTACGAAGCCCGACGTGCCGCGGAAGAACTCAATATAGGCCGTCGCCCAGCATCGTATTGCACCGAAGCGTGATAGCCGCCCCAGCCCGGCGATAAAGGCCATCACCAGCGCCACCACTGCGCCCATCACGGTGAGTTGCACCGTAACCATCGCGCCCTGCAGGATCAAGTCAAGATATCCGAACCAGTCTGTCATGGGAGATCAGTCCAATTAGTGAGCATCTGCGGACGAAACACCAGCATGACCTCCCTTTCGCGTGAGGTCATGCTGCGCGCACGGGCGGGGGTCAATAAGGGCAGCTCGGGAAACCCCGCCCGTTCGGAGACCCCCGCTCCGGGAGATCAGAGCGAGCCTAATTCGCCGAGGCGCAGAGCTTCTCGCGCGTCGTCGACATCGCTGCCTCGGCGGAGAAGCCATACGGTTCGATGATCTTGGCGAATTCGCCGGACTTCTTCATCTTGGCGAGCTCGACGTCGAAGGCATCGCGCAACGCCTCGTCACCCTTCTTGAAGGCAGCGCCATCGCACGAAATCGAACTGCCCTCTACAGGAGCAACGACTTCGAGATTAGGGTCGTTGGCCTTCTTCATCAGGTCGTTGATGGATAGAATCGGGAGCGCATAGGCGTCAATGCGTCCGTCTTGCACCATTTTCAGCCCACTCTGGGCGTCAGGCACGACGATGAGGCGGTCGCGCGGCACGCCGGCTTTGAACGCATGCTTTTCCTCAAGTCCGCCACCTGGTCCGCCGACGATGGCGGAGGGGTCCTTAGCAATACTCTCATACGACTTTAAACCCTTTGGATTCCCCTTCCTCACCAGAAAGGCATCACCGTCGCAAAGCACGGGTTCAGAATAGGCAACTGATTGGCAACGCTCCGGCTTCATGAACAAACCGGCGGTGACGACATCAAAGCGCCCGGCCTGCAGACCTGGGATCATGGCGCCGTACTCCGAGATGGAGGCGACGATGTCCTTGACGCCGAGGCGCTTGAATACCTCGCGCGCCACGTCCGGCGCTGCGCCCGAGACCTTGCCGTCGGCGGCCACCGCCGTATAGGGCGGCTCGTTTGCGATAGCGACGCGGGCAAAGCCCTGCTGCTTGAGTTGCTCCAGCTTTGCGTCGTCCGCCGAACGTGCACCGGAGGCGAGCAGCATCGTGCTCACTGCAAGGCCGGCGACACCGGCCAGGATGCCAAGTTTGTTCATTGTTCCCTGCTCCTTGTTCTCTTCTGGTTGCTCGAATTGGGCGCACAGCGCCGAGACGCTTTGTCGCCTCGGGATGTGCTGCGTCGCCCTTGCATAGCGGTCAGAGCAGTTGTCCGGCCGCGATGATCTTCTTCAGGAAGCTTTGCGTTCTTTCCTCTTTGGGTTGGCGGAAAATCTCATCGGGCTTGCCTTCCTCGACGATCCGGCCGCGGTCGAAGAAGAGCACGCGGTCGGCAAAGTCGTGGGCGAAGCCCATCTCATGGGTGACCAGAAGCATCGTCATGTCGGTCTCGGCGGCGAGCTTGCGCATGACGTTGAGAACCTCCTCGACCAGCTCGGGGTCTAGCGCCGAGGTGACCTCGTCGAACAGCATGATCTTGGGCGACAAAGCGAGCGCACGGGCGATTGCCACACGCTGCTTTTGTCCCCCGGAAAGCTGCGCCGGCATTGCTTCGGCTTTGTCGGCCAGGCCAACCATGTCGAGCATTTCCATCGCCTGCTTCTCGGCGGCGGCGCGCGTGACGCCCCTGGTCAGCATCGGCGCCAGCGTCACATTGTCCATGACGCATTTGTGCGGAAACAGATTGAACAGCTGGAAGACCATACCGATCTTTTGCCGCATCTTGGCGAGATGTCGCTCGTCGGCATGCAGCAGCTGGCCGTTGCGCTCCATGTGATAGAGTTGCTCGCCATCGACTTGGATGTGACCGCCATCGATCTTCTCCAGCGTCATCAGGATGCGCAGGATCGTCGTCTTGCCTGAGCCTGACGGTCCGATCAGTGCCAGCTTCTCGCCCGGCATGACCTGCATGGACAGACCGTCCAGCACCTTGAAGGCGCCGAAGCTTTTCGAGATGCCGTCAATCGTGATCATAGGCGCTGGCTTTGCGCAGGCATCACGAGATTGCGAATAAGGGATCAGACACGTGCTCCACGAAATCAGGGTTTGAGATGCGGACAACTTTTTCAAAATCGTAGTCGGCACTACGGATGAAACTCAATGGCACGGTGAGACACCTTTGATGCATACCTGCCGTCGAGTTTCGGCGCCAGCGCCCCTGCATTGCACGAGTGTGGCTACACTTGGTTTTCTTTCCATACACGGCCAATTCCGCCATCCCAACTAGATCCCGCCAATCGCACCGCGTGCCACACAGTTACCTGGATGGCGGTAAGTACAGGCTTGCCAAGTCTTTCTTCGACCAAGGGGATCAATTCCGAGGTCAGAATGTTGGTTTGAGGGATGAGGATTACTTGTGCATCGGGATGGTCACATTCTGAAGCGAGCCGGAAAACGTCCTCTGCTGTCAACTCAGGCTGGCGCTCCCAGCCCACGCTTTGATGCGACACGGTTTCGACGCCGCCTCCAGAGAGGAAATCTACGAAGCGACGCGTGACGCTCTCTACATATACCGAAGCTATAGCTACTCGCTTGATGCCAAGCGCTGAACAAGCTGCCAGGTAGGCCGTGGAGGTACTAGATGCTTTGGCGTTCGTGCCGCGCCTGATGTTCTCCAGCACAGCGAGATCGCCGCCCGCGCCAGCCGCAAAGCTGGCACTTGTACAAGCAAAGGTGACTACAGCCGGGTCAATTTGGTTGAATAGTTTCGCGCAAGCGGCAATGTCAGGATCGTCAGCGAGCGAAGCCATCCGGTCTGGCCAATTCGGACGAAACCATTCGGACGCAGGCCACCTCGACCGTGTAAAATGTAACGTTACTTCTTGCGGCGCAAACTTTTCGAACTCTTGTTCCAAGATGCCATTTTCTGGATAGATAACGCCAATACGTCGAACACTCATGTTCATGGAATGCTCCTTCATGCTAGGCCTTGAATTTGCTAATGGCTTGGCGATAGGCGCGTCGGCGAACTTTTGGGATTCCTCTGTTAGCTGCAGTGTCGCCTAGTATTCATTGCCGTTGCACAACATTTCAGTCGATCCAGTTCAAGCCGCATGAACATCCAACTGAGTACGGCGTTACGGCACGAGTATGTCCTCGTATTCGCTCGTCTTATTGAATTCACGCAGCACCATTGAATGCGCTGTAGAATAGATTGCCTTCTGGACGAAAGGTTAAAGCACAAAAATTTCTATGGCTTTTCGTTGGGTCGGCTCGTAGCTCGAGCAACCTTGGCTTCCTTCGAAATCTTGGCGAGACCTGCAATGGTCAATTCCGTAGCGAGATAGACACCAGCGCACCCGGCACTCAAGGCAGAGATCGAATCAACATTGCCTTGGATATACCCGATTGGAGCGAAGAACCTTGTATGCGTCGGGCAAATGCTCAACAGCCCCCTACGATTGCCAACTTGGTACGAGCCTGGCCTCCCGTGGGGCAATTGATTCAGTCGTCTCATCAAAAGAACTCCCATTCTTGTGAAGCTAGGCCTTGGCGGCTCATTGTTACAGTGCAATAGGAGATTATGCCAAAAAAAAATCTAAGCAAGATATAAATTTGTATCATAACAAAAGCCGGGTTTTCCTCGACCCGGCGCGTTCGCGTAACCGCTGGGGCGACGCAATGCGGACGTTATTCGCCAGGAGTAGGCGGACGAACACGGGATCGTTATCAGCCTGCGTTCGGTGGAGCGTGGGGTACAGCACCGCCGGGAGCTAAAGGCGCAGAAGCGGGCGACAGTCCGCTCGAGACGCCGCCCGGTCATCAGATGCAGATCGACTTCGGCGATACCCGTGTTTTGATCGGCTGCGAGCGGGTGCGGATCCATGTGTTTGTCGGGACGCGTGGCTATTCGCGCATCCGGGCCTCGCAGAGGCAGCGCCAGGCCGACTGGTTCGAAGGGCTGGAGGGCGCACTCCTGCGGTTCGGGGGCGTTCCGGCGGGAAGTCCTGATCGATAATGCGAAGGCTCTTGTCGAGCACCGTGACGCGGTGACGCGCGAGGTGAGTTTTAACGCGCGGCTGCATGCCTTCGCCCGGTACTGGGGCTTCAAGCCACAGGCCTGTGCTCCCTATCGGACGAACGCGGAGTCGGCTATGTCAAGAAGAACGCGATCGCCGGGCGCCGGTTTGAGAGCTGGGCGGCGTTCGAGGCGCATCTGGACCGGTGGACGCGCGAGGTCGCCGACCAGCGCGAACACGGCACGACCGGCGTCGCGCCGGTGGAATGCTTTGCCGCTGAAGCTCGTGCGCCTCGCCCGCTGGCCGGACGCGCGCCGTTCGGACAGGTGCGGGATCTGGTCCGCAAGGTCCGGGCCGACTGTGCAATCGTGCAATCGACCCGGCTACGAACAGCTACGCATGCCTACGACGAAGCCTTCGTCGTAGGGTACACAGCTACTCGGTCCCTTGGCGCCTGATCGGCGAAAGTGTCCAGGTCGTGGTGCTGGCAGGCCGCGTGATCATCCGTCATGCCGGCCAGGTAGTGGCCGACCATGCCCTGTGCGGAGGGCGACGACAGCGCATCGTGGACCGAATGCATTTTGTCGGCGTTGCCGCCTTCGAAGGGCCGGTGCGCGCCAATCGTTTGGTGGGCGAATGGGGGAACGTGGCCACCGCGATCCTGCATCGCCTGCTTCACCATTAGGCGGTGAGCTACCGTCTCCGCGAAAAACGCCGGACCGGCGCCTGAAAGTGCCGCCAAAGGGGTCAATTCCTCGTGTCTGTCGTGTCGCTCGACAGGCCACCAGACCTATCGACACAACGATCTGGGTGGAACCTTCCTCCACCAGTGATTCCGCCATCTGGGCGCACTGACAAAGCGGCTAGCGCGGCGCGACATAGTGCCTGTCTGGAACAACGACAATGTTGCCTACGAAAGACTTGGCCATAAAGTGTTCTTGAGCGCGATTGAACTGAGACAGCGGGAAGGTGGCAGCCAGGACAGGCTTAATTTTGCCGGCGCGAACGTAATCCAGCACGCGTGCGAACGCAGCTCTCGTGCCCTGCGACGAGCCATTTAGTTGCAAATGCTTCAGGTACATCGTGCGCAGATCCAGTTGGACAACTGGTCCAGAAATGGCTCCCGCCGTCGTATACCGTCCCTCAGGTCGAAGGACGTTCAGTAGTTTAGGGAACAGGGCGCCGCCCACGAGATCCGCAACCACGTCTATAGCTCTGCCGTGCGTCACACTACATACGTCTTCAGCAAAGCGATCGGTGTCCCGAAAGACTACGCCCTCTGCTCCTATGCTCTTCACGGCCCGTTCTTTGCCCCTACTGACAACGGCATAGGGAATGGCCCCCCTCGCACGACAAAGCTGGATTAGTCCCGATCCGACCCCCCCTGATGCCCCGGTGATTAAGACCACTTCGCCATTACGGACATCAGCACGCTCCAACATCTGCTCGCCAGTATGATATGCGCACCAGAATGTAGCTAACTCTGCATCCGAGTGTAGGGTTTCTATTGGATGTGCGTTGGCCGCGGGAATAGAAACATACTCTGCATAGCCTCCATCCCGACCATGACCAATATAGTCGATGTCGGCTAGGCTGTCGTCGTCTCGATTATAGATCGAGGCATCGACGATAACCCGCTCACCCACTCGGCTTTGGTTAATAGCATCGCCAACGGCTACGATGCGCCCAACGATGTCGGCCCCCTGAACCCGCGGGAACGAAAGGGTAGACCGCCCGCGCCGCCATGTTGAAATGGCACTTGGATCATCGTCTGTTCCGTAAGCACCCTGGCGGACCCAAACGTCCGTGTTGTTCAATCCACAGGCGGTCACATCGATGAGTACCTCGTCGCCTCCGCAAGCGGGGACGGGATAATCACGGTAGACGAGGACCTCACTTCCACCATGCCCCGTCAGCACGACCGCCTTCATTGTTTCTGGGATCATCTTCCCGCCCTTTCTATGCGCCTTCTGTCGCGAGCGCTGCTCCATCAAGCGGAATGCGTGTTCGGTTCTCGCGCACCTATTATTGATCCATACCATCACCATGTCAATTGGCGGCATTGTATCATATCAAGATTGACCTCCCTTTTCGACGTATACCAAAAGGGGCATGGCCCGAAGGGAATCCGGTTCTGTCGCAAAGATCGAAAACGGGACAAAGGATGGCAGGCGTCGCGTCGGCGTTCTATGCAGGATGGCGAACTACTCGGCAATTAAAGGGTTGGGATCTAGGTATACTGCCGCCCGACAGGATAATTTCGGCGGTCGCCTTCGCCTTGAAGCCGTGCATTGAGCTGATGCCTCACCTGATCCGTCGATCATCCTGCTCGATGGAAAACTGGCTTTGGCCGGTGCGGATATGCTTCAGCAATCGCCGCGAACGATCCCGCAAAACGCCTTTCAACAAGGATCGCCTCCTGATTTGTCTGGCTGCACGGGGCCTTGGTAGTCAAGACCGTTTTAGCAAAACAGGAATTTGTATCATAACTAATGCGGCCTCGTCGTGCACAGGGGTACATTGCACCATAGACCTTCAACTCGTTATGCGATATCGCTAGAGTCAATAGCCTCCGCTGAGCGTCAAAATCGAAACGGTACAAGCTTGGCACTGGGAATGAGATGAACATTTGGAAGCCAGATCGGCGCTCCCTGAGCCCGCCAGTTTATAAGTCAATTGCCGATCAAATTGCTGAAGCGATCCAAGATGGCCGTCTGCCGGATGGAACCCGTCTGCTACCGCAACGCCACTTGGCGAGAGATCTGGATATTTCAGTCCAGACGGTAAGCCGTGCCTATGAGGAACTGTCACGTCGTGACCTTTTGTCGGGCAAAGCAGGGCGCGGAACTTTCGTCAAAGGGCCGAAGACGGATCGAGGTCCTCCATTCTCGCTGCAGCGCATTCCGGAACTTATCGATCTTTCCATACTCAAGCCTGTTTGTGAAAGTGTTCATGTGCAGCGAATGAGCGGTGCGCTTGCGCGGCTCTCATCCTCACTGCCGCATAGAATCGTAAATACCTTTCGTCCTGAAAGTGCGGCATCTCATCATCGCGCGGCCGCATTACAGTGGCTGTGTGAATGCAGGGTTGAGACGTCACCTTATAATGTCTGCATAACAAATGGGGCAACGCCGGCCTTGGCGGTGGCGTTGATGACAGTGGCGCCGCCCGGCTCATCGGTTGCCACTGAGGTTCTGGGACACCACTCTTTGAAGCCGCTCGCCTCCTACATGGGTGTTCGCTTGATTGGGGTGGAAATAGATGAGCAAGGGCTCATCCCAGAGGCATTGGATCGTAGCTGTGCCGAGAACAATATTCGCGCGCTTTTCATTCAGCCCACTGTAATAAATCCGACTGTGACCATTCTGCCTGAAGAACGAAGGCGTCATATCGCCGCAATTGCCGAGAAACACGATCTTCTGATTGTCGAAAACGATGCGCTTGGCCCACTGATCACTGGTGGTCCACCACCATTGTACTCATTCTCGCCGGAACGCACCTTCTATGTCACCAGTTTCACAAAAATTGTAATGCCGGGCCTGCGGATCGGATATCTAGTAATGCCCCCGAAGTATATTGCAACGGCTACTAACCGGCATCTCGTCACGAGTTGGATGGCAACGCCGCTCATGGAAGAATTGGCGACGAATTGGGTGCAGGATGGAATCGCCATCGAGCTTGTCCAATGGCAGCGCGAGGCATTGGCGTCACGACACCGCATTTTTAAAGAAAAGCTGGGCGGCTATCCGCATTCCACACATCCCGAGGGCTTGCATGTCTGGATGCCCTTGCCAGAAGGTTACAATGAAGCTGGTTTCGTTGCCCATACTCGATCCCTCGGCGTGGCAATTGCGGCTGCAAGTTCGTTTCTCGCAGGAGAAAACCCTCTCTATCCCGCAATCCGGATTTCATTGGGGTCGGTTTCGGAGGAAGCTTTATCTGCGGGCCTGGAGGCGATAGCAAGCGTGCTGGCTGCCCCGCCTGAGCCGCCGCTCTGGCGCTAGTTACTGAGTTTCTCCTGGATTGTGATTCCATTCGGCTGTTCATGGCGATGGGTGATTTCGATGGGGGCTGCAGTGGGGTTCTTCGATGTTGATGACCGGCTTCGGCGGCTGAGCGACCTTGGCGATCAGCTCGAGGCCTATGGGCGGGTGGTGGATTTTGAGACATTCCGGCCGGAACTGGAAAAGGCGCTTGCCTATACGAGCGGACCGCGCGGCGGCCGACCGCCCTAGGATGCGGTGATGATGCTGAAGGTGTTGGTGATCCAGACGGCGAACAACCTTTCGGACGAGCGCACCGAGTTCCTGATCAACGACCGGCTGTCCTTCATGCGGTTCCTGGGCCTCGGGCTGCCGACAGGGTTCCCGATGCACGCACGATCTGGCTGTTTCGCGAAAAACTGACGAAGACCGACGCGATCAAGGCCTTGTTCGAACGCTTCGATGCGATGCTGCGCGACGCCGGCTACATCGCCATGTCGGGCCAGATCGTGGATTCCAGTCTCGTCGCCGCGCCGAAGCAGAGGAATACCAAAGAGGAAAAGGACGACATCAAGGCCGGCCGCGTTCCACAAGATTGGAAGGACAAACCCGCGAAACTGCGGCAGAAAGATCGCGATGCACGCTGGACGGTCAAGTTCACCAAGGCCAAGCCACAGGCGAACGGTACGATGCCGCCAGTCGACATCGCCATTCCCGCTTTCGGCTACCAGAACCATATCTCCATCGACCGCGAGCATGGGTTGATCCGCAAATGGCTGGCAACGGATGCGGCCGCCTATGAAGGAGCCAGGCTGCGCGAAGGCCTGCTCGACAAGACCAACACCTCGAAGAGCGTATGGGCCGACACCGGCTACAGATCGGCGGCCAACGAGATATTCATGGAGAAGCAAGGCTTCGTCAGCCGGGTTCACCGCAAGAAGCCCAAGACAGGCTGATGCCCGAAACCACCCGGCGCGCCAACAACATGAAGTCGAAGGTCCGCTCGCGCGTCGAGCATGTCTTCGCCGAGCAGAAGAGCCGTATGGGGCTGTTCATCCGAACCATCGGCATCGCAAGGGCCACGACGAAGATCGGCATGGCCAATCTCACATACAACATAAAGCGCCTGATCTACCTGGAGCGCATCGCTGCCGCATGAACTACCCCCGAAAGGGCCAAAGGCCGCGGCGCAAGCCGAGAAATTGCCGCCGCTTGAACACCCTTGCGCGCCGAAATCCACCCGTCTGGCTTCCAGTACGACGTTGATCGAAGCGTCCAGCTCTCCATGGCTTCATTGTCCCAGACGCTGTCCGGAATCATTGGAATACGCACGAATCTCGAGCGGCTGGCAGCCGCTTACTTGGCCCAATTCCTTTTCCTGCTGCCCCGGATACAGCCGTCTGCAGCCGCAATCTGACGGTCATGCCAGGCTGGGCAATCGCCTTCACCTGCATCGGATTGGCGACAACGTACGCATCCGGTGAAGCTTCGCCGGAGGCGTATGCGACAACCACCCGACCGACGAAAGGCGAAGGCACCCGCACCCAGACATGGCGTTGCCGGTCGCCTCCACCACGACCTAGCTGCCCGCCCCGCTCTTGCTTGACCATATAGCCGGCGCGCCCCGCGCGAACGCACTGCGGTTTCCTACAGCGCGCGCCTCTTGAATTCGTGTGGAGCGGCGTTCCCTTCTCAAATGCTCAGCTTCCCCGATGCTATCTCGATCGGCTTCGGCTCGCCTCGAAAGCCGAGGAATTCGGGGCGTGGCTTCTTTGCGTCGAACGGGTCTTCGAGCCGGTTCGACACGGCGTTGAACACGAAGAACGCATTCGAACGGGCGAACGGCGTGATGTTGCCGTTCGAGCCGTGCATCGTATTGCAGTCGAACAAAACCAGCGTGCCAGCCTTGCCGGTGGCGACGTGGATGCCGTGCTTATTGGCGAGCTTAGTCAGCGCCTCGTGTGAGGGCGTGCCCACTTCCTGCTTCTTGAGTGAGGATTTGTAGTTGTTCTCAGGCGTCTCGCCGGCGCAGCCGATGAAGTGCTGGTGCGAGCCTGGCATCAACATCAAGGGGCCGTTCAGCGCATCATTATCCGTCAGGAGCAGCGATGCGGAGACGGCGCGCATGCGCGGCATACCGTCCTCAGCATGCCAAGTCTCGAAATCGGAGTGCCAGTAGAACTCCTTGCCTGTGAATCCCGCCTTATAGTTCAGCCGCGACTGGTGGATATAGACATCGGCGCCAAGGAGATAGCTGGCGATGCCCGCCACACGGCGGTCGCTTGCCAGCCGGTTAAATAGGGGACTCTGCTCCGGCAGCTTGAAGATGGTACGAACTTCGTCTGAGTCCGGCTCGGTGATGATACAGCCCTCTTCCAGCTCGCGCTTACCACCACGCAACGCGGCCGATTCTTGCATCAGCTCCTTAACTTCATCTTCCAAGAAGAGATCCCTCAATACAATGAAACCGTCGCGGTCGAAGTGGTCGGTCTCCTGCGCCGTTAGCGGCGCGTCGGGGCACCACTGGCTCCACACTGTCTTGTCCTGACGGGGCAGCCAGCGCTCTTCCGGCAGCCGGCTCGGATAGGGGTCCTGTCTTCGTTTAACCGTATCGGTGATTGCAACCATCTTTTTCTCCTCTTCTTATGTTGGGTTACAGTCGCATTGCTGAGGCTGAAGGCTGCAAGTCCTGCGACCCGTAAGCTACTCCTCGCATTTTTACCGCTATTGGCTCGGACTTGGTTGATCGCTGGACCGTATGGTCCCCACGTGCCTTCACAGTGGGTCATGCAAACGGCGTACCCTGAAGAGATTTGGGACAAGGCGAGAAAACCGTGCGTTTTGCGCCGCGAGGGCGGAACACTTGCGCGTCAGGATGTCGGGTTTCGAACATTGGATTGGCGCAGAGTAAGCGCGGAATGTCGTAATTGAAATCCGCAGATGGCCCCAAGCGCCAAGCATGGCGCTTTGCAGCAAGTAAGCGGAGCGTGGGCCGTTGGAGGCGCGGTCGCGGTGGGGAGAGGCGGAGGGCCTAATATTCTCGATGTAGGCGCTCGCTGGCCTTCTCTGTGGCGACATCAGATCGCCTCAGAGTCGACAGGATACGCGCCGGTCTCATCGTGCACCTCGCTGCCGGCCAAGGGAGGGACGAAGACGCAGGCCAACACCAATTCGGTCTCGGCACACAGCATGTGAGCATCATGCTTGTCGAGCGCGTAAATGATGCCCGGTCGAACGACATGGACCGCATCTGCCTGCGGATCCTCGATAGAACCCGTTCCAGAGATGCAGTAGACCGCCTCAAGATGGTTCCGATAGTGCATCTTGAGCCGGGCACCTGGATGGATCTTAGTGATATGGAAGGAGAAGCCCATTCCATCGTTCTTGAGGAGCAACCGCACGCTTTCCCAGCTAGTCGTCTGGACCCGCCTGGCTGTCTTTTTCTCCTCATTGAAATTCCTGACAATCACGATTTACCTCTTACGCTGCCACATGCCCTTGTGCTGCCGATCACGCTAGCGATAGCGTCCTCGAGGACGTCGAGGCCCTGGCTAAGCTGATCCTCGGCGATGACGAGAGGTGGCAGACACTTTACAATCTCGTCTTTGGGACCAGCGGCCTCAAGAAGAAGACCATTCTGAAACGCGGTGCTGATGACCTGACCGGCAACTTGGCCAGACTTCAAATCGATGCCCCGCATCATACCACGACCTTTGGCTGACGCTCGATCTGGGTCGTACTTCTGCGCGATATGATCAAGGCGACTCTTCAGCAGATTGCCTTTCTCCCTGACGGATGCTGCCAAGCTGTCGGTGCGCCAGAAGTGCTCCAGGGCTGCCCGGGCCGTGACGAAAGCATGGCAATTGCCGCGGAATGTGCCGTTGTGCTCTCCGGGCTCCCATTTGTCGAGTTGTCGATCTATTAGAACGAGGGCCATAGGCAGGCCATAGCCCGATATCGATTTGGCCATTGTGACGATGTCCGGGCGTAGACCGGCCGCTTCGAAGCTGAAGAACGCATCGGTCCGGCCAACTCCCGCCTGAATGTCGTCTACGATCAGCAGAGCTCCGTGCCTGCGCGCAATGACCGCCACCTTGCGCAGCCACTCCGTGCCTGCGACATTCAGGCCGCCTTCGCCCTGAACTGTCTCGACAATCACCGCAGCCGGCGCGTCCACACCGCTGGAGGCATCCGAAAGCAGGTGATCAAGATAGTCGGCGGTGTCTACACTGGATCCAAGATAGCCGTCATACGGTAACCGCGTGACGCCGCCGAGCAGCTGGCCGGCGGCTGCGCGGTGGTATCTGCTGCCGGTGCAGGATAGAGCGCCGAGGCTCACGCCATGAAAGCCATTGGTGAAAGCTATGATGTTGGAGCGCCCAGTGATCTTGCGTGCTAGCTTGAGGGCAGCCTCGACCGCGTTGGCGCCGGTCGGTCCCGGAAACTGTACGACGTAGTCTAGTTGTCGCGGCCTAAGGATCGTCTCGTGGAATCCTCGCAGAAAAGACTCCTTGGCTTCGTTATACAGATCGAGGCCATGGGTGATGCCGTCACTCGCTATGTAGTCTGCGAGCGCGGACTTCAGCTCGGGGGGGTTGTGCCCATAGTTTAGACTTGAGCAGCCCATGAGAAAGTCGAGATAGGCCGTCCCATCTCGCGCAAACAGCTGAGCCCCTTGCGCCCTCGCGAAAACGACGGGAAAGCTGCGGGCGTAGCTGCGAACTTCGGACTCAAGATGGTTGAACGTCGCGAATTCATCCCCGCCGTACGGCGCACTTCGGTCAGTCACGGTTGCCTCCTTATTCGCGTATGGCTTAGGGGCTCGGCGAGCATGCCCGCAGTGCTGGAGCGTACGATGGGGCCAATGGCTATCGTGTACTCGCTCTCACGCTGTCCCTTAAAATGGATATCGCGGTCGAAGCGCAGAGTCTGCCGGATTGGCGCGCGCAGATTCCGAGCCACACCTGCGAAGAGCAACTTGGACGTCGTGTTGCTGAGAGTCACCGTGGCGTTGATGTGGGTCACGCCGTCGCAAGATCGCCTGTTCAGGGCTGAGATGATCAACCCTTTGCCGACCCCTATAGTGCGTGCCTCAGGATGCACGGCAATCTGCCAAATGAAGAGCGTTGATGGTTCGCTCGGCCGCCGATAAGTCGCCAACCAGCCGACCACCTCACCAGCTCGCTCCGCGAGCACACAGGTGTCGGCGAAATCAGTGCAGAGCAGGAGCTCGCAGTAAAGCGAGTTGCGATCCAGGGGCGGGCAGTTCGCGATGAGTTCCCATACGTCGGCTGCATAAAATTCCGTGGGCTCTCGGAATGTCACTCCTGACAACTGGATGGTGGGAGGCAACGGGAACCTCTGGCTATCACTGACCATTCGTATCCTCCGGGCGAACATCAGTGCCGCCCCGCGTCGCGTTTCCTATAAGCAAGAGTGGGGCCAGTTGCGTCGAGGTAGGCTTAGAAATTCCTTTCTGAGTTACGTTCAATGACTTGACCCGGAATGCAGCAGGCACCTAGGCAGAAAACAGTGTGTCGCGGATTCGACAGAGACCACGGTAGGTGTCGGTTACCCGGCATTTTATCGGAAATGGCGACGGGCAACGACGGGATTGGTAGCGGATCATCTTGCGATCGGCGTTGACGACGGAGGAGGCCCGCCGCTCCGACCACAAGATTGCGCCCTTTGTCGACTATCTGCGTGAACGCGTCGCCGCCTATCCCGATCTCACCGCCGTTCGCTTGAGGCGCGAGATTCGGGAACGCGGTTATGAAGGAGCCTATGCCGCCGTGAAGCGCTTCGTCGTCGCCATCCCGCCGGAGGATCAGGTCGCCCCTTCGAGGTGCGGTTCGAGACGCCGGCCGGATATGATGCGCAGGTCGACTTCGCGGTTCGCCGTCGAGTTCACCCACGAGCGCGGGGATACGCAGTCATGCACCAGGACCTGCAGAAGCTGCGCAATCGCGCCAAAACCAAAGGAAAGGTCGAGCGACCTTTTCGCCATATCCGAGAGGACTTCTTCCTTGCCCGCTCCTCCGCAATCTCAACGATCAGCTGCAGGACCGGCTCGACCACTATCGCCAATGCTCGCCTTCGGATCTCGTCTTGATCGGCGGCACCTATCATTCCCGCTCGCACCCGACGCTTGTTGAGATCCACCAGCTTGCCGATTGGATCCGCATCTTGGATAAGGGCCCATTGGTCGCCAGTCATCCACCGTCTCGAAGGGCGCCGGCGATAACCCGATTGATCCTGCTCACCGACAGGAATTGGGTCGCTGAGCGACGAGAAAGGCCACCCGGGCCATTTTCGCTTGTAGTATCTTGAGCATCCTTCTCTTACAGTCGTCCAGCTTAGAGCCTCGATTTTCTAGTGACGCCTTCTCCAGTGTGCCCACGATTGTTTTGCGCGATAAGTTTGGCTGGATCAGTACGAAATGCTCATTGGATCGGGATGTTCTCGCAGGAGGGCCGCAATACGTTCAAGACCCTCTTTGAAGTCCTGGTCATTTCTATTTGTGTCGCCAAGTGCCAACCGTACCGCATGGGGTTCGACTGCTCGTCCGATGATGAATGGATCGGGGGGGCTCACAAGGAGCCCCAGAGATCGTGCATAATCCACAAAATGGGTCGATCGCCAGTATTCAGGCAGAGTCAGCCAAGCATGCATCGCGTATGGCTCTGCTTCATAGCTAAACGCCCCGAGTATGCAGTTCAGGATCTCGTATCTTGTCTTGAGCTTCTGTCGTTGCCATTCGATCAGCCGATCAATTGTCCCGTCCTGCAGCCAGCGAGCAGCAACGTCAGCGGTCCAGATGTTCGCACTCCATCCGGTGGCGCGAGCGCGGGAAATTAGACGAGGTATTGCCTGAATGGGGCCTGCAAGAAATCCTGTCCGTAAAGAAGGCATCACGCACTTCGTAAAGCTCGTCGCGTAGTAAGTGCGTTCGGGAGCGAAGCACCAAATGGGCTTCGGTCGCTTGGGTATTAGAGGACCGAAGACATCGTCCTCGATGATCGCCACGTCATAGCGCCGCGCAATTTCGGCAATCCGCTCGCGACGCGCTTCATCCATAAGGGAGACGGTGGGAGCGCTGTAGCAGGGCGTAATGCACAAAACCTTGATGTTTTCTTGCTCGCAGGCCTCTTCGAAGGATTCGGGAATAATACCGTTCTGATCGATTGTTAGGCCGCGGAGCCTGAGCTTCAGGATTGAGGCATTAGTGGTAATAGACGTGTCCACAAGCGCCTCGGTGGCGACCACATCACCAGGCTCGGTTATGCTCGCCATTGCTGTCCAGATCCCATGAGCGACGCCGTTCGTTACGATCACGCTGTCGGCACTCGCCTGAACCCCATTGCGCTCAAGCCAGCCGGCGCCAGCTTCGCGATGCTCCACTATGCCCTGGGTTGGCCGATACTCGAGCATGCGCTGGATGGCGCCGTCTTTGGCTGACGCGACCATCGCCTCCCTGAGTACCTCAATATGGATTTCGGAGAGCACCGGCACGACGTTTGAGAAGTCCCGTACGTTCGGCTCTTCGCTATCGGCATAATTCCGCGCACGCTGTTCCGGCCTGAAATACTGAACAAACGTACCTCGACCAACTTTGCCCGAGAGTAGTCCCTTGCGTTCCGCCTCGGCGTAAGCGCGAGTTACGGTCTGCACGCTGACGCCGAGTCTCTCTGCGAGTTGGCGGTGGGTAGGCAAACGATCACCCGGATGCAGGGATCGCGAAGCAATGGCTCGCTCAACCGCGTCGATGATTGCCTTATATCGCGGGCCGACTGAATTAGACAGGTCTGGAATCCACATTGACATATTCCAAAATTATTATTCAAACAGACATAGACTTTGATGCGGTGGAGATCGCGCCAGGTAGCAAGGCCGAAACGACGTCTGGGGTACGAGATTCCAGTCGATGCCGCCGCAGAAGTTTGTCAGCTTGCGATAGATCCGGCGACTGGGGACCATGCCTTCGATCCCGGGTCACTCTCTTATGGCAACCGTCGGCCATGCCCCGGTTCCTCTCCTTACGGGAAGCTGTTCGCGATTTTCGTTGTCTCAAGCTGGGGGTACACTCCAACGGTGTCCGGGACTTACTGAAAGACGCAGCCATCTCATGCCGCACGCGGAACACCGCTCGCATAAACGCTTGAACAACCGGGCGGAGAATTCTCACCTACCGTTCCGAAAAGGGAACGAACGCGACAGGGTTTCCTGTCGGTCGCCTCATTGCAGCATTTCGTGTCGATCTTCTCCGAAATCTCTTTGTCCCATCCCCGACCAATCCGTTCCGCAGCACAAATTCGAATCCGTCGACGCCAAGCCATGGCCGCACGGGAAGCCGTGAGTGCACGCCTGCCTGAAAAGCGCGGTATCGGCCTCACGCGGCTAAATTCAAGCAACGTGACAACGCCGCGGCGGTCGCTGTCCACTGCTCATAAGATCTGAACAGTCCCCCAGTTCGATCGTCGCCGCCGGCGTACTCTCTATCCTCCGAATCCCTTCCGAGCTAGCGAATCACCGTCGCGCGGCCCGCATGAATTTTCCTCCTTTATTGCGGCGGGCCTGGTCTCCGCAGCGGAATCAGATGCCCTCGAAACCAATGGGCGAAAGATCACGTGAAAGTAATGTGGTGTTTTTAACTGTTGTAAATCACTGGGACGTATTGTCGCGACACTTGCCTGTGACAGGCACTGGTAAATCTCTCCCTCTCGGTTGATTTCTTCGAGAGAGAGAGAACACGACACATTCCTACACACCCTTCCTGCATTATTTAAAAGTTGGATATCTGCGATTTGCAACCATTCGTAGTGCTCGCCAAAGAGCATTTTCACACTGGTGCCGCTTACATATGGCAGCATAATGGAGAAATATCCGTCATGCAGATGGTGTGCTCGAAGCAAGAAGGCTTTGGTATCATGTGTGCTCCCTATCAAGACTTTCAGAGGTGAAAACCGCACATTCATATCGTCTGGGCCTAGATCAAGTTGAAATCTTCTTTGCAGCAAGCCACTGAATGTGAAGTCAAGACCCAAGCCCCGCGTTTCATATGCGCCCAGCCGATAGGGTGAGGGCAGGCGCCTCACATTGTTCCAAGCACTTTCTAGATGGTAGATCGTCTTCTTGCGATCCGGTCCCATAAACTTGTCGTGCTGGAAGTCTTTCAAATATTCCAACTCCGCTTCAACAGGCATGTAGGCATTGCGGAATAGAGCTGCGTGGGCGGCGCCCTGCAACATAGAATACTCGTGTGTCAAATCAGACGTGGTAAAAAACGCCCTCGCATCATCGATGAACCGCAAGCACTCAGCGTGGACCTTGGCGATCTTCTCATACTGCTTCTCACTGAGCACTATGTCCGTAATAATCGGCTCGCCGTCAAATTCATAGTTCACTACCGCTCCTTCCTTGAGAGTGCAGCATTGCTCAAAGATAGTCGTATTATCCCATGTTGACGTAATAAGTGCTTTGCTGTTCGCCGACCTATAAGGTTCGTCTGAGGAGAACACGTATCTTCCAAGTATATCTATATTAAATTCGTCCTTAAATGTCCGAGACAAATATTCCTGCGTTCTGCCGTTATAGCCGATGTCCGCCAATACGATGGTATCGCCCTCCTCCGGCGCCAATTCCCTCGATATATAGCGCTTCAAACGGGCGCGCAAAGTAAACGAGTTTTTGAAGATCAACTCCAAGACATCCTCTTCGTGCAGCAACTGATGGAACGCCGTTTTTGGATCGTCAGATTGATGAGCGACTCGTATTAACAATTCCGTCAGTTTAGGCGGAAGCAAAAGCTGTTTTGCGATGGCATGAAGAGTGTTGCATTCGGGCTCGATCCCGCTGATGTAATGATCAATATCAGCGCGGGTTTTGAAAGAGGCGGCAATAGCATGGAATTTGCGGATCCGTACCAGCTTGCCCACGGGCTTGCGCGCATAGGCTTCGCAGGCGGCTGAAAGAAGATAAGCATCACGCAACAAAAAGAAGACTTTTACTCGCTTGCCCTGTTGTTGTAGCGCCTCCACCTCGTCCATAAGAAAGCGGGCATAGGCGTATAGCGCCGGGCCAAACGACATGTAGCCGATCAGCGTCTCTGGCGTGTACTGATGCAGGTTTGCTACAGAAAACACTGGGCGGAACGGACTATAGCATGGCAGAATGACTGCCGCCGGTGCTGCCTGTTCGAGCACAATCAACGATGATGCTGCGCGCTGGAGGCGCAAGAATTCAGCGACCTCACGATCAAACGGCACGAAATGCAGCGCTTGTACGCCCAATTTCCGCGGCGCTTGCGCATCGGCTACACCGTCGTCTCCGATGTGAAGTAGGTGCGATGCAGGCACCCCACACTCTCTAATTACAACCTGAAAAAGGGCATCGCTCTTGGATGTCCCATAATCGACAGAGCAGTAAACCTTGCTGATTGCCTGCATGACGTCCACAGGCAAATGCCGAGCCAAAAGACGCCTTAACTCGTCTTGGCGAAAATACGTATCGCTTACGACGATTATTTTGATACCACGGGTGTGCGCCAGCCTGATCAATTCTACGTACGGTGAGAATGCAAAGCAAACACTCACTTCGGTCCGGATTTCTGCCTCAGCCAATAGCTCCCGTTCCTCACTGGAGAGTGATGTAAAAGACCGATAGATGTCACCAATATCGATTTCCCTGGATCCGTTCTCTAAAAGCTTCGCTCGACGGGCACGCGCAGCAGCGCTAATTCGCTGGTGAGGAGTTACCCCTAACCTTCGCGCGATTGGCGTATCGGCCAGCACGGCAAAAACGTCTCTAGGAGTCGCTGTCTGGCGCCATAGCAGCGTGTCGAAACAGTCAAGTGAGAGCACCTTTAGGGAATCTCCAAATTCGTCCAGGACCTTTGGAATATCTTTCGCCGTTATCTGCGCGGTATGGTCGGTGTCATGCATGTCGCTCCAGAGGAGGCGATCCTCCGGTTTTTGCCATTTGGTGATCTTTTCTGTTAGACCGCCCCCGTCTGGAAACATTGCATCAGGGTGGCCGATAAACCGATAGACTTTGTCATAGACTTCGTCTTCTGGAAGACGCGGAACTATCCCGCCATAGATGTCAGGATCAAGCTCATGCTCAATACAGAATCGTCCGAAAGACTCCTGGTCAATATCGGCTTGCTTTATCTTGGCGGCAATGCGCTTCAGTATGTGCTGCATATTCTCTCCTTCGCGCGAGCGCAATCTTTCTAGGCCGAGAACGTCTCACTCGTTGTCCACTACCATGAGCAACAGGTGTGCCATTCCATCGAGAAGACCGGCACCGATGGCGATGCCCGAGCTGCGCGCGGGTGAAACGCCACACTTGGGTGTTTCAAAGTCACCGCGGGTAGTCGCGACAAAACGCCGTGGGACGACAAGCAGCTCCCCTGTCGCGTCGACTCTGTGGAGACCTATGTGGAACAGCGCCAAAGCAAGCCTGCCGACAGTGGCGGTGATGACCGAGCGGTTCCGCATACTATCGCGCCAGTCGCCACTCAGGCCTGACGGAAACCCCGCGCCCTAAGGAGGTGATCAAAACTGCGGAATATATACAGCGGCACCGCCCTGAATTGCCGAGTCATGTGCGCAAATGCCGGGTGCGGTCCAGTTCGCCGCAGCTACTTCATCAATTGACGGTCGCCGATTCTCGACAATACTCCGAACGAACTCGTGAGCGAGGTGTGGGTAAGCTCCCCCGTTATGACCGTCAGCAAACTGGATCAATTCGGCAGGCAGTAAGTGCGAGAAGCTAGGCAAACTTATGCGCTCGGCCTCGGACCGTCTGGCACCAGGAAATTCCCCTAGTTTTGACAAGCGGAAGAGCACTGGCGCCTCATCTTCGATCTGTTGCCACTCGAAAGCTGCGTCCTCTCCGTAAACCGTGAATGCTTCCGAATAGGCCCGCGCCGAATGAAAAAGTGCCCTTGAGACTTCCATAGCCAGCGGTTCATCGCCTTCCAGGGAGAAGATGGCAGTTTCTATGGGGAACGGATTCTCGTAAGGCTTATGCAGCTCCTCCCGTAGATGGCCACTGCCAAAACAGTGCACTTTCATCGCACGTCTTTGCGTGAGAGCAAGCAAAGGCGCGACGGCGTGGGTCGCATACCACATGGGCGGCAAACCGGCCCAATAGGGCTGCCAGTTCTCCATATCTTGATAGTGGGCCCCGCGTAGGAACTGAACTCGTCCAAAAACACCCTGTCGAGCGAGTTCATTCACATGGAAAAATTCCCGCGAATAGATTTGGGTCTCCATCATCATATACTTCTTACCGGACTTGTGGACAGCCGCGATGATAGCCTGGATCTCGCTGATGGAGGTCGCCATCGGAACTGCGCAGGCGCAGTGTTTCCCTGCTCCAAGAACTTGAATCGTCTGACGGGCGTGGTCCGGGATACCAGTCGAGAGATGAACCGCGTCTATTTCCGGATCACTCAGCACCTCGTCGAGATTGTTCGCAAGGCGAGTGATACCGAAACTTGCTTTCTGGTCCCTGAGACGTGATTGCCGCCGGTCGCACAGTGTAATGTTACCTACGTCCGCGTGCTGCCGATAGATGTCGACGAACCGGCTTCCAAAGCCGAGCCCTACGATCGCGATATTGAGCTTTTTCGATGCCATCCTCGTAACGCCTCAAACATCAACTGGGCGGAACTGCCTGATGATGCTGTGAACAAACTCCTCATTGGCATGGATTGTGCGGCCAGCGTTGTGAGGAGTATGGACAACGTTGTCACGCCCCAGCAGTGGATCGTTGAGGGGCAACGGCTCGATGTCGAACACATCGGCCGCTAGCGCCAACTCGTTGGCAAGAACGCGTCGGCGGATCGTTGGAACGTCACAGATTGTCGCCCTCGTCACGAGTACGACCAAGCAACCCTTTGGCAAAGTTTCGATCAATGGAGCGGTAACGAGACCCTTGGTGGAATCCGTCAGCGGAAGCATCGGTACAAAAATCTCAGCGTCTTGCACCAATTGAGACAGATGCCACTCACGACGAGCCCCAGCCCCATGGAAGCAAGGGTCTTGAGCGAAGGGATCCCAGGCTGCCACATCCGCGCCGAGCATATGGCAGAACGAAGCGAAGCGGCTTCCAATGTTGCCGACGCCGACGACACGAACGCGCTTCCGGGCAATCGTGCCGTTCGTGAAATTTGCATCGTCGCCGAATTGCGACCCTCTTTTGCCGTGCCAGGGACCGCTGGCGGCCGGCTCATAATCCCACGGGGACAGGTCGGTCAGGATCTGATGGTGAGTTTGCGGAATGCGACGCAGAGCCCCGAGCGTAAGTGCCAAGCCGAACTCAGACACTGACTGGCCCCAATAGCCTTCAGAAGTGGGCGCGTAGATTCTGATAGACCGCCTCTGCGCTTCTTCGACGACCTCCTTGCTTAGCTCGACCTCTCCGAGACCAATCTCTTCGAGTTGGGGGAAGGCTGCCAGGCCCTGCAAGTCAATTTCAGCGCCGAGCAGCGCGAGACGACGGGTGTCGGCCGACTGGACGTCCTGGAAGAATGTTGTGAGTTCGGTGCCGTCACGACGCAAAAATTCCACAGGGCCTGCCTCGCGCCAAAGGTCGCGCCAGTAATTGGCCGAGAAAGGCCAGACGCCGTCGAAACAGGGATTGACGATGATCGCGCTTTTGATCTGGGTCACGTATCCTCACTATGCCATTTAGCGGCGTTTGCCGCCGTACAACGAACATCAAGAGTCGTGCCAACTGCACAGGAAGCGGCCCAGGAAAACTGTTCAACTGTTCTGCGTATTATTCAATGGCTTCACTGAGAGCGCGGCGGCATGCCAGCCAGAGACATCACCGTGTCGGGGACTCGACAAACCCGACAGTAGGGCGCATTGCCTCGCCTGAAATGATGTAGACATCGATGATTTGGGCGAGCCGTCGCAGCTCTGCGAGACGTGCGAGAGTTCACGCGGCCCGACATAGTCCTGTTCCATGTGCTCCGCGCAGATACACCCCACGGCAAGAGCCTCCTTGATGTCCGGATGCTCCATGTAGTGAACAAAGCGGAGAGTGATGCTCCGGCGTCCACGCGGGAGGACACTGCCGAAAATTCCGTTGGACATCCCTCGCGGTCGCCGTTTGGGAAAACATTTCCCGAACAGTCTGGCTCCCCCTCCCTTTTTCGCGGTTAGGTAGCAACCGCCACCAACCTCGGACGAAGTGGGAAACGGGGAAGCCATGACCGAGCTGTTGTCGTACTGGATTCCCCTTACGGTGCTGCTCGCAATCGCCAAGAGATGGACGGACCTCGATCCATTGTCGATTGAGAATGGTCCTCGCTGGCCTCGAGCCTTTGTGAAGGCGGGGAAATCGACGCTGCTACTAAAGCTGGGATTTGTGATGTTTGCCGCCGGACAACCAACATCTTCCTTTCATACTTCGCCGAGGCAGGTTTTGGCGCGGGCGTCGGGTCCGCATTTTGCACCTTTGCCGAAGACCGAGACAGGAACGAGGGCGCGTTTCTTGCGTGGTACAAGAGCAGGTGGAATGATGTCGCTGACAGCTGGTTTGCGATGATCTTCGTCGTTGCGCTAACCTGGATAGCGTCGTGGGTCTTCGGAGTTGACGTTAGATTCTGGATCACCCTCGCAATCGCACTTTTCTTGAACGGCAACGCGTGTCTTCACGTCCTGAGTGTAGATCACTGCCACATGGCGGCTAATGGTCTGCGTAATAGGGTCATTTTTTGTCGTGGGATGTGAGCAGCGTTTCAAGAGCTGTAAAGAAAGAAAGCAACCTCTCGGAGCGATCGGAGACTTGTCGACCTCTCGTCATCCAGCCGAGGCCATGTGCCACGCGATACCCTAGAGCACGTCCTGTTTAATCTGGGTCATATCCTGCGGCCTTGAAGTAATTGGCGCATTCGTCCGGTGTGAACTTGTCGAGGATGTTACCTACGTCGTCCCACAGAGCCTTGATGGTCCGCTCGGCCTTGGCGCGCATGAGCGCCTTGAGCTTTGAGAAGGCGTTTTCTATCGGATTGAAGTCTGGACTGTAGGGCGGCAGGTAGAGCAGGCTCGCGCCTGTCGCCTCGATCGCGTCTCTCACGCCGGCCGCCTTGTGGGCAGGCAGATTGATGGGGTGGACGCCCCCTGGCGGCATCGCTGTGCCAAAGTGGTGTCGTGATCATCACTTGAAGGAGGCGTCCATGTTGGAAGTTAACATAATCGGGTTGGATCTAGCGAAGAACGTTTTTCAGGCGCACGGTGCGGATGCATCGGGAATCGCCCTGTTCCGCAAGAAATTGCGTCGTGATCAGGTGCTTCGGTTCCTCGCCGAGCGGCCGACTTGCACGGTTGCGATGGAGGCCTGCGCCAGCAGCCATTACTGGGCGCGGGAGATTTCAGGACTTGGGCATAGCGTCCGGCTGATCGCGCCGGGCTACGTCAAACCTTTCGTGAAGCGGCAGAAGAACGATGCGGCTGACGCGGAGGCGATCTGCGAAGCCGCACAGAGGCCGACCATGCGGTTCGTGGCGGTGAAGAGCGAAGAGCAGCAAGCTGCGGCCATTGTTTTTCGCGTCCGCGATCTCGTGGTGCGGCAGCGAACCCAAACCATCAATGCAATACGCGGCCATCTTGCCGAATTCGGGATGGTGGCCGCGCAAGGCCTCTTCCATGTGGCCAAGCTTCTGGCCGCGATAGAGGACAAGGGTTCCGCTGTTCCCGAAGTCGCCCGCTCGATCCTGCGCCTGCTCGTGGAGCAATTGCGCTCGTTGGACGAGAGGATGGCTTTGCTCGACCGCGAGATCGCCCGGCGCGCCAAGGAAGACACGGAAGCCAGGCGACTGATGACGATCCCCGGTATAGGGCCGATCACCGCGACAGCTCTCGCCGCGTTGGCTCCGTCGGCTCAGACCTTCAAGAGAGGGCGCGACTTCGCGGCCTGGCTTGGCCTTACGCCGCTGCAACGCTCCACGGGCGGAAAGCAGAAGCTCGGCGAGACGTCTCGGATGGGCGAGCGACCGCTACGCAGGCTGCTGATTATAGGGGCCAGCGCGGCCGTACGCTGGGCAATGCGGAAGGGGAAATCTGCGGACCCATGGCTCATGCGCATCTTGGGCCGCAAGCCGCCCATGTTGGTGATCGTCGCGCTTGCCAACAAAACTGCACGCATCGTCTGGGCACTGATGGCGAAAGGCGGAACTTATCGGGCGCCAGCCGTGGCGGGTTAGTTCCGCTCGGCCAGAAGGCCTCGAAAGTGTGAGAAGGTCAAACGGAGAGTATGGCGCAACGGTCAACGAGACGGGATCGGGAAAACCAGATCATGGATACGTGCGTTGAGCACGCGAGATTGAATTGGACCCGCTCCGCGAACTCCCATACGGGCCCGCGGCATGTCGAACGTCGCATCAGAGGCCGGACACATGTCAGCACCCGACCACGCTCCGATCTCTTTGTAGAAGATTCTTCTTGCATCGATGGGGGCGTCCACACATGTCCATGATGACGACATCGCCCGTCGTCAGGGTCGGGACCAGGACCTGTTCGACATAGGCCAGGAACACGTTGCCGTTCATGGCGCCGTCGTAGACGAAGGGCGCGGTCATTCCCGTCAGCCGCAGCGCTCCGGTGAAGGTCGTGGTTTTCCAATGGCCGTGCGGCACGCCGGCCCGGCAGCGCTCGCCGCGTGGAGCACGACCGCGCAGGCGGGCCATCTTCGTGGACAGGCCGGTCTCATCAATGAAGACGAGCTTCGCAGGGTCGAGATCTAGCTGGCCGTCGAACCAGGAGCGACGGCGCTTCAGGATGTCCGGACGGTCCTGCTCCAGTGCATGTGCGGACTTTTTTTGGACGTCCAGCCGTGGCCGCCAAGCCAGGCGCTCAAGGCGCTGCGGCACGAAGAGGTCGCGTACCTCCATGCCGATCGCGGCGCCGATGCGCGCAAAGGAATAGGTCATGAGGGCAATGAGCGCCCGATCGCGAAGTCCGATGATGGTTGTCCGCCGGGATACTGTCGAGCAGCTGGCGCGCCTCCTGGGGCGACAGCACCGGTGTTTTACCTGTGCGAGCCGAAAACTTGGGCGCGCGAACCGTGTGTGCGGGGTTGCTGGGCATTGCCTGGCCAACCACCATCCAGGGGTCAGGACAAGAGCAGTTAAAAATCCCGCGCTAAGGTCGAACGGAGGGTGAACTTTCGTCTCGTACTCGCATGATCGTCTGCCGGCTGGTCGTGAATTTCCTGGCGACAGCCGAAACGATCATCCCTGTCGCGAGATCGTCGCGCACATCCTGCTTCTGTTTCTCGCTGAGCATCGTAGGGCGGCCAAGGGTCTTTCCTTCTGACTTCGCACGCTTGAGGCCGGACTGTGTCCGCTCGATCAGCAAATCCCGTTCGAACTGTGCGACGGCATTGAGCACGTTCATGGTCATTGTGCCGGCAGAGCTTGTGAGATCGGCCCCACCAAGCGCGAGGCAATAGACGCGCACCCCCATTTCGGCCAGCGTCTTGACCGTGGTGCTGACATCGAGGCGTCGCGGCCGAGCCGGTCGAGCTTGGTCACGATCAGAATGTCCCCGGACTCCAGCTTGTCCATGAGCCGGGAAAAGCCGCGGCGCTCCGCAATGGCGGTACTTCCGGAAACCGTCTCGTTGACGATCCGGTGCGGTTGGACCTGGAAGCCTGCAGCTTCGATTTCCTGAATCTGGTTTTCGGTGGTCTGCCCGGTCGTGGAGACGCGGACATAGGCGAAGGTGCGCGGCATTAGCGTCAATTTCGTCCGAATAGGATGTCCGAAACATTGGAACTGTTCATAAGCCTGTCAAGGTAATTTGTGGACAGGTCAATTTAGCCGTGTACGGAATCGGACCTTTCCGCTGCGGCAGCTGATGGTCTTCTTCGAGGACCGTCTGAAGCGGTTCCCGAGAGCACACATCTATCACTACGCCGCGTATGAGGTTTCGGCCTGCGCCAGCTCACCAGCAGTCATGGCGTAGGCGAGGCGGCCGGAGGCCCTTCGCAGAATGGTCGAGACGCACCAGCGCTCTGACTTTCCCTCGCTTCCATAGAATGCAATTTCCTAAACAGCTTTGAACCGCGGGAACTACACGATCCCCGCCTGGTGACAGATTCTGTCATTAGCCTGTGGAAACCTGAAATCCCGAGGGATTGGCAGCCTAGGCAGACACCTAAGCGCAGCCCAGTATCTGTTTCGGGGAATCAAAGCCTTCTCACGCGAAGGCAAAAGGTGAGGGCATGGCTTTTCGATTTGTTCATACGGCGGACGTTCACTTGGATTCGCCTCTTCGGTCGCTGGCGCTGCGCAACCCGGAACTAGGCGAACTGATTGGCAACGCGACGCGGCGTGCTTTTGTCAATATCGTCGATCTCTGCCTATCCGAGCAGGTCAACGCGCTTCTTCTCGCGGGTGATCTCTACGATGGCGATCAGACCTCCATGAAAACTGCGCGGTTCCTTTCCGAGCAAATCCGCCGACTGGACCAAGCCGGAGTGCGGGTGTTCATCATCCGAGGCAACCACGATGCGTTGTCGAAGATCACCAGAGAACTAACATACCCGGAAACCGTAAAAGTCTACGGTGGGCGCCCGGAGGCTATCTCGCTCGAATTGGATCAAGCGGCCCCTGTGGTTATTCACGGGCTTAGCTTTGCGCAGGCCCAGTGTCCCGAAAATCTGGTGGGAAAGTACAAACCACGGATCGAGGGCGCTGTTAACATCGGTCTTCTGCACACCAGCCTCGCAGGAACGCGGGGGCACGATCCCTACGCACCCTGCGACGTCTCGGATCTGGAGGCGACAGAGTTCGACTATTGGGCGCTCGGTCACATTCACAAGCGATCAATCAGTAACGGACGCTGCACGATCGTGATGCCTGGCATGCCCCAGGGGCGCGACATCAACGAATCTGGTCCGAAATCGGTGAGTCTTGTTACGATCGCTGATGACCGAACCGTCCACATTGAGGAAAGGTTCACCAGCATCGCCCAATTCGAGCGCGTCGTGATCGACCTCGACGGCATCGCAGATTGGCGTCACATGGTGACCACGGTAGCGGGCAACCTGGGGGCCGCGCGGGAAGCTGCAAATTCCGATCACCTTGTGGTCCGGCTTTCCTTCACCGGACGAACGCCGCTCGCATGGCAGCTCCGTAACGACGTCGACCTCATCAAGACCGAAGCCGAGCACAGGGCATCTGTCATTGGCCGGACCTGGATCGAGAAAGTGGAGATCCAGTGCACCGACCTCGTTTCTGCGGATGGGACCAACGGAGATCCACTCGTCGAACTTCGGGAGCTTGTCGGAAGCGAGATCATCGGTTCGGACGCTTACCATGCGGCGCTCATCGATATTGGGGAGGAGCTTCGTGGTCATCTGCCACCTGAAAGCAGAGGTACTTTCGGTGCTGATCAGGAGGAGTTTCGGGCGACGTTGCGCCTGCTCGCGCAGGAGGGGGTCGAAGATGTGCTCGCACGGCTCCATCGTCGGAAGCAGAATGAGGTAGCATGATGCGCATCAACCGGCTTGACCTTACCCGCTACGGCAAATTCACAGACAAGTACATCGACTTCGGGCCTGTGGAGCCGGGCCGTCCAGATCTACATATCATCTACGGTCCGAACGAGGCGGGCAAATCGACCGCCCTATCTGCATTCCTCGACCTTCTCTTCGGCATCGAGTCCCGCAGCCGCTATGATTTCCTCCATCCTTACTCAACGATGCGCATCGGGGCCGCATTGGACATCGGTGGTGTTGCCCGTGAGCTAGTCCGGATCAAGAAGCCCCAAAGCAGTCTGCTCGGTCCGGGCGATCAGCCGATCGGCGAGCATTTGATACTCGGCGAGCTTGGTGGGGTTGAGCGGGACGTCTATTGCGCGATGTTTTCCCTCGACGATGACACCCTTGAGGAAGGCGGGAAGAGCATCCTGGCCAGCAAGGGTGATCTCGGACAGCTTCTGTTTTCGGCAAGCACAGGTTTGGCCGCACTAAGTCAGACACTTGTTGAATTGCGTTCGCAGGCCGACGGCCTTTTCAAACTCCGTGCCCGAAGCAGTGAAATCGGCGACTTGAAAAGTCGGCTTTCCGATCTGAAGGAGCGAAAAGAGCAGATTGACACGCTCGCCACCCATTACCGCCAGATGGTGGAAACCAAGGAGCGGTCACTGGCACACTATGACGAAGCGATGGCCGACCGAACCCGGACGCAGCTTCGGCTTGACGAGATTAAGAACCTGCTGACCGCACTGCCACGACTGGCGGAATTGCGGGACATCCGCGACAGTCTCGCTGAGTTGCAAGATGTTCCCGAAGGGCCGCCTTCGTGGGGAAACCAACTTCCGGTAATTCATCAGGAAGACATCGAGCTTGCTGTGAAGCGGGAGACGGCGAAAGCGTCCATCGCCGAGATTGAGAAAGGGCTCAATGCCATTGCCGTTGACGACATCGCGCTCACCTTGGGGCAAAGGATGGATGCTATCGGCGAGCTGCACGCGCGTTATGTCACCGCTGAAAGGGATCTGCTGGACCGTCGCCTGCAATTGATGGAAGTCGACCGGGAAATTGCGAATATTCTGCGGCTTCTCGAACGCCCTGAAGGAGATGAGCCGAGCAGCCTGATGCTCGGAAGTCGCATTTCTGGGAGCATCAGAGATCTCGTTGAACGCCGCTCCGGTATCGACGCGACACTTCAAAACGCGAAGCGCGAAGCCGAAGAGGCGAACCGCCGTCTGATCGAGTTGCGGAGCAAGCTGTCGAGCGAAGCCGCTGCCTCCATAAACGGCAAAGCCATTGCGGCGCTGGCGAGGGAGCTCTCGGCTCTTCGAGAGAACGATCATGCCGCCCGTCGCCGCGTCGCCGAACGCTCCCGTGTGGATCTTAAAGAAACACTGGCGCAGCAGATGTCGGAACTCCGACCGTGGGGTGAAAGCGTTGACCAGGTACGGCAAATGAGAGTGCCGGCACCTTCTGAGCTGGAGGCCTGGAAATCAGCTCTGTCTAAAGCGGAAGCCGAGATCGATCGCTACAGCGATGACAGCGGGCGCCTCACGAGTGAGCTGCGGTGTTTGCGAGCCGAACTGGATGCATTGAAGAATTCCACCGGCGTCGTGGACGATCTTGAGGCAGCGACGTCGCGATCAGCGCGTGAAGCGGCATGGGCTACGCATCGTGACGCGCTCGATGAATCGACCGCTGCGGCGTTTGAGATCGAGCTGCGGAAAGACGACCTGATCACCAGCGTACGGCTGGGACAGATGAGCGACCTAGCGAAGCTGAATCAAACTTATCAGAGGCTCGCCGTCGCGGAAGCGGAATTGGATCGCTCAGCGGAGTTGCTGAACGCGGCGAAGTCGAAACGCGAAGCTATCAGGGCCGAAATTCTGGAGTCCGCTCGGAAAATGGCTCTGACCGTTTCTGGCGAGATCAAGCTAGGTGGGCTTGAGGCATGGCTGGGACGCCGCGAAATGGTCCTCGCCACAGCCGACTTGCTCCGGGAGGCCGAAGGTGACTTACGCCAGGCGGAAGCGGACGGCTCGGCTGCGCGCAACCGGCTCTCGGCGGCATTATCGGCGGCAGCCGTTTCCCAGGATCACTCTGACTCCTACGAAGCGCTTTTGGCCAGGGCCCAGTTCGCCGTTGATCTTGAAGTCGAACACAAGAACTTGAGGGAGCAACTTGAACGCTGCGAAAGGGAGCAGGCTTCCCGCCAGTCAGCCCTTGAAACGGCAACTGCCGACGAGGCGCAATGGGACGCGTCATGGGCTGAGGTTTGCAAGAGCTGTTGGCTCGGCGCAGGAGGAACTATCCCCAGCCTCGCAACCGTCAAGGAGGTATTGGACAGACTTGCCGAGCTTGGCCCGGCCACTCAACGGCAAGCCGGCTTGGCAGATCGCATCGCCAAGATGGAGGAAGATCAGGCAGCCTTCTTGCGCGAACTGTCCGTCATGGCTGCGGAACTCGGATTGGACCGATCAGCAGAGAGTGCCCTGAGACTCTGGGCGCTGATGTCCGCCAGAGTGGAAGAGGCTCGGGCGAAAAAGGCAGAAAGGGAATCCAAGCACCTTGCTCTCGAGGATCAGATTCTCAAAAACCGGGACCTGGAGGCTGAAATCGCGATTTGCGAGCGCCGCAAATCTGAAATGACGCAGCTGTTCGGAGTATCTTCGCTGCAGGAGGTAGAGAAGAAGCTGCGCATGATCGAGCAGAGGAGAGACTTGCGCCGGCGGTCCGATACCATCGAACGCGAAATCCGAGAGGCGCTGTTAATCCAGGACATGGCCGATGTCGAACAGATGCTTGATGCCGCGGATCGGCCTGCGCTGGAGGTCGAGCAGGTAGAACTCAGGGCCCGGTTTGAGGATCAGGATCGGCGCGTACGGGAGCTGTTTACGGCATACAGCAAAGCGTCCGACGAGGTGGATGCCGTCGACGGCGAGAGTGCCGTGGCTGCTCTTGAAGAGCAACGGCGCACGGTCCTCCTGGAAATCGAGGATAAGGCGTTCAGCTACTTCCGCCTTAGGGCCGGCATCGTCGCGGCCGAGCAAGCCTTGCGCCTCTACCGCGACAAGCATCGCAGTTCGATGATGGTTCGCGCCTCGGAGGCTTTTCAGGTGATCAGCCGCGGCGCCTATCGCGGTCTGGCGACCCAGCCTGACAAGGACACCGAAGTGCTTATTGGCATCGGGGCTGATGGGAGTTCCAAGCTGGCGCAGGAAATGTCAAAGGGAACGCGCTTCCAACTCTATCTCGCGCTCAGAGTGGCCGGCTATCACGAGTTCGCCCAATCTCGCACCCCTGTTCCCTTCATCGCCGACGACATCATGGAGACGTTCGACGACTTCCGTGCCGAGGAAGCCTTCCGGCTATTCGCCGACATGGCGAAAGTGGGTCAGGTGATCTACCTGACGCATCACCAGCATCTTTGTGATATCGCCAGGCGGGTGTGTCCCAATGCGCGCATACACGAGTTGGCGCCGCCGCTCGTCTTGGAAAGCCGTGCGGCCTGATGGGCAGGCACAGAAACCGGATAGCTATCCAAGTATCGGCAACACGACCGCGATGGCCCAACACCGGTCTGAGAGCCGCGTGGCGACGAATTTCTCCACGTCAACCATGCCCATCATGTAAACTTAGGCTCTGAAATCGTCATATGTCGAAGCCCTCAAAGGCTCCATCGCCCCTCAGGCTGATCGCCGAAGGTGCCCCCGTAACACCGGTTACCTGAAGATCCGTTTTCCAAGAGTTATTCCGCCTGCCGTCGCAGGATCTGCGGAAACTTTATCGAGAAGGGGTCGTGCTGGAGCGTGTTTTCGTTATAGTTGCTTTTCGCCTGGGAGGGAGGCACCTAAGTTAGCCTTGTGCGCAGGTGTTCGCTCGATCGGGCCTGATCGGGTGTGTGTGCATGAAGCTCATTCGGAATAGCGGCAACGAAAGGGTGGTCGATCGACTGCGCGAATGGCTTGTCCAGGACGTGTCCGTTGATTTGATGTCACCGAGCTTTTCCGTGCACGCGTTTGCGGAAGTTCGGGAGCTCATCGAGAAGGCAGAGAAGTGCCGCCTGCTGCTGGGTGATGAAACGGCACTCGCGGAGGCGCTTTTCGGCGGCCCTGCCGATATCGCCTTTCGCGGTCAGCTTCATGGCCGTTGGCTTGCACGGCTCGCTGCCGATTGGATCAAGAAGCGTGCAGAGGTCAGGTGCGCTCCTTCGGCGCCACCTCAGTCGCTCATCGTCGTTCAGGGGACGGGAACGCGGCGGGCATTGCTCGGCACTTGCTCCTTCACCACCGAAGGCCTCGGGATCACGCCAGGCGGTCAACTCGGGCTGGTTCAGGCTTCGGACGAGGACGAGGAAGCCGCTGCGTTTGCCGACTGGTTCCGGGCGAACTGGGATGGCATCAAGGCGGGCTCGACGGCAAAGGACAAACTTGTCGGTTTGCTCGAAGAGGCTGGCTCCCAGCGCGCGCCGTCGCTTCTCTATTTCCAGATACTGTTTCAGCTATTCAAGGATCTCGGCGACGAGTTCGATGAAGAGCGGATCATCAAGTCCGCGACCGGCATACGAAACACGATCGTTTGGAAGAAGCTGTTCCGGTTCCAGCGCGATGGCGTAGTGGGTGCCATCGATAAGCTAGAACGCATCGGCGGCTGCATTATCGCCGATAGCGTCGGCCTCGGTAAGACGTTCGAGGCGTTGGCGGTCATCAAGTACTATGAGCTTCGCAACGATCGGGTTCTCGTGCTTTGCCCGAAGCGGCTGAGGGACAACTGGACGCTCTACAAGGCCAACGACCGGCGGAACGTCCTGGCCGAGGATCGCCTCAACTACGATGTCCTGAACCACACCGATCTATCCCGCGATGGCGGATTGTCGGGAGATATCGACCTCTCCCACGTCAACTGGGGAAACTACGATCTCGTCGTCATCGACGAGTCCCACAACTTCCGAAACAAGGCGACGCACAAGGACCGCGACACACGCTACGACCACCTGATGAAGCGGGTGATCAAGGCCGGCGTGAAAACCAAGGTGCTCATGCTATCCGCGACGCCGGTGAACAGTCGCCTGGCGGACCTGAAGAACCAGATCGCGTTCATGACCGAGGGCAACGATCTAGCGCTGATCGGCCACGGTATTCCAAGCATCGAGGCGACGATCAGGAAAGCCCAGGCGCAGTTCAACCGCTGGCTCGATTTGCCGGAGGCCGAACGCCGTCCTGCGCGGTTGATGGACATGCTGGGCTTCGACTATTTCAAGCTTCTGGACATGTTGACGATCGCGCGGTCGCGTAAGCACGTTCAGCGCTATTACGGCACGGCCGAGACCGGGCAATTCCCCGAGCGGCTTCGGCCCTTCAATATCAAGGCGGACGTCGATCTGGCAGGCGAATTCCGGCCCATCCGCGAGATCAACAACGAGATCCGGCGGCTGACGCTCAGCGCCTATGCGCCCTTGCGCTACGTGCTTCCGCACAAGCAGGCGGCCTACGACGAAAAATACAGCACGAAAATCCGCGGTGGCGAGAGCTTCTTTCGGCAGGTCGATCGCGAGGAAAGCCTGATCCACCTTCTTCGGGTGAACATCCTGAAGCGCATGGAGAGTTCGGTTGCCTCATTCGCTCTCACCATCAATCGGCAGCTCGCCGACGTTGAGGGCCTACTTTCGAAGATCGACGCGCACGATGAGTCGGTTGAAGAAGCGACGATCGACGACATCGACGTTGACGACTCTGCGTTCGAGTCTCTGCTCGTCGGGCGAAAGGTGAAGGTGCTGCTTCAGGACGTTGACCGAGTGCGTTGGCGGCAGGACCTCATCGAGGACCGTAACCGCCTCGCGACGCTTCTATCAGCGGCCCGCTCTGTGACGGCTGATCGGGACGCAAAGCTGGAAGCACTGAAGCAGGTGATCGCCAAGAAAGCCCACGAGCCGATCAACGACGGTAATCGAAAGCTGCTTCTTTTCACCGCCTTCGCCGATACCGCGGATTATCTTTACCGCGAGCTGGCGCCCTGGGCGAAAAGAACGTTGGGATTAAACGCCGCGGTGGTCACTGGCACTGGCGCGAACAAGACCACCATGCCGAGCATGCGCAGCGATATGAGCACGATCCTCAGCGCTTTTTCGCCGCGCTCGAAGGAGCGGCCCGCGGAAATGGCGGTCGAAGGCGAGATCGATTTGCTGATCGCCACCGACTGCATTTCGGAAGGCCAGAACCTTCAGGATTGCGACTTTCTGATCAACTACGACATTCACTGGAACCCCGTTCGGATCATCCAGCGGTTTGGCCGCATCGACCGGATCGGTTCTCCGAACACGCAGATTCAGCTTGTCAACTTTTGGCCGAACATGGAGCTGGACGAGTATCTCGATCTCGAATCCCGCGTGAGCGGTCGCATGGTGCTGCTGGACGTTTCGGCGACGGGCGAGGAGAACGTCATAGAGTTTCAGGCCGGCAACCAGATGAACGATCTGGAATACCGCCGCGCCCAACTTCAGAAGCTGCAAGACGCGGTGATCGACCTCGAAGACCTGTCGAGCGGCGTCTCGATTGCTGACCTCACGCTAAACGATTTCCGCATCGATCTTTCCGGCTATCTGCGGGAGAATAAGGAGCGCCTCGAAGCGCTGCCGCTTGCGACTTATGCGGTCACGTCGGCCCCGCGAAGCACTGCCGCGAGCGTCGACACGGGCATTCAGCCCGGCGTGATCTTCTGCCTTCGCGCGGTTGGCGACGCGGCGCTGAAATCGCCGGAGCCGGGCTATCCCTTGAGCCCGCACTACGTCGTGCATGTTGGCGAGGACGGCGAAATCAAGCTTCCCTACACACAGGGGAAGCAGGTGCTGGATGCTTTGAAGAAGCTCAGCCTCGGCCGCGATCTGCCCGACGCGGAAGCTAGCATCCGGTTCGACAAGGCGACGCGCTTCGGCAGGGACATGGAGCCATTTCAGAAACTGCTCGCCCGGGCTGTCGCGTCCGTCGTTGGCAAGAAGGAAGAGCGGGCAGTCGCGAGCCTCTTTTCGCCAGGCGGTACCCACGCCATGAAGGGCGAGTTTGCCGGGATCAACGACTTCGAGGTTGTCGCGTTTCTTGTGGTGCTTCCGGACGCCGGGGGTGCAGCGGCGTGACGACGGAAGCCGGCATCCTCGCAGTTGTCGAGGCTTTGGGCTTGCCGCCCGAAGCCCGCGTGGATGCGCGGGTGCCGAAGAAGCTTCTCGTGGAACAGGGCGCGCCGACCGCCTCCGACAAGCGTGCCATTCAGGACGGGATCGACGAGCTGCAATGGCTTGCCGCCTGCAAGCCAACCACCATCGGCGTGCCGAGCTTCGCTGATGATACGCGGGAATACCTTGAGATCGCGGTCGCTGCCTGTGCCTTTCGGCCTGATGCGAAGGCCGCGCGTCTGATCGAATTGATCCACCGCGCCATTCCCTACCCAGTGGTTCTCGTTACCTCCGACGAACAGGGTGTCGCGCTATCGGTGGCGCACAAGCGCCATGCGCAAAACGAAGCAGGTAAAGTCGTCATCGAGCGCGTCGTTTCGATTGCTGGAATTAGCAAAGAACAGTTGAATCCCAACGAACAGGCGTTTCTCGAAAGTCTACCCCTTGCCAAGCAGTCCCGCCGCAACCTATGGACCTTGTATGAGGGTTGGCTGGTCCGAATCGAAGCGCTCAGCGCCGCCAGGCTGAGCGGAGCCTTTGCAGCGAGCGATGACGCCGTGACGATCGAGCGCCGCCGCGAAGCCCTCGAAGCCCAATCCCGGCTGATGCGCGAGATCATCGGTCTTCGCGCCAAGGCCACCCGCGAGAAGCAGCTGAACCGGCGCGTCGATCTCAACTTAGAGATCCAGCGCTTGGAGGCCGAGATCGCAGCCCACCAGAAAAAACTTTGAGAACGGAACGCGTGGACATCCGAATACGAGAATGGATCTGAGGGGCAACATGAGTTCCACGGTACTTTGGCGGCGGCTTAGTGCGACAGATTTTAGGGCAATCAACGGGAATGCTTCGCCGTATGGCCGCGGAGGCGGAGCCATGCACATAGCCCTTGGCGTGCGCACTGCCCAATTTCCCATCGACAACTTCCTAGGTGCCTCGGGGAAGACCGATGCAACCATCTCAGCTGCCGCCGATCGTGAAAGAACACAGGTGGGAGAGCTAGCCTTTAGCGGAAATCCAAAGCGCAGAGGTGGTGAATGGCGAATCCGTGATCAGTACAGCAACCGCCACCCCGCATGGGCATCGACCGCCGGTTTCCCCACAACTTACGATGCCAGCGATCCGCCCTACGTCTTGGTATTCAAGAGCGGAAAATCATTTCACGCGCGGTTTTCTCTTGAAAGCAGCTTGAGAAAGATGAGCCCTGCGAGCAGACCAAAGGGGATTCTTTCCAACAATATCGGAATTGCGATAGCGCCACATGAGTTTGTCAATTCGCTACTTGTTCCACAGACAAGTAGGTTGGATGAATTTGAGATACAAAGGGACGCGACTGTCGCAGAAGAATTCGATCCGAAGAATATTTCCGACGGTCGTAAGCGCATAATCGCTTCGGTGATCCGGCGGTTGGGGCAACAGACTTTTCGCCGCAAATTGATCTCCGCGTACAGCGGACAATGCGCCTTAACATGCTGCAAGACGCCCTGGGTTCTGGAAGCTGCGCATATCAGTCCATATCGGGGGATAAAGACGAACGCGGTTTCTAATGGGCTCTTGCTTCGAGCGGATGTTCATACACTTTTCGACCTCGCCCTCGTTGCTATCGAGCCCACGAAGTTGGTCGTTAGAGTTTCGAAGCTTCTAGAGGGATCGATGTATGAAGCTCTCGACGGCAAGCATCCCGTGCTGCCGGCCAAGGCCGCCCTTCACCCAAGTGTGGCAGCGCTCGAATATCACTACGGACTTTTCCACCCTTAGCTGCTCCCAACACAAGAAGAACATCTGCGAATGGAAGGCGTGACGATGGCCAATATCGAGAAGCTCGACCCAAGGAGCTCAATCACCAAAAGTGCCGACATTGTAGCGGACAACCTCGAGTCCTTAAGGTCCCTTTTCCCGGAGGCATTCAAGGAGGGGCGAATTGATCTCGGGGTTCTCCGGGAGCTGCTGGGTGCTGTCGTTGATGAGCGCGACGAGAAATACGGGCTGAACTGGCATGGCAAACGCCGTGCGCGACAGATCGCGCTGACGCCGTCCACCGGCACGCTACTGCCATGCCCGGACGAAAGCGTCGATTGGGACACTACCCAGAACATTATGATCGAAGGCGACAATCTCGAAGTCCTTAAGCTCTTGCAGAAGAGCTACGCCGGCAAGGTGAAGCTTATATACATCGATCCGCCCTATAACACGGGAAAGGATTTCGTTTATCCTGATGACTATAGCGACAATGTCAGGAACTATCTTGAGCTTACGGGGCAGGTTGAAGGCGGTCGAAAGATTTCGTCGAATACTGAAGCGTCTGGCCGGTTTCACACCGACTGGCTGAACATGATTTATCCGCGTTTGAAGCTCGCAAGAAACCTTCTCCATTCAGATGGTGTAATTCTAGTTTCCTGCGACGACGGTGAAGTCGCGAATCTCCGCGCTATATTGAATGACATATTTGGTGAGGAAAACTTCGTCGCGCAATTTGTGTGGAAGGCTCGTCAGTTTACTGATGCGCGCGCAAACACAAACATATCAACCGACCATGAGTACATCGTCGCCTATGCCCGGGACGATGGCTTCTCGCTCAAGGGTGTGGGCCGTGATGAGTCGAAATTCGGAAATCCAGACGGTGATCCGCGTGGGGATTGGATGAGCCGTAGCATGCTCGGCCTTGCTACGAGAGATCAGCGACCAAACCTTCACTACGACGTCGTCGATCCGTTGACTGGAAGGGTGTTCCCCCCGAATGCCTCCACGGGATGGCGATATTCGAAAGATAAGATGGCGGAGCTGATATCCGAGGGAAAAGTTCTGTTTCCCAGGAATGATGACGGGAGACCTCGCGAGAAGAAATTTCGGAGCGAGATGCGATCGGAGTTCATTGCATTCCGGTCGATTATTGATGGTGTACATACAGCAGATGGGACCCAGGAGATACGCTCACTGTTCGGCGTTGACCTCTTTGCGTTCCCAAAACCGACAGCGCTGATTGCGAGTCTCATTGAGCAGGTCGCCGCGGATGGTGATATCGTTCTGGATTTTTTTGCCGGGTCGGGAACGACCGGACACGCCCTTTTGAAGCAAAATGCTGCGGAGAACCTAAAGCGCCGATACGTCCTTGTCCAACTTCCCGAGCCTCTCGACCCCAGTAACAGAGAACAAAAGGTTGCATCGGATTTCTGCGATAAGTTGGGAAAGCCTCGCACTATAGCCGAACTAACTAAAGAAAGGCTCCGACGTTCTGCAGCGCGGATCGATGAAGAAAATCCCCTCTTCAAGGGTGATTTTGGGTTCCGCGTCTTCAAGCTTGCATCATCGAATATCCGCGCGTGGGAGCCGGTCGCAGCCGATCTCGAAAGCAGCCTGCTGAAGAATGCTGAGCATCTCGTCCAAGGTCGCAAGGAGCAGGACGTGCTCTATGAGCTGCTGTTGAAGCTCGGGCTCGATCTTTGCGTGCCGATCGAGACGAAGAGCATCGCCGGCAAGTCCGTGAATTCCATCGGTGGGGGTGCGCTGATCGTCTGCCTTGCCGATGGGTTGAGCAAGGACGTGGTCGAGCCGCTAGCTTCGGGGATCGTGACGTGGCGCACGGCGCTTGCACCTGCCGTCGACACGCGCGTCGTGTTCAAGGATTCGGGCTTCGCCGATGATGTCGCCAAAACCAACATGGCGGCGATCCTCAGTCAGAACGGCATCACCGACGTTCGCAGCCTGTAGGAGGGGTTCGATGAAACTGCATTTCGAACCCGATCTCGACTACCAGAAGCTGGCGATCGAGTCCGTCGCTGATTTGTTCCGCGGCCAGGAGATCAACCGCACCGAATTCACGGTGACGCGCCGCCCGCTGGCCGAACGCACCGGGCAAGGCAGCCTCGATCTTGGCGGCTTCCTGGGCGCGCAAGGCGAACTAGGCCTGGTTGAAAGCGAACTCGGCATCGGCAACCGCCTGACGCTGCTCGATGACGAGATCATCCGAAATCTGAACGACATCCAGCTTCGCAATGGCCTCGCGCCGTCAACGGCGCTCACCTCCGGCGACTTCACAGTCGAGATGGAGACCGGCACAGGCAAAACATACGTCTATGTGCGCACCATTTTCGAGCTGAACCGGCGCTACGGCTTCACCAAGTTCGTGATCGTCGTGCCTTCGGTCGCGATCAAGGAGGGCGTCTACAAGACGCTTCAGATCACCGAAGAGCACTTCAAGGGCCTCTATTCCGGCCAGCCCTTCGATTATTTCCTCTACGATTCCGGCAAGCTGGGGCAGGTACGCAATTTCGCGACCAGCCCGAACATTCAGATCATGGTGGTGACGGTCGGCGCAATCAACAAGAAGGACGTGAACAACCTCTATAAGGACAGCGAGAAGACCGGTGGCGAGCGCCCGATCGACTTGATCCGCGCCACACGGCCGATCCTGATCGTGGATGAGCCGCAAAGCGTTGATGGTGGTCTTGAAGGCCGCGGGCGTTCGGCTCTCGCGGAGATGAACCCGCTCTGCACGCTTCGCTATTCGGCCACCCATGTCGACAAGCACCACATGGTATTTCGCCTCGATGCGGTCGATGCCTATGAGCGCAAGCTTGTTAAGCAGATCGAAGTTGCGTCGATGGAGGTCGAGGGCGGGTACAACAATACATATGTGCGCTTTGTTTCGGCCAGCAACGGCAAGGGACCAGTGACGGCGCGCGTCGAGATTGACGTTCAGGATGGCAAGGCGGTGCGTCGCAAAGAGGTGGTCGTTCAGGACGGCGACGATCTTCAGGAACTGACAAAGCGTGCCGTGTATGCCGATTGCCGGATCGGCGAGATCCGCGCCGCGAAGGACAGCCAGCTCCTGGAAGTAAAGCTTCCGGGTGGCGAAACCTTCCTCTCACCCGGCGAGGCGGTTGGCGATGTAGACGCGGACGCCATGAAGCGACTGATGATCCGCCGCACGATCCAGGAGCATCTGGAAAAAGAGAAACGCCTCGCGCCGCTTGGCATCAAGGTGTTGAGCCTCTTCTTCATCGATGCCGTCGAGCACTACCGGTCGTATGACGAGGACGGCAATCCGACGAAGGGCAAATACGCCCGAATCTTCGAGGAAGAGTACCGCCGCGCAGCGAAGCTCCCGGAGTTCGTGAGCCTGTTTAAGGAGGTCGATCTCACCTCGGAAGCCGAGGAGGTTCATGATGGCTACTTCTCGATCGACAAGGCGCGGCGCTGGATCGATACGGCCGACAATAACCAGGCAGGCCGGGACAACGCCGAACGCGCCTACAACCTGATCATGAAGGACAAGGAGAAGCTGCTGGGCTTCGAGACCAAGCTTAAGTTCATCTTCTCCCACTCGGCCCTCAAGGAGGGCTGGGACAATCCGAACGTCTTCCAGATATGCGCGCTCCGCGAGATGGGCACGGAACGCGAGCGTCGCCAGACGATTGGCCGAGGCCTGCGCCTCTGCGTCAATCAGCAAGGCGAGCGGTTACGCGGGTTCCAGGTCAATACGCTGACCGTCGTCGCCACCGAAAGTTACGAGGAGTTCGCCGAGAACCTGCAAAAAGAGATCGAGAGGGACACCGGCATTAAGTTCGGGATTGTCGAGAAGCACCAGTTCGCCGCCATTCCAGTGGCGAAGGCTGATGGCTCAACGGGCATGCTGGGATTCGACGTATCCGCCGCGATCTTCGAGCACTTGAAGACGCAAGGTTTCGTTGACCCGAAGGGTAAGGTTCAGGACACGTTGCGCGCGGCGCTCAAGGACGGCACTTTCGCTTTGCCGAAAGAACTCGAAGGGCATGTTGCGGCGGTTCGCGAGCTGCTGAAGAAGGTCGCCGGCAAGCTCGATATCAAGAACGCCGACGAGCGCGTCGTCGTCAAAACACGGCAGGCCATTCTGGAAAGCGCGGAGTTCCAGGCGCTTTGGGATCGCATCAAGCACAAGACGACCTATCGCGTTCACTTCGACAATGAAAAGCTGATCGCCGACTGCGCCAAGGCAATCGCCAACGGCCCGCCGGTTTCCAAGGCGCGTGTCCGGATCAGGAAGGCCGATCTTTCCATCGGCCAGGGTGGCGTTGAAGCCACGGAGCGCGACAAGAACAGCGGGATGATCGTCACGATCGAGGAGGGTGACATCGCGTTGCCCGACGTGCTCACCGATCTCCAGGATCGCACCCAACTCACGCGCAAGAGCCTTGTCCGCATCCTCATCGAGTGCGGGCGGTTGAAGGACTTCAAGCGCAATCCGCAGGCCTTCATCGAGATCGCGGGTGAAGTGATCAACCGCACCAAGCGGTTGGCGTTGGTCGATGGGATCAAATACCAGCGGATCGGTGACGAGCACTACTACGCTCAGGAACTTTTCCAGCAGGAAGAGCTAACGGGCTATCTGAGGAACATGCTCAAGGACGCAACGAAGTCAGTCTTCGAGCACGTTGTCTATGATTCCGGCGGCGTGGAACGGACGTTCGCGGAGCAGCTCGAAAAGAACGAGTCGGTGAAAATCTACGCCAAGCTTCCGGCGTGGTTCAAAGTGCCGACGCCGCTGGGTACGTACAATCCCGATTGGGCGGTGCTGGTGGAGGTCAGCGGCGAGGAGCGTCTCTATTTCGTGATCGAGACGAAGGGCAGTTTGTTCACCGACGATCTTCGCGATAACGAAGCGGCGAAGATCATGTGTGGCGAGGCTCACTTCAAGGCGCTTGAGATCGATCCGAACCCGGCCCGCTATATCAAGGCAACGAAGATCGACGACCTGATGGAGCGTTGTTGACTGACTGGCATACGCGATCTATCCCGACACGCGGCGACTAGTCATCGAGGATGCCGGGCAGCGTACGATCTACGACACCGCCGATCACGTTATTTCGGGGATCGCCCAGGCGCAAAGTAGGGATGAGACACTGACACTACGCAGCCAAAACGGCCTTGTGCGGCTCTCGGACCTGAAGAAGGTCGATGCTTAAGGCGTGGCCCTATTAATGCCTCGCGGTGATGCTCCCGCCCGGCGCCACTCATCGCAGCGCGAGGCGCCTAAAGGCGTCCTTCTTCTCCCTTTTGCGTTCCCACCGCCGCTCCGTCTGCGGCACGCTCCAGGGCTACCATTTTCTTGACCAGGGCCAGCAGATCGCGCTTGGTGCCGTGCGGCAGGGACACGACCTGTTGTGCTAGTTCCATGCTGTCGCGCGCTTCCTCCGGCGTGCCGCCCCATAGATGCGGGGCAGCGCTGAACAGCATTTCCATCGGCATGAATCCGAGGATCTCGCACAGGTGGATCATCCTAGTTACGTGCATTTTTGAGAAGGCACGTTCATAGCGGCCATAAACCTGCATCGAAAGGCCAAGCAAGGGAGCAAGCTCCGCGCGGGTCAGAACCTTGTCCTCGCGCGCCTTGCGGATGAAGGTGGCAATTCTTTCATCGATCTCGCCTAGGGTTTTGATGCCTTCGAACCCCGGACGGCGGAAAATAGGCTTGTCGATCTCGGGATCGATCGTCTCAACCAATTCCATTTTGTTTTTATAAGCGTCCATATCCTTAGCCACGTCCTCTCCCTTCTTGCCTTTTTCCAGTCGCGGGCAGGGCGACGACCTCAATCAAACATTCAAAACGGGATTGACCCAAGTACGCCCCGGCACTTCCTTGCACAGCGATTTTCCAGAAGCGGGGAGTGAGGACAGCGCTTTCCGCTACTCGCAATAAACGACCATCAGGGCCGTGTTGCGCTCGCCTTGCATGGTTCTTTCTGGCGGAAGCCTGCATTCATAACGCCCTTGAGCTGGCGCGGGGATAGGCACAGCCCACTGAGAGAAAATCAGCGCGCCCTGGCTGCAACCATTCGCCAAGTACCCGGTTCGCCCTCGAACACAGCTTCGACAAGTTTTTCCCCATCGACCCACCCCAGATGCGCCAAGAGTTCGCACGCGATAGAATCTTTGCCGAGACTAATACATCGCTTCACGGTAACCGTCGATCCGGTCCCGTGCATTGAGATATCCCAATTGGATAAGCGAAACAGCTCGCCTTTGGCAGTTTCGTCAGACGGCCGGATGGCCGCACCGAGAGCGGATTCCCTAAGTCCGTTCAATAGGGAAGCGGCCTTTGAGCCTTCACCAAAGTCGAAGCCTTGGCTACCGACGAACGGTGCGGCGTAGATGCCAATAAGGATACCGATCGTCATCCCGAGCAGGAAGCTTCGGCCGCCCACGGATCAATAGCCGTTGTCTCGGAGAAACTGGTCGATGGCCGCCTTTATAATCACCGTCATCTTGATGTCGTTGTCGAAGGCGGCCTTTTGCAGTCGCATCTTCATGTCGTAGTCCAGGGGGCAATTGACGTAGTGCTTGGCTTCCCGCTCGTGCGCTCGCTTCAGGTCGCGCAGGCGATAACGCCCTTCCTCCTGAGACAGAGCACGTTCGATCGCTTTGCTCTTGCGCTCTTCACCGCTCGGGTTTGGCAGACTGCGCCGCGGCCGTTCCCTTGTCACATCCGTTTCTGAAACCAGCGCCGCTGCTGGTTCCCTTGCAGCCGTTCGCACCTCTGCCCCTACCGACACAGAGGCTGGTTTCATTGCGGCTTTGGATATGGCTGGCTTCGGCCGTCGCGGAGCGATCGGAAAGTCAGAGACGGACAGTTTGCCTGGTTTAGACATTTCCCACCTTTTCCCGGTTTGCCGCGAGATGGCGATCGAGCTCGGCCACAAACGCCGCAATCTCCGCGCGACCCTTCATGACGGGGTCGGTCAGCTCAAGCATCTGCAAAGTGCCGAGGCCGTTACGGATTTCGCGGTAGCAATTTCTTTCGGTGAGCTCGGTATCCATCAGCGTCGATTCATAGCCATTGTCGCGAAGATTGGCGATGAACGGACGGATCAGCCTGTAAGCCTCGAGCACGCGGCCCGGAAGGGCGATGCGCGTCACCACGTTGACGTGGGGAATAGTGCGCCCCTCCCTGTCGCCAATATCCGCCGTGATGGTGGCGGCTTCGCCGGCCGCCTTAATTTCATCCTGGTTCGGCTGAATTGGCGTCAACACCAGGTCGGAGTTGCGGATGATCGTATCGCGGATAACGCTGTCGATGCCCGGTGAGTCCATCAGGATTACGTCATAGACGCCGTCTTGGTCGGCCAGCACGGTTTCAATGCTTCGCTGCGTTGCCGCGCTGTGCAGCTCGATGTTGGCCGGAAGATTGTCCTTGGCCTCACATCGCTTCCACCATTCGGCGAGGTTCTGGCGCGGATCGGCGTCGATCAGAAGAACCTTCTTTCCCTGAATAGCGTACTCGCCGGCGACGAGGATAATGGCCGTCGTCTTCCCGGCGCCGCCTTTTCCGCTGATCGCGCAAATTCTTCGAGGCATGTCTGATCCATCTTTTGACGCCCCCCAAAGCCGAACGCGGCGGACCGTCGCCACGCTCATGCATCCTGTTGGGCAACTGCATTTCCAAACGAAGTGAATGCTTGCGTTCGCATGGCGTTTTTACACGATGCGATCACGCCTCACCATCGTAAGGTGTGATACTTCAATCACACCTTACGTTCACATCGTAACGTAATGGCATCATGTGACAACATCGTGTGAACAAGTCGTGTGAAACTGGAATGGTGCACGCGCTAGCGTTGAGCAAACCCTGGAGCCCTCGCCAGTCGACGCAATTTTCCCTCATTTGGCCAAGAGACCGTCAGCGCCGCCGCAGGCCTTGCCGCTCCCTTTGTGGTGAACCCCGGATCCGCGCGACAAAGCGGTCCTGGAGGTGAACCCCGGAGAGCGTTTTAACGTTTGCTGAGCAGGGGCGAAGGCCCTGCTCAGGGTCGCGATAAAGTCGAGTGGGCCTCAGTTGGTTTTATGGGATTTTATTTCACATCTGTTAAAGGTGGCAGGGTCGCGATAAAGTCGAGTGGGCCTCAGTTGGTTTTATGGGATTTTATTTCACATCTGTTAAAGGTGGCAGGATACGGAAAAATGTGCGACATTTTTCCCGACGATCGAGGAACAAAGCCCTCGATGCCTGCCGCAAGCGCCAGAGAGGGGCCAGGCCAATGGACGACGCGAAATTCGAGGTCCGGCTCGAGCCGGACCGGAAGGGTCGAATGGTGCATGCCCGCGTCGGCGCGGACGAATATGCGGCGATCGAAAAGGCTGCCAAGGCGGCCGACATGACGGTTTCCGGATTTTTCCGGTCGCTGATCCTCGAAGGCGCCGGCGTCCGACCGATCCTGACTAAGGATGATCGGCTCGTCATGGCGCTGCTGCTGGAGGACATGCGCGCGATCGGCGTGAACCTGAACCAGGTGGCGCGATCAATAAACAGCGGCAAGAGCGTTCACCCGAGCGAGCTCGACATCAATCTTGGCAACGTGCAGCGCGTCCAAGCAGCCGTTATGACGGAGTTGCGATCGCTGGCGAAGCGCGCCGGCTATAAGCGGCGAGGGGAGGGGTAAGGGGTGGAGATCTTCTTCGGCGCCTTCACGAGCGAATGGGAGCAGCGGCGCGCGGCGTTGCTGCATGAGCTATCGCTTGGGCCAAAACGCCGTTCGTCGGCCGAAGACGAAATGAAGCGTCGATTGAAAGCGATGGCCGGGTTAGGCGGCGGCGGTGGTGCTGGTGGCGGCGGTGGCAGCCTGCCGAAAATGCAGCGGGCGGCCGCCAGGCCGATCTTCGCGGCCGAGAAGCGGGCAGCGGAAGCGTCCCGTCCAATAGAAGCGCGGCTAGCGGCGGTGGCCCAGGGCGGCCAGCCCGCGGTTGTCAAAATGGCATCCTATGGCGGCGGCGCGAGGGTAGGGGCGATGCTGAATTATGTGTCGCGCGGCGGCGAACTCGCCGTCGAGAACGAGAACGGCGAGCGCATCAGCAGTCGCGAGGATCTGGCGCGGTTGCGGGGAGACTGGAACCATCTGTTCCAGAACCGCGCAGAGAGCCGCGATATCGGCAGCTTCACCGTAGAGATTGCGACTGCGGCGGTTTCGTCAGATGAGGCGATGCATGAGCTGGTCAGGCATAGTTTGACGAGCGCATTCGGCGATCGCCGCTACGCTTACGCTGTCACGCACCAGGCCGACGGCGCGCTGACGGTTCAAGGTGCGGTCGTGCTCAGAAGCGGGCAGGGGGAGCGGCTAACTGGCGACGACAAGTCCGCCAGCATCATTCAGGCGCGATACGAAGCCAGCGCGGCCGCGCAGGGTGTGGCTGCTCGGTTCTCGTTCCAGGGCTACGGCAATGGTGTCGAGTATGGCGCCAGCAAATTGCGGAGCCTGGTCGAACGTCATGACGGTAACGTTCGCGACGACCGCGGCCAAACCGTTGGTGACGAAAAACAAGCTGGCGATCTGGTGCAAAAGGAATGGCGCAGTGATCTGCACAGCCGCAAAGGCCGCGACGTAATGCACCTGATCATGTCAGCCCGGGCCGGCACGAATGTCGAGGCGTTTGAAAACGCTGCACGCGACTTCCTTGCCGAGCAGTTCGCCGGTCATCGCTACGTGTTTGCCATGCATGATCCGGCCAATGATCCGAAGGAAGAAGGGGATGGAGGCAAGCGGCCACATGTCCATGCGCACGCGATCATCACCATGCGATCGGAATCGGGTGATCGGATCGAGACGACCCCTCAGGTGTTTCGCGAGTGGCGGGCCACAATGGCCCAGATGGCCCGGGCGCAGGGAATAGCGATGGAGATGACCGATCGTCGCGAGTTCGCCAGTCCGCCCGCCTTTACCCGCAATCAGGTGAGGCCGGTGAGCAGGGAAGGGCGGACCGAGCACGTCGGGACCAGTGAGGCGGCACAGGGACGGTACGATGCCAAGCGGCGCGGACGGCGCAGTCTGGCGAAGGCTGAGAGAAGCCGAGAGTATGCCATAAAGGCAACGCAGAGTTGGGAGAAGATTGCGCTCGCCAGCGGCGATCGGCGTATTGTCGCTTATGCAGAACAGCAGAGGGATCATTTGACAGCAAGCCTTTCGGCAGGTCAGGCGGAAGCGAGCGCAAATGTCGTCCATGCAGATTTCGGATCAAAATTCCGCGCCAATCTGGTAACCTTGCAGAAAGTCGTTTTGGAGGGCCAGGAAATGCGCGAGACAACACGAGCAGAGTTTGAAGCATATGAAAAGAAGGTCGAGACCGCCTTGTTCCGGCTGGAGCGGAGCGTCGGTCCGAGCGAGCGAGAAGACTTTGATGACGTCGCGTCTGTCGCCCGCGAGCATGTGAACGGCCGGCGCGAGCTGATGGAACTTTACGAGATGAAGGGCCAGGCACAGGCGGAGCAGGGAACTGTGACCGAGCGAGACGAAAGCCGGAAGCGTCGAGACGATGCGAATGACCAGTGGGATGCGGCAGTCGCCAAACACGGTGAGGCGGTTGTCGAGGCGGCAAATGACCTTCTTATGGACATCGAAACCGGTCGCGAGGGTTTGGATAGGATTGTGGCCGGTGAGCTTTCCAACGATCCAAGGGTATTCCGAGCTGATATTGAGCGCGGACTGGCTCGCGCGGCGGAGCTTGCCGTCCAGGGCAACACCTATATGCGCGAGGTAGCCGAGAAAGATCCGGAGCTTAAGCGCGCTATCGAGGCGGCAGAGCAGACCCAAGAGAGGCCGGCAGAAGAGCAGAGCAAAACCCTTGCAAATGTCGATGCCGTGACCGAACAGCAGCGAGATCCTCGCCCCGGGGAGGCCGAGCGCCCGCCGGACGAACCGGCCGAGCAGGCTCACGAACTGGCGTCGACCGTAGATGCTACAAATCGGCTGCAGGATAAGTTAAACAGGGACAAGGAGGCCGCACAACGCGGCGGCGAGACAACGCGGACTGATCCGGCGCAACAGCATATTCCTCGCCTCGAGGAGTTGGAGCGCGAGGAACTAGAAAGAAGGGAACGCGACCGCGACGACCGGGACCGTTAGAGGATCATGTTTAATCGACAGGATTACGTTTACCAGAGCAGCGACCCGAAGGGTGACGAGGGGTTTGGCAAGGTATTTGCTATCGTCATCTGTTTCGTTTTCTTCCTAGGTGCACTGCAGGTTGCTTATGAAACGGTGTCTGGCTGGTACCAAAGCTTCATGCAGTGGGGCGGCGAGATGCTGGCTTTTTTGACCGGCTTTTGGCCGTTCTGATAGTTGCGGGCCCCTGGCGCTCAAGTCTTATGCAAGGATAAGAAAATGGCAGACGAACCGAACCGGGATCCGACTGCTGACGAAATGGCCGGTATGCAGTGGTGGAATTCACTTACCGAGGCTGAGCGCGCGGACTGGCTAGTCCGCGCGCAATCGGCAGTGCCCGCCGAGGCTTGGGCAGCATATAAACGTCATGGCGCGTATGACAGTCATCCGCGTCGCCACGTCCCGCTGATCAATTTGTGACGGCAATTGAGAGCGACAACCCGCCGAGCTTACAGCCAAAAGGAAAGTCGGCGGCCCATCTTTCGATGAGCATTGCCTGAACCCGCCGACCTGCGGATTGCCAGTGGCCCCGCGATTCGCAGCTTTGCCGGAACGAAGGCGTGCCGTCTAGCAATGTAGGCGTGTACAGTTCCAGGTGCGGAAGTTTTCAAGACTCTGCCTTAAACCGCAGCTGCCGGCCGATGATCCCGAGTATTCCGTTCTGTGGACCTGCTTCTTGCGCGATCCGACTTTCCGCCATACGAAAGCGGAATAGCAATAGGAGTTGATGAATGACCGAAGAGAACAATCGTCAGAACGCGGAATTGATGGAATTGACCGCGGATATTGTCGCGGCGTTTGTCCAAAATAACGCAGTACCCGTAGCAGGCCTGCCCGACCTTATTTCTTCGGTGAATTCCGCTCTCGTTAGCCTAGTCAAGCCAGCTGTAGTTGAGCAGCCAACACAAACCCCGGCGGTCAATCCGAAAAAATCTGTGTTTCCCGACCATATCATTTCCTTGGAAGATGGGCGCAAGTTCAAGTCGATGAAACGGCACTTGGGCTTGCTTGGCATGACGCCTGACGAGTATCGAGCCAAGTGGGGGTTGGCGCGGGACTACCCTATGGTGGCACCAAGCTACGCCGCACAACGGTCAGAGCTGGCGAAGTCAAGCGGACTTGGTCGCAAGGCGGGCGCAAAAATGCCCGCCAAGAAGGCGCCAGCCAAGAAGGCACCAGCCAAGCGGGTGAAGGCCTAAAGAAGACCCTGCCTCAGGCAAGCGGGCTCGATGCGATGACGCGTCAATCTATTGCCGTAGAGCTTGAAAGCGCGGCCGATCGCATCGGGGACATGTCACGTGCGGATCTGCAGATTATATTGCGTCGAGCTGCATTGATGCTCAGAAACGTGACAGGCGTGCCGCTGGAACCGGCAACCGAGGATTGCGCTCAACTCGATTGCTGCCGAAATGAAAGTCGGCAGATCATACTTAATTCAAGTCATCTTGCGCGAGTGGCTCGAAACCAACGCCTATCTGCCGGTGCGCGAAATCGATGAGGACGGCGAAACGGACGGGAGCGCTTAGCTTTCGTCTCTCCAGATAACCCGCCGTTCCCATCTGATTTCGACCAAGCGGCGGAAACGGACCGTCACCTATTCCTGACCGACAGGATGGAACAGTTCAGCGCTCATTGATTCCTTGCGACCGCATTTTTCGCAGCGGACTTTTGCCCGCACCTGCTCAATGGTGACATTGCCAATGACCTCCCGAAGCTCCAGCGGCTTATAGAAGCGCTTAATGTTGCAGTGGCCGCAGCAAATACGGGCCACCTGCCCCGCGTTGTGAGCATGCATCAACGTCCATGGGGCACCTCGTGGCCATTTTTCTGGTTGTTCAGGCATGCCTGTCAATGAGGAACATATTCCTCCGTCGTCAAGGCCTCGCTTGACATTTTGTTCCCATTTTGTTCACTGTTGGCCGGATAGCAACAGGAGGCACAGATGGACCTGCTTTTGCGCATCAAGGATGCTTCACTTGAGGAGATTTCGCGTGGCCGTTCACGATGCCATCGACGCGCTTGAGAAGTCGACCGATGAGCCGACACTACGCTGACACCGATGCGCAGCCGAGGTCCCTCGCCTGCCAGGATCGATCGGGAATGGCCTTATTAGGTGGCTCTGCCGGATGACCTGTGCACAGGACACAGCTTCGCGTTGATCCGCACGTTTTGCCAAAACCGCGGACTGAGCCCATTGGTGAGACAGGTGCAGGCGATATGGCCGGACCAGAAGTATGAAAACTGGCGCCTCTACTGCTTCGCCGACCAGGCGTCCGCACAAGCGTTCCTTGACCACTTCGCCGGCGTGATGTTCGATCCAAGGCGCGACCGGGAAAACGGCAAGGCACGTGGTGTCTGGCGCCGGTCGGGCGAGTACAAGAGAATTCTCGATCTCGGGCCGATGAGCGTCCCCGAGATCCTGCGCACCTGAGGCAACGGCATGTGCAATCTCTACAACATTGCCACCAGCCAGGAGGCCATTCGCCAGTTGACTCGCGCCTTGCGGGACATCATCGGCAATCTTGACCCGTCGATCGATATCTATCCCAACCAATTTGCCGCTAATCCTCTTCGTGGAAACCCTGCGTCGAGGCCTGCCGCAGGTCTTCCTCGCCGCGCAGGTGCTGGATGCGGCCGATCAGCCCCGGCTTGACCCATTTGTTGGGTGCTGGCCCGGCATGTTCCTGGACGCGCAGCAACAACGGCCAAACCGCTTAATTCTCCTCCCGGAATCCTGCAGCGATGCGTGGCGCAACTTGTCTTCGCCCCGTAGGTGCTTGACGTGGCCCTTCGGACCCGGCTTGACCCACGTTGTCGCCTGCCGCTTCACCCCCTTAGGGGCCGGCCCGGCGTGCTCCTGAACGCGCTTCCACAGCCGTTCCCGCATTTCACGGTTCAGCGTGATGAAAGCGGAGCCGACATACTTGCGGGTGCCTGGCTCTCCCATGAGGGCGAAGGCGGGCTTGCCCCTCTCCCGCTCGACGCCGAGCAATTCGAGGTCGCTCACGGTATAGCTTTTGGTCTTCAGCCATGCCGCCGTGTTGCCGCTGCGACATTTGCTGCCAAGTCGCTTCGACACTATGCCCTCAAGCCCCGCCTGGTCGACCAGATAGAAGATCGCATTGGCGTCGCCGCCCGGCATCGTCTCGCTGAACTGGATGCGGCTGTCGGGCTGGATCAGACCGAGCAGGATCTCGCGCCGCTCCTCGACGCCGAGGTCGCGCAGATCGTGGCCGTTGAGGTGCAGCAGATCGAAGGCGACGAAGTAGAGGTCATGCTGTCGTCGCGTGATTGCTCGCCGAAGCGCGGCGAAATCCGGAAGGCCGGCATCGTTGGTGACGATCGTTTCACCATCGACGATCGCCGTCTCGACATCGAGCGCCTTCGCGGCTTCGACCAGGTCGCGATATTTTTCAGACCAGTCGAGGCCCCGCCTGGTGTAGATGCGAACATCCGGGCCGTTGATGACGATCTGCGAGCGGTAGCCGTCGAGCTTGACCTCGTGAATCCAGTTATCCCCCTCGGGAGGCTTCGCAACCAGGGTCGGCAACATCGGTGAAATGAACGCTAACCGGCCAGTGCCGGCACTCACTTGTTTAGGCACAGGATCGAGTCTAGGCCCGCACGATCTGGCGGCTAGGGGAACGGAACATGATCATTTTATTAAATTAGCACGCAATGGGCGGCGTCTTGAAAGCAGCTGGTATAGGCTCAGCGGAAACGCGCGAAATGGCCACGCAGCCACGGTCCAATCTGGCACGGTTCGCTAACGATGTGGTCCGTGGCCGGTGGGCGGCGACAACCTTGTCACCGATGAGCGGGGCTATTGTCGGGTTCATTAGAGATTCCCGGACAGGCCGGCGCTAGACTATCCATTTTTCTGTTCGCGATTTGATCTCCCTTGTCAAGCCGCCAGCTGGACTTACGTCGGCAATGGAAGCATTGTGGCCCAGGGAGAGGCGACGTGGGGCGACGTCCACCGGCACAGAAGTGGGACATCCAGCAGGCTAAAGCACAGTGGCAGGGCATCTGCTATCTTGGCTGGCGGCGGAACCCTAAGTGGCTTGCTGGCCCTGGAAACTGCCCATCCCTTGTAGGCAGCAACATGAAGGGGAGCATGCATGGGTGATCCTGATATCCAGATCCCAAAGGGACGCATCATTTCCCGACGTACGCCGCGTTCGATCGCATCTATTGCGTATGGGGCCCTCGCTTTCTTGTTCGTGGCCGCGACCGGGGCAAGCTACTTCAATGCATCCAATAGCGCGTTCGTAATCAATATCGTTCTGACAGCCGGCTTATTTTTCATCGTATTGGGGTTTGACAGAATCGCGAGATCAAAAACGCCCTTCTGGCGCGTCGTCGGCAACACGTTGCTTTCAACAGTTCTCACTGCAGTCGCCATACTCTTCATTACGATCCTGTATTACATCCCCACTGGCAAACCACCGGCGCTAAACAGCTGGTTCCGACCCGGCTTTAAGGTCGAACAACCGAAGGACGTGAATTTCTCATCGACGTCGATCAGCTGGATTGCCACAGCGTTGGCGGATGAGCCCAAAGCAGACGTCCAAGACAGGTTTGCTCGCTATCGATCAGATGTGGTTGGCCTAGGGCCTCAAGTTGTCAGCAAGACAGTCAGTTGGGACCCGAACGTTAGTGACAACACTACAATTGAAATCGCCCTTAGAAAAAAAGGAGAGCCCGAATTTCGGGTACTCGCTCCTGACGTACAAGTACAATCCGGATCTTACCAGATAACTGGCCTACCTCGTGGATCTGTTTATGAAGCTCGCATTGTTGCATATCAACAAGGTGTGAGGTCAGAGCCAGTAATTAAGTGCTCTGGGGTGGCCGCTGACGAAACTCTTCTGGATGAGCAGCCATTGTTCCCCGGGTATCTGATCTACTATACTGGTGATATCGGGTGTAACGGAAAACTCAATGGCGCAGCCAAGCTAACATATGAGCGGGTCAGTTATCGAGATATGCTCGCAAAGAAGTACAGCATCGTTCCCCGCTGGATTTTTTCGGGACAAGTCAAAGACAACAGACCAGCTGGCGTAGGCAAGCTAATGGCTGATGAAAATGAATGCCTACACTCAGCGGGATGTCGGTCCACCTGTAAAGGCACCTTCGAACAGGAAAACGTCGCCGACGGCGAATGTCGGATGGAATTCACAGGGCTTATACTCAATTCAAAAGGCCTGTCCAATGATGGAATAGGAACGATATACAATGGCGGCGAATATCTTGGTCAAGTGGGAGAAGAAAATGGACCTCATGTCTATATCGGCCCATTCAAAACCACATTCGAAGGCCCAGGGGTCTTGCAAGCCAGGGATACCGACTATTCGGCCCTGTACGTTGGCCCTTGGGAGGGAGGCCGACTTGGGATGGCTGGACGATTTGTAGACAACACTGACGCCGGCAATCTCAGCCGGTACAAGGTCGATCTGCTGCTCAACGGTTGGACCATTGACCAGAATGACTGTCAGTTTTCGGCAGACTCTGGAAAGCAAAAAAATGGACACCAAAGAGTGTTTCTCGACTGTCTGTGGATCGCGGTTAGCTCCACAAAGGGTGGGTTCTCGCTGAGAAGATCCGACGACGGTAAAGGATTCATAGGCAGTCTCCGAATTGATGGGGAAGAATTCGATATGAAGACAACTTATCCGTCCGATGAGAGCCTCTGTTTTCACGCAGATGAATTCAATGTGGGTGAGAAGGTTGCCTCGACTGATTGGGAACTAAACTGTGACGCCCTTAATCGCTCGTGCAGTCTGGAAAATCTCGCTGCGACAATTGAATACAAAGCTAACTATCCCATGGGTGCTTCACCCAGATTGCAGGTCTTTGCTAAAAATGGAGACATCTCCAAAGCAATGATCAATGGGATTCCGCTACAGCCTTGGACGAGTAACCCAGAGGACGAGGTTTCCATTACCCTTGGTGCTCTAATCACCCTTTCAAGGATGTGTGGTGGCGGAGAAATCTCGATGTCGAACCTCAAAGAGACTGTGTCAGATCCTTGCCGAATTGCCGCGGTTATGTTCGCGCGGCTTATGCAGTGCGACATTCGTTTAAGATGACCACCAACAAAGTTGGACAGCTACTACAAAAGTCTGTGACGTTTCCCAAGCTCGGATCTTACGCGGCAAGGCAGGGATGGGCGCGGGCTAGTCGCAAGAACAAGCGTTATGTGTACCGCAAGAAGAGTGCATGGATCTTAATCTAACACTATACAATTCTTGAGTTCTGGATTAAGTTCTTAGCAGGCGTGTGCGGTTTTTGGGGGCTGGGCCATGAAAAACAAGCGAGGGATGCCGCGCAACGAGGCCGCAACGAGAGTTGATCATGCCTACGCCACTGCTCCGCGACGCAGACCCCAACAGATCGAATTCGCCGGCGCCACGCCAGCAGGGCTAGCGATCCAGGGGATCGAAGTGTGCCAGGCCATCCAAAGCGTCGAGAACTCGGTGACGCTGATCGCCGACAAGGCGACGCTAGTGCGGGTCTATATCAATCAAGCGAGTGTTCGATCCGCGACAAAACTGCGGGGTGAAATTACGCTGAGGACAAGCGAGCAAGGACCGGCCACATACGTTCCTGCGATCAACGAGCTGGACCTAGACCCCGTAGATGGGACAACGCTCGTGGACAAGCGTGACACAATGGCCGCCAGTTTGAACTTTCGCCTGCCGGCCAGCTCGACCCGAGCGGGCAAACTGATGGTGGAAATCAACCGCGTGACACAGAAAGGAGGCGAGGATCAGCCTCTGACCGGCACGCGTATGACGTCTGCCACTTTTGTTTCAGCAGCACCTCTTCGAATTCGCTGCTTGGGGTTGCGATACCGCGATGGAGCGACCGGCAAGACACACACGCCCGATGCAGTGCATTTCACCTATCTGCGCTCCTATCTTGAGCGCGCCTATCCGGTGCCCTCGGTCATCTGGTCACAAGTCGTCGTAGACGCCGACTTCTCGGCGCCTTTCAGTGACGATACGGTCGTGCAGGCCAACATGCAGATTGCCGCGATCCGCAGCTCGGATGTGAACAGCGGCGTCGATCCGCGCACCCACTATTTCGGCCTGGTCGACGACGCCAATGGCGCGAACTTTATGCGCGGCCGTGCGATGGGTATTCCGGCAATGCCGCAGCCCGATACGGTTGCATCGGGGCCGTGCGGAGTTCCAAATGGCTTTGCTGGCGACAATGATCTCTCCTATGCCGACTGGTACGGCGCCCACGAGTTGGGCCACACTTTCGGCCGGTACCACCCCGGTTTCCCGGCGGGACAGCAAGATGCGTCTGATCCCGCCTTTCCGTATCAAAATGGGCAGCTTTCCAACGCGGACCGAAAATATGTCGGGTACGATCTGGGCGATGGGGTCCTCGGCATGCCGTTGCAGGCCCTTTCCGGGACTGACCACCACGATGTCATGACCTATGCGGATCAGCAGTGGATCTGCGCCCACACATTTGAGGCTATCCGGATTCGACTGAAGGAAGAGGACGAACAATTTGCACCCGCCATCGCCTGATTTCACAATCGGCGGCGGGGCGGTGTTGCGGAAAGGATTGTGCGATGGCTGACAGTGGAAGCGACACATTTGCTCACGTGATTGCCAGCATCGACACCGCCAGTGGAGAGGGTCTGATTCGCTATGTGCTTCCTGCGAAGATGCGTACGAGCTCCTCTGAACAAGCTGGCGCAAATGTCAAAGACGAAGGAGTAAGGCTGGTCCTTAAGGACGCTGCCGGAAAAGAGATCGGCCGAGTGCGTCCCGAGTTGCGGTTCGAGGCCTGTCAGGACGACGAGAAGCCACATCGCGCGATAATCCAGCAGGATATCGACGTCACCGGTACGTTGTCGCAAGTCGATCTGGAATTTAAGGGAAAGACGCTCGACGCCTTTCGGCCGGAACCCGCGACCCGGGCCGACCAGCAGTTTCGCGAAACCGCAACTTTCGGTCTGCCCATTCCAGGCGAGCCGGGCAAGCTCTCGTTGGGGACGCCGAAGGTCGAGCAACGCAGCGGTGTGAGCTACATGATTCAAGCGAAGCCCGACAATGCCGATCAATGGCAGACGCTGGCGGTTGGACAGTCGACTCCCGACTTTGTTGTCGACAAGAACCAGTTTCCGGGTGCGTCGTCGGTGGAAGTTCGAATTACGCAGAATGCCGGGTTTAAGAGCCGAACCGTGGATAAGCGGACGATCAAGCTGGAATGAACGCACGTCTGCTCTGGCGGCCTGCCAGTAGGTGAGTGAATGGGATTTGGGAGGGGGCAGCATGTTCATTCGGCACAACGTATGGGAGCTTGGCGGCGACTGGGCGGATCCGATCCTTTGGTATGCGCGCGCGGTCGCCGCGCTGAAACCCAAAGCCCTCAACGATCGCACCAGCTGGCGATTTTGGGCCGGCATGCACGGCTACCATCAGGGTCTCTGGGAATTCCACGGCTATAAGGCATCTGGCGAGCAGCTGCCCGCTAAGACCGATTTCGATCGGTTCTGGCTCCAGTGCCAGCATGGAAGTTGGTACTTTCTGCCGTGGCATCGCGGGTACCTGATCGGGTTCGAGAAACTGATTCGCTCCACGGTCAAGGCACTCGGAGGGCCGGACGATTGGACCCTGCCCTACTGGAACTACTTCAAGTCTGGCCAAAACGGATTGCCGCGCGCGTTTGCGGCGAGAGATTGGCCGGATGGGACAGGCAACAATCCCCTTTTTGTCGAACAGCGCTGGGGCCCGGACCCCAGGCAGCCAGGCAACGTCTTCATCCCGCTCGAGGCGGTCAATCTGGACGCGATGACCGTTTCGGACTTCACCGGCGTGGCGAGCGGGGGTGATCCTGGTTTCGGCGGAGTCGACACGGGTTTCGAGCACAGTGGCGGGACACACGGTGACCTCGAGGGTCAACCGCACGACCAGGTGCATGGCCTTGTTGGCGGGGAGATGATGTTTCCCGCTGCGAGCCCCAGACCTTTGCCGGGACTTATGTCGGCGCCGCAGACGGCTGGCCTTGACCCGATCTTCTGGCTGCACCACGCGAACATCGATCGATTGTGGCAAGCTTGGAATTCGAATCACCCGGATCCAGCAGAAGCCAGGTGGAAGGACGGGCCTGCCAGTATCGGCCAGCACGCCTTTGTCGTTCCGCTGCCCGACGGCTCGCCGTGGCAGTTCACTCCAGGGCAGATGTCTGATTTTGCGAATTTGGACTATACTTACAGCGATTTCTCGCCGGCAGATGCACTGATAGAGGCGGTTGCCGGCGTGACAACGGCCTTGCCCGGAGTGATTGCAATGCCCCAATCGAAAGGAACAAGTCGGGACGCAACCGTCGAAGTGATTGGCGCCAGCGAACACTCGCTTGTCGTAGCAGGGAAAGGCGCCGAGGCCTCCGTTCCGCTAGATCCCACGATGCGGGCGAAGGTCGCTGGAAAACTGACCGCGGGCCCCGCGCCTGGCGCGAAGGCAGAGAAGGTATTACTCAATCTCGAGAACGTCCGCGGCTATTCCGATGCTACCGTTCTCCAGGTCTATGTACAGTTTCCGGGAAAAGGCAGCGCCCCCTCCGTCGAACGACAGGTCGGCAGCATCGGGCTATTTGGCATCACCAAGGCGACCGAGCCGGACGACGGGCATGCCGGAAATGGTTTGTCCTACGTGTTGAATATCACGAAGGCCTATTCGGAGTTCGCTGGTTCGGGGGACGCCGATCTCGCTAAAATTGGAATCCGGCTGCAGGCGGTTGCGCCGGTCCAACAGTCGGCCGACGTCCGTGTCGGCCGCATCAGCATCGTGCGTCAAGGCGAATGACAGCTTCCTCATGACCCCCGCTGCCTACGAGCGATTGCAGACTCGCATTCCCCTTGCCGCGGTGGCAATCGCCTCCTGGGCAACCATAGTGGCAGGGTCCGAACAGCGCAAACTTGGAGCCTTTTGCAGCACCGATTTTTGGATTGAGCTTTCGTTCGACAAGCTCGCTTTTGCTGTGACGTTTTATTCTCCCGCAAATCTCGTGGGAGAATGGCTGCTCATGGTCGCGGCAATGATGATGCCGATGCTCGTGGGTGCTGTTGGGCACATCCGCGCGAGAAGCCTGCCGAGCCGGCGCCTGCGGGCACTAGTGCTTCTTATGATCGGTTACTGGACGATCTGGTTTGCCTATGGATTTCTCATCGTGACGACGATGCTCGCATTTCGGGTGATGCAGACAGCACCGATCGTCACTGTCGCGTTGGTGGGAGCGGTCGTTCTTTTCTGGCAATTCTCTCCTGCAAAGCAATTCTGCCTGAACCGCTGCCACAGCCAGCCGTCTCTTGCTGTGCATGGGATCAGCGCCGATTTGGATGCTCTCAGGTATGGCGTGATGCAAGGGATCTGGTGCTGCGGAACCTGCTGGGCCCTGATGCTCATCCCTTTGGCGATGCAAAGCGGGCACCTGATAGCAATGGCGGCGACCAGTGCATTGCTGACAGCGGAGCGCTTGGAGAAACCTCGGCGTCCCGGCTGGGAAATACGATGGCCTTCGACGATCTTTCGTCTCGTGCGGTTTCGGCTGAATGTTTGGCGGTCAATCTGCCGCTACAAGGAGATTGATTAGCTTCGGATTTATCTGCCTAGAACACGCGGGAGGAGCCCTGTGGATGAGCAAGGGATTGATCGATCTTCGTCATCTGCGGCGATTCATCAACAAGGCCAACGGCGATGTTTTTTGATGAACCTACCTTTGTGCACGATGCGGAGACGAATTGCTCGAGAAGACCGTCAAGGGAGCGATGATAGGAATGTTTCCTACATCGATCGAGCTATTCTCTTGAAACAGAAGATGTGGCGAAGGCCTAAACTTCGAGAAGAACATAAATTGCGAGAAGAACTTGCAACTGCTGACGACAACAACGACCCTGCTGCCACGGTGCACAGTCAAATTCAGGCCTGAAGGTTGATGGGGACCTCGGCGCCTAACGGTCAAAGAGAACGAGGTGTCATGGGGAAGAAGCGCGCAGCCGTTGTGATCGGCGTCAACAAGACAGGCGAACTGCCTACTTTGCAAGGCAGCGCCGCCGGTGCGGAAGCCGTAGCAGAGTGGCTCAAGAAAGAAGGGTTTGACCCGGTTCAGATCTTCACGGATGTGGACGCAAACGGCAACAACAAAGAGGTCACTGCCTCTATGTTAAAAATAGCCGTCAGAGACATCGTTCTTAAGGGAACCTATAGCCAGCTCGTTATTTTCTTTTCGGGACACGGCTATTGGAAGAACGACAACGAGTTTTGGCTCCTGACGAACGCACCGCAGGACAGCGAAGAGGCCATCAGTTGGACGGAAACCGCCGAACTCGCCAAGGGATGCGGGATTCCGAACGTCGTCCTAATTTCGGACGCCTGCCGCACGCCGCCGGCAACGACAACGGCTATGCGCATCAGGGGCAGCGTGCTCATTCCAAACACTGACCAACCCGGCGCACGCAGCAAGGTCGACAAGTACCTTGCCGCAGTCGTTACCAATCCAGCGTATGAACTGAAACTTGTTGGCGATGATAAGAAGACCAGTGTTTTCACGTATTGCCTGCTGGACGCTTTCTCAGAGCCCGACGCAGACACGGTCGAGCAGGTTACAGAGGCAGGCGAACAGATCTCAGTCGTACCAAACCGCAGGCTTGCCATTACCCTACAACGGCGCGTGCCCGAACTCCTCCAGTCGATCAATGCTAAGTACGAGCAGGTTCCGGATGCTGAGGTCCTGTCGGATGGCGATGCCTATATCGCGAGGGCCGGCCCGGCAAGGGCGCCACCCGCAGACGGCATCGCGGTACCTTCGCGACAACCGATCACAATAAGGGATGTCGGCACGATCAAGCTCTGGGAAAAGCTCGGCACGCCGATGGACGTCTCTCTCAAGACTCTCGATGCGATCAAACGGATAGCGAGAGACAGTGGGTTTGAAGCTGCTGTCAACAAAGCGGCTCCCGTCGAATTTGTAAGGTCTTTCGAGACACAAACCGGGCTAGCCGTTAGGGGAGCTGGTATCGCCGAGGTTGCCGTCGGCGAGGACGCCACGGCAGAGATCTTTGAGATCGGTACCACGACGAGCCCAGGGATCGCGCGGCTTCACATATCATCGAACATTACCAATATCGGTATTCGCTTCTCCAATGGCCGCGGTACCGTTATCGCCGGACTGCCTGGTTACATCGCGCACGTGACGGTAGACGGAAATGCAGTGGTCAACATCAGTTACGTGCCCTCCGAGAACAACTACAGATGGAAGCCATACAGCGACCGGCGAAAAGCCATCGAAGAGCTGCGCGCAACCACAGCGGCGGCGGCTGGCAAAGGCGTCTTCAGGCTGAATGACAAAGCGAAAGCCCAGGCCTTCGCTCGCAAATCGCGCACCGACAAAGCGCTCGACCCATCTCTCGGCATCTATTCGGCCTACGCCTATTCGCAAGCCGATGATCGAGAGGCCATAATATCGGTGCTGAAGTACATGTACGAGGACCTTCAAGCTTCGATTTTTGACGTCGCACTGCTGGCAGGCGAACTGAGGGCAATGACAGACAGCGGTGTGGCGATTGCGCCATTCTGCCCAATGCTCACACAGGGGTGGAACCTGCTTCGCCTCCGAAATGTCAAGCTGCCGAGGGTCATTGCCGAAGCGCAGGACGAGTTGGAAGCGGCACTCTGGACTACATTCAGACCTTCGCGAGCAGACAAGATCATGAGCGCGATAAAGAGGGGAAATCGAAATGAGATTGATGCTCGTTCACGGCCGTAGCCAAGGCGGCAAAGTGCCAGCTGAACTTGAGGCGACTTGGATGGGAACGCTCCGCAAAGGGCTCAAGCAGGCAGGGCTTAAGTTCCCGACCAATGTTGAGGTTGACTTTCCGTTCTATGCGGATCGCCTCGACGACTTCGTCAAGGACTTCGAGCTACCCGCCGATCCGGCTTTCATGCCCAAAGGCAGCCCGGTGTTCGATGAGTATGCCGCCTTCAAAGCGCAGGTTGCCGATGAGATGCGTGCTCGCCTCAATATCTCGGACGCCCAAGTTCAAGCAGAGGCCGGTGATCTCCCGACCGAAAAAGGACCGCAAAACTGGGCATGGGTACAGGCGATCGTTCGGCTGCTCGACAAGCATCTGACGGGTGTGTCGGAAGGTGCGATCGAAATTCTCCTGCGGGATGTGTTTTTGTACTCACGAAAGACAGCGGTCAGAAGCGAGATCAATAAGATTGTCGCGAAAAGCCTCAACAACGACACGACTGTTGTCGTTGGGCACTCGCTTGGAAGCGTCATCGCATATGATGTGCTTCGTGACGCCAGTGGCAAGCCCCCCCTATTTGTGACGGTTGGCTGTCCACTTGGCATTCGGGCGATCAGGTCGGCCCTGGGAACGTTAACCAACCCGGCCGGCACCAGAGGATGGTACAACGCCTACGACTCGCGTGACGTGGTTGCGCTCTATCCACTCGATTCGGATAATTTCGACGTCGATCCAGCTATTACGAACAATGGCACGGTAAACAACCAAACGTCCAATCGCCACGGCATTGTCGGCTATCTCAATGATCGGAACGTTGCGCATGCCATTCGCGAAGGCTTCGGCTGAGCCGGCTCCAAGAAGACACGGGAAGCGATCGCTCACCAAAAGGGGGGCGATACGCGCGACCTCGCCGACTTAAAGCCGCAACCTGTCAAATTGATAGTCACTCTGCCTATCGTATGGGCGAACGGCAGATGTATGAGCTGATTAAAGACATCAGCTCTTTGAAAATGGGGACGTGCATGTTTTCGGAAGCATCGTGCTGTCCCACAGGGCGTCACACAGCCGGGGATAAACAGGCTCGAAACTGGTTGACGGCCAACAACATCCTACAACCATCTGTTGAGCAGATCGAACTCAGCCAACACGACAAGCATGCCGAATTGCGAATGCTCGGCTCCGACGACGTCTAGGTCGAACACATCATCCCGCAGATGGCATCGCGCAGGACCGGAAATTGATGTGGTGATTAAATTCGGTTTTGATTCAAGCACCTTTCCATCACCGAGGGGTCGGGCGCGAAGTGTTCATCTTTTTATTGGCATTCTAATTATTGGGCTGTTGCGCGGTTATTTTAGAGCCTAAGTTGGCGAAATAAATACATCAAAAGGGGGACACTCACATGACGCATGCACTCAATCTGACTCTGAAAATTAGGCAGGACGAGACAGCGAAAGCCACGCTGGCGAAGGTCAAGGCTGACTTCGCTACGAAGATCCAGCCAATGATTGATGCCGCCCTGCGCGAGTCCGAGGTTGTCCACTTTGCCCGGGTTCTGGTGATCGACGATCTGTATCTGCAAGTGTTGACGGAATATGACGGCGATCACAAAGCCTACACGGATTTCTTCCGCGAAAAGCTGCCGCAGGTGTTCGGCCTGCTATTTTCGCTAGCGGAGACGCCGATCGATCCGGCGGCGCTGGAAGACAGCAATAAATTCTTTGAATTCTCCAAGGGGTTGCAGGTCCGGGCACTCGGCGACGCGACGGACGGCGACAAGGACCAGGATGGCCACGTCGCGGGCTACTTGTTTTCCGCCTTCGGCGACCGCACGGTCAGAGAGATCAAACCGCTGCTTTCGGATTAGGTTGCGGACGATGCCCGGCCCGGCGCGGGAGAATATCCAAGGGATCATCACCCAGCGCTATGCCTATCCGCTGGCGCGGCACTTGTTGCTGAAGACAACGGATGCCGCGCAAGCGAGGGCTTGCCTGCGCGAATGGCTTCCGAAGGTTACGAGCGCGAGCGACGATCTGAGCGCGCGGCCGGAACCTCTTGTGAATATTGGGATCACATGGCCTGGACTTGAAGCGCTGCTGACGGCAGAACGCATTGTTGGAGCCGAGACAGCCTTTCCTGCAGATTTCCGGGAACCGCCACCGGAAGCGGTGGCGGGGGAGTGGAAGGGACGCTTTTCCGGTGGCGAAGTCCACGTTGTTGTGAGCGTTCATTGTCGGACCGAGGCGGGGCTCGATGACGCGAGCCGCATGGTGCGGCAAGGGGCGGAGGCCGGCTTTGTCGAGCTTACGCCCAACGCCGATCGGGATCCGGCTATCACCGCTCGCTCGATAGGCGGGAGGAAGCTGCATTTCGGGTTTCTAGACGGAATTTCCGAGCCCGCGGTGAACTGGGACGACGAGCCAGACCGGCCCGATCTCGTGGACGTCCGCCAATTCCTACTTGGGTACTGGTCTGAAACGGTACAGTCCTTCCCGCGCGAGGGGCGCTGGGCCGACTTGGTGCGCGACGGCAGCTACGGGGCGTTTCAATGGATTCGCCAGGATGTGGCGACATTCGAGCAGTTTCTGAGCGCGAATGCTCCCCACCTCGCGCCCGCCATTCCGGCTGGACAAGCAAGGGAGCTGTTAGCAGCGAAGATGATGGGGAGATGGCGCGATGGCACTCCGCTGATCCTATCGCCGACCGCGCCTAACCCGGCACTCTCAACGGCCACGGCGTTCGGCTATTCTGATGATCCGAAAGGTCTACGCTGCCCGCTGACCTCGCACATACGTCTGGCAAACCCTCGCGATCAGGCTCTGACGGCACTTGTCACCCCCACTGTACCGAAAGGGGGCCCTCAGCTGTTGCGCAGAGGCCTGCCATATGGGCCGGAACTGCAAGGTGAGCGCGACGATGGTGTTGATCGAGGGCTGGTAGGATTGTTCTTGTGTTCCAATCTGAGGGCCCAGTTCTTCCTTGTCATGAACTGGATCAATAAGGCCGATTTCAGCCCCGTCTTCGATTTCCACCGGCTCCGCTGGCAAGATATGTTAATGGCAGATCGAGCGACACCAGGGGCCGTACCGGACGCCGCTATATCCACGTCCAGTGGCGAAGTCTTGTTGCACCATTTGCCGCAACTCCTCCATTGGCATGGAACGCTGCTGTTGCTGTTCCCTGGTTTGTCTGGACTCCGCGAGATCGCCAACGTCGGAGATTGAGCGGTATGCCATGAAGTCGAATCCGTAGGATTTACCTTGGACTGAAATGTGACCCAAGCTGCTGGTTCGCCTGTGGATGACGAAACCTATTTTGGTCGGCAGCGGACATCATTTTCACCCCGATCGGGGTGCCTTCGCCAAATCGAAACCCTGGTACTGGCATGAAATGGCTTCGGCAGCTCCCGTTAGAACTTAAAAGAATCCTTAATAGCTTGCGAATCAATATCGCTCTTAGGATTTTTGATGATTGCATCGATTCCATTGTGCGACGCCGCGCCCCAGCCCAATGTTTTCACGGTTGTCACGCAGGTGACTGTGAATTTTTTGGCGCACTTTATCTTGTCAGGCGCTTGCTGGTCTGGGGGATTTGCAACCTGGTCTGGGGGATTAGCAACGACATCGTCAGCCCAGGCCGCCGCAGCGTTGAATAAGAAGAGCAGCAGAAGAAGGTTTCTCATTTTTTCGCAGACTCCCTTTTTGGCTCCGACGGTGTAAGGCCGAAGCCGACAGTTCGGAATCCGAACACCAAGGGGCGAGGAAATTTCTCCTTCAAAGTCAGGCTAGTCTCTAGCCCGTCAGAGTGTGCCATCACTTCTTCCTTGTGGCCGTCTACCCCCTGCTTAATGTCTTTTGTGATGTTTCCGGCGCTAGTGATATCAAGTTGGCGGGTCATATAGACACGATCAACTATAACTATGTCAAGTCGTACGCTGTACTTTTGACTGTTGACCGCCAATACCGCCGGATTAACCGCATAAGAAAAATAAATTCGCGCAATCTCGTCTTCACAATAGGGCTTATTGTCTTCTGATGCGCACCAAGCATAAAGAGCCCCCATGGCATCCAAAGGCGAAGCTCCGTAGGTCTCTGCCACAGGAATCGCTATATCCTGTATCTGATCTTCTGAACGGGATGAACTGAAGAGACCGCCCAGAAAGGAGGCGCTGGTACCAACCTTTCGGGAAATGTGTAGACCCGGATACGAAAGCAACGTCAAATGAACGGGGACATCCGATGACGCTGCAGGGAGTAGCTCCGTTTTACCAGTTCCGTCTTCCGCAATAGCGGTTGATGACAACGAAGGTATGAACGAATTATTCCTTATGGACTCTGTAAGATCAACGTGGCCAACGCGTACCGCGTGCTGCTGCAGAGTGTTTGTGTCAATCGGCGTTGCGTCTTCGCCGTCACTAGACACCGAGGAAGCAACAAGCCAAATGTCTCCAACACTGAAGTTCTCTTGTGGGGGATATAACGGTTGTAACCCAAGCCTTTGAATTGTACCGTTCCAGGCTTTAGCTAAATCTGATTCTATGTCAGTATGTTCTTTCTCAAATGGACGTATATAAGAAAAGACAAGCGCTATAAATAAAATTCCCCAAATTATTCGCCATAAATTCGACCACACCCATGAAGCGAGTTGATTATATTTTTCTCGAAGTATGGTCGTCCCCGTGGTAGCCAAGGAGTCCTCCAAAATCGCGAGTTGTCGCCCTGTCAGTGTACTTCTTTTCCTTCCTTACAGAAACAGAAAACACCTCATTCGACCCATTTATATCTGTGATCGGCGAGCGTTGTCTACGTTCCGGCCAAGGTTGGTCTCCAAGGGGCTAGACTCGATCAGGCCGGCAATGGAGACTCATATTAAGGCGGCAGCCTGACCGTCCTGGATGTATCAGAACACGCGAAAGCCGTCGACCATTTCCGGGCCGGGCACATGCACCTCCCTCAGAGCCGAACGGACAAGCTCTCGCTGGGCGGGGGTTTCGACCTGAATGTCCAAGTGAAGGATGGATTCGTAACGCCCTTCCCTGAAGTGATAGAACCACTCTCGATCGGAAGGCGAGCGGTAGCCGGTTGTGGAAAGCGTGCTCCACGATGGGGGCGGCGTGAGCGCGCAATTTCCAGCCGAAGCTCGTCCCATTTCGTGTTGTTCATCGCCCGACTGAGCTTTTCGTTGCCTCTCAAAGCCAGAACACGATCATAGTAGCCAGTGGAACCGCGGAAGTTGGCGGCGGGGCGGCGATGCGACGGAAATCCCTGAGGCGACAGAAGGCATTTTCGATCAAATGTCGTCCACGGTATCGCCTACCGGAGATGCTCTCGCTTGATCAGTTACTATAGCCACGCAGTCCAGAACGATTTGCGGACTTCGAAGAACCCGGTCTTTTGTGGCTCTTCCTTTGATGAATAAGCCAACTGACAGCTTCGATAGGCTAGATCCACCTTATTCATGTCCTGAGAGTCGACAGGGAGGTAGCCAAGAGACTTATAGTCCAATATTCGAGCCGCATTAGCGCGACCACCGGGTCTTGATCCAACGAGTCGACTATTTAGGAATACGGGACACCATTCTTATCCGCAGCCATACGTTCTTCAGAGCCATAAAGCGTATCATCTATAAGTCCTAAGACGCGTTGCAATAGTGCTGCAGAATCGATCGATAGAAATGCTATATATGTCGTTAGGCGATTGCCCTCTTGACCCTCCACGACAATGTTTCCCCGATAGAAGTGACTCGGTGGCTGCGAACTGCTTGGTCCAGGCATCATTTTGCTAATCGTTCCGTAGTCTCCTCGGCGCCTCCCAACGGGTTCTGCGCACGGTCGTTTCGGCTAGGCTGCCCGCCTGTGGTCGTCAGGCTGAAGCCAGCCACAATTACTTCGCGACGCTCGAAAGGCGCTAGTCAATTGTATTCAAACGTGTGACAATCCACTGTCGTTCTCTATTTATAAACGAGAAATCGACAAACAACGTCTCGGTTGTGGGGGGAAATTATAAAATGGCCAAGAAAACCAAGGTCGTGTTGGAGAAGCCGGTTTACACAGCAGGAGGGCCCGTGAGAATTTGTTTCGAGCGCATCATACCCGATGAACTTGATCCGGAACGTATGGTGCGAAGGCAGATGCGGCAGCAAATGATTGAGGCAGCCGGTGGCGAAAAGAAGCTGAAAGCCGATGGCGTGCTGACCGTCGCCAAGATGGCTCTCGTCAACTCGAAAAAGTGGACCGCCGGTTCAGTATTACGCTGCCGATTTCTGGACGGCAGCGTCAAGATGAAGTCGAAGGTGAAAGCTATCGCGCTCGAATGGCAAAAATACGCGGATATCAAACTACAGTTTGTCACGAAGGGCAGCGCCGAGATCCGGATCTCGTTTTTTGCGGACAGCGGATCATGGTCGGCAGTCGGGCGGGACGCACTTAACACGAGCTACTTTCCTACTCATCAACCGACGATGAATTATGGATGGCTCAGGGACGACACGGACGACGAAGAATATCATAGGGTCGTTACCCATGAATTTGGTCATGCTCTTGGCTGCATCCATGAGCATCAGAATCCAAAATTCACGCGAACCTGGAATGAAGCAGCTGTCATGAAATATTTTCAAGGTCCGCCAAATTATTGGGATCCGAACGACATCAAGAGCAATGTTTTGGACAAATATTCGCCCAGCGGCATAGCGGCCACGGAATTCGACCCAGATTCCATAATGCTCTATGCGTTTGACGCAGCACTGTTTTCTGACGGGCTCGGTCCAACCAATCAAAATACGGTGGTCTCGCCGACAGATGTGAAGATGATCAAGAAGATGTATCCGTAGCCTTCTGCATGCTTCGGAGATTCCGGCTTATGTCGCGGGTGGGGATGCGATGATGGCAATTACTCCCAAAATCTCTAAAACTGCCCGTGGACCCGCCCGTGATCGGGAGGCAAAGGAGGTTGGCTCGCAAAGTGAGCCTGCTGACGAAACAGCTGGGAGGCTTGGCATCAAATCGCCCGTCCCCGGCGATGAGGACGTGCCGGCTGATGCAGCGGCGCAAAAGCCGCATGCTCTGAAGATGCCTATCCAGCTCGGCAATCGGACATTCAAACAGCAGCGGAAGCTGCATAACCGTACCCTGAATGCACTTCCAGATCTTCCAGACATACGGGATCGCATTTATCAGCCGCGCCTTAGTGTGCTGAGGCCGAGCATCTATCCCAAAATTGCGTTCACGGTCAGAAATCAGGGGTCACTGCAGAGCTGCACAGGTCATGCCTTGGCTCATGCCATAGACTGTCTTCTCCATCACGAGGAGCTGCAGTCAGCCGCAAAGCGCGTCAGTGCGCGAATGCTTTACGAGATGGCCAAACGGAATGATGAGTGGGCGGGAACCAGCTACCTAGGATCGAGCATACGCGGGGCCGTGAAGGGTTTTTATCGCAACGGAGTTTGTAGCGAGGCACTTGCACCAGACGGCACCGAAGATAATTGGACCCTGACCTATGAAATGGCCAAGGAAGCAAGAGAGACGCGTCTTGGCGCATACTACCGCCTCCAGCCCGATCTTTCAGACTTTCATGCCGCGATTGACGAAGTAGGCACAATTTACGCGTCGGCGCAGATACACGAGCATTGGGCAATCCCGGAAAAGCGACAGACATCCGAAGGTTGGGTGGGTGAGTATCAAATCAAACCCGGAGGGGAGTCTGCCGGTGGCCACGCCTTCGCGCTGGTTGGCTACGACGCGGAAGGCTTTTGGGTGCTGAACTCGTGGGGATCGGGCTGGGGTCGCGGGGGAATCGCCCACTGGCTCTACGAGGACTGGGCGGCAACCATGATGGACGCGTGGGTCCTGCAGCTCGGAGTCCGCGCGCCCTCGGCTTTCAGTGCATTTCCGAGAAGCGTTCCGTCGGGGTTAGCTGTTCCCAACGCTGCGAGTGCTCCGAACCGCGGCGACATCGTCGGCCACTTCATCAACATCGACGACGGCCGTTACGTCGTCGACGGGCGATACGCCTCACCGACTCCATCCGAAATGGGGGAGACGGTGAAACGGATTGCCGACCCAAACTCGAACAAGGACGCGGGAGAAAGCACCGGTAAAGGCTACGACCATCTCGTCATCTACGCACACGGCGGCCTCAACACACTGGATGACGAAGCGAACCGAATTGCAGTCTGGAAACGGAACGACATTTTCGCGCGAAATCGTATCTATAACTTTCATCTCATGTGGGGTTCGGGATTCATAGACGAAGCATTCGGACCACTCTCGCAAGCTGCCAATGCCCGCGCTGGCGGAATCCTGGGTGACGTGTTGTTCGAAACCATAGGAAAGCCTCTAGGTGCGCGGGCCTGGCGCAATATGAAGCAAGACGCAAAAGCTGCCTTTTTGCCAAATCGAGAGGACCGATACGGCGGCGGTCTATACGGCCTGTCTATGTTGCTTAAGGGCCTGGACCAGGCTGACCGACGCCCAAAGCTCCATCTCGTCGGACACAGCGCCGGCGCGATCATTTTGGGCCGATTTCTCGAGAAGTTTGAGTCTATCGGTCTTAGCAAGATGAAGCTTGAAAGTATTCACCTCATGGCACCAGCATGCACTGTCGACTTCTTTAATCAGTGCTATGGCCCTTACCTTGAAGAGGGAAGCCCACTTCAGGGCAAGGCATACATGTATAATCTCGGCGACCAACTGGAACTCGATGACAAGGTCGGCGTCGCCTCGCTGCCTTCGTACAGCCATTCTTTGCTTTATTTGGTGTCGCGAGCCTATGAAGATCACCCCAACACGCCCATTGCCGGAATTCAGATTTACGACGATTTTGTAAACTCCTACAAGAAACGGCTATCCACAAGCTATTCCGTAGGCAAGGATGCTACTCCAAAAAGTCACGGAGGCTTTGACAATGACCCCGCAACGCTGACAACAATTATGTCTCGCATACTTGGCGGCAAGGTCCCGCAGCCTCCGGTGGCTGGCGAGCTGACAGGCTACTGATCATGCCATGATCAGCGCAATGCCTTGATTTCAAGGGCATCTGAGGACCCGAGGCATCGAGGTGCTGAAAGCCAATGCCAACTGCCAACTTGGTCTCCCGGGGCGTCACGGTGCGACCTCATCCGTCCACTCCCGGATGCATCTGACCATTCGAGATGACCGCGCGAGAGGGCGATCGGCTCACAACCGAACCCGCCCGGCCCGACAATGAACGCTTCCGCCAATTTTCCGGTAGAGTTGCGTGTTTCGTGTTTCCATCCGAACCAAAATAAGATAGCCGGCCTCTGCCTTCTCCGCTGCGCCTTCGGCGCAAGCGCTTCGCGTCCGGATGCAAGGCCGTCCTAGAGCGTTTCCCCGTTTCACGGAAACGGCGAAACGCTCTATCTCCTTGTTTCTACGCAATTCCGGACGGAAAACCGCACACACTTTTCCTGGAATTGCTCGAGGCTTCGTCCCTATCAAGGCTGCCTCGCCAGGATAGCCAAAGGGAGGTGATAGCGGCTGGAGGTATGTTCCTGACCCGAAGTGTCGGAGCGGCATCTCGGCAGGCACCGCAATCGCGTTCAAGGAGAGTTGGGTTACGTTCGTGAAGGTAGGGCAAGGGTGTGCTCTATTCCATAAGTTCACTTGATGCTTGGAATGAGAAGAAATGCCGGTAAGGTACGGCAGAGCAGGCCGGTGATTGTTCGTGATCATCATGTTGCGCATTTCAAACATGCCCAGCGGCACCAAATGATCGCCTTTTCAGTGCTCATCACTTATTTTCAAATGCGTGTGAAACTCGGTTGTGGTACAACCACCCGTCTGCGACATTCTCTCCACCGCTGGTATTGCACTTTTCTTCAGAGCGCTACACATCTCTCGTGAATCGCATTAGGACTATACGTTGCTCTTTATGCTTGGGCTTCAGCGGCCTCCAGGCCGAGTTCGACGGGGTCGGGGACCGTCGTTGCGAAAATGTCGAGATAGTTTCGCCGTTTCGTGGGCGAAGCTTGGCCGAGCTTTTCGACTTTCTGAGAAACTGTTTCCTTGAGGCGTTCAGCGCTAGGTTTCAGGCTTTCTTCGGCAACCTTAATCCTAGCGTCGATCGCCGCTACCTCCGGTTTCTCCTCCGCTTCGTTTCCAGATCCGCCACTCGATGCCTTAGCGTGTTTCGGTTTCGGCAGGCCAACTTTGCGATCTACGGTGCGAGCTGCGGACTCCTTTGTTGCCGGCGCCGGTTTCGCGGCCGCAGCGATAGTTGGCATCGCCGCAGCGCCGTTAACTGGTGACGAGATTCTCTTTTCGGGGTCAGCCATCCCGGTAGTCGGGGCACCGACGTCTTCAGCGGGCTGGCCTGCCCGGTTGTAATCGTCGGTCAAAGCCGGAACCGGCTGTACCGGGAGATAGTCGATCGTTGGCACATCCGGCGTGTGAGTCTGCGAAAAGGTTTCGGCGGACTTGAATGGCTGTGTCTCGAAAAATCGCAGCTTGTCGCCGAAGATCGGGCGCTGGCCTTCAACAAGCACTACCATCTTTCTCTCCGGCATCTGCCGGATTTCCTGCGGCATCATCAGGTCACGCTCGCGAATCTGTTCGACCTTCGTGCGCCTTGGCAGGCCGAAGAGTTCGATCGTGCGGGATTCCGACTGGTAGCGGATGGTCCGCTTGCCGAGCGCACGCGATGCATAGTCGGCGGTCGCCTGATCATTCGCGCCTAGAATGAGCTGATTACCACAATTGCCGAGCAGCGAATGCCGGGAGGTTTCGCCGTAAATCTCGTCGAGGTTCTTCAAGTCCTGGATGATGATGGCGAGCTTGATGTTATACCCTGCCACATAGGGCAACTTGATCATGATTTCGTCCATCTTCTTCAACTGCCGAAATTCGTCGAGCAGGAAGTAGACCGGCAGTGAGTTCGGATCGTGCTCGAGGGTAAGAATGTCCATTGTCTGTTGCACGAACAGCGTCAGGAGCGGCTTGAGCAGCGTGATATCCGTGATGTTGGGTGCGAGGTAGACGGAGATCGGCCGACGCTTCATCGCACGGAGATCCATGTCGGTGACGTTCGTCGCGGCGACGACACGCTCGTTCTTGAATGGCCGCATCGCCTTCTGAATATCGAGCAAGGCTGAAGCGGCGGCGCGCTCGGAAAGGGCTAGGTAGGCGTTGAAGCTTTCCAACGTGAATTTGGACATGTACGGCTCTTTTGCCTTGATGAATTTCATCAACGCCTGGAGGTCGACGCCGCTGTTGAAGAACGAGTTGACCTCCCCGAGATTGCGCCGGCCGTTATAAAACGGGCTTTCCAGCACATAGCTGATAGCGCCTGCCATGACCTGTTGAGCGGTCGCCTGCCACACCGAGTTTTCGGATTCGGTGTTTTCGGGAACGAGAATACTCGCAGTGTTCTGGATATCGGTCGTGCGATTTCCGCGTTCCTGGCGAATGAAGTCGAGAGGGTTGTAGCGGTTCGTCCGCTCCGCGCCTGGCGCGAAAAGGAAGACCTGGCTGCCGCTGCGTCGGCGATATCCGGCCGTCGCCTTGAAAATCTCTCCCTTGAGGTCGGTAACAATCATCGACCCTTCATGCATCAGAGCATTGGGGATGACATAGCCGGCGCCTTTGCCCGATCTTGTCGGCCCGATGATCAGATGGTGACGATCATCCTTGGTGCGCAGGATTTTGCGGCCGACGCGACCGAAGACATGGCCGGCTTTGCGAAACCACTTGCCGCGGCGGAGAGAAGCGATGTCCTGAAAGGCCGCGTCACCGAGTGGGCTGCCTTGCGGCCGAAGGCCGAGCAATGCAGCTAGGCCACCGGCAAGGAGGGCAGGGACGAGCGCCCCGATCGCGACCATCTGCAATGTGGTGTTGCTCTTGTAGAGCCAGAATTGTTGCAATGGGGCGAATGGATTGGTGGTGATCGTCGCTTCGAGAATGCGGCCGTCACGGAAAAAAATCTGGAGGCCAAGGCCATAGCCGAGAATCCAGACTGCAAAGACGATTCCGGTGCAGAAGAACAGGTAAAAGGCCTTATAGCCCTGGCTCATGATTCATCCCGGGCAAAGAAGATTTCCGACACGCCGCGCTTGCCGCCGTCGCGGCGGAGCTGGATGACGATGGGGATGACCATCTGAATGTAGGACATCAGATCGGCCTTGGAATAACCTGACGACATGCCAGCCTGTTGCATCATCATCGCCAGTTGCTCGTAGGCACCCAGCGGCGTGTCGGCATGGACAGTAGACATGCTGCCGGGGTGGCCGGTGTTGATCGCGCGGAGGAACGAGAAAGCTTCGGCGCCGCGGATTTCGCCGACAAACAGGCGATCGGGGCGCATGCGAAGCGATGCTTCGAGCAGGCTTTGAATCGTCACGTCAGCAGTGCCCTGATCGCCCTTTGAGGCGAGGAGGTGCACCTTGTTGGCCTGGGGCGGTAACAGTTCGCGTGTGTCTTCAAGCGTCAGAATGCGCTCATTGGCATCGATGCTTTTCAAGCACGCGTTGAGAAACGTCGTTTTGCCGGAAGAAGTGCCGCCGCTGATCAGGATCGACACGCGCTTCGTGATGGCCGTATCAATAAAGTCATAGATACGGCCGGCGCGCAGGTGGCCAATCAAGTCGCGATCGATGTCACTTAGGCCGCCGACGGCGACCGACACTCTGTCTAGCGAGCCGCTGTCGCGATACTCCTCGAGCGTGAAGTTGTTGACCACCTGCTTGCGGATCGAGATTGAGCCGCCTTCGGGAGCGGCCGGCGGCAGGACGACCTGAATGCGTTCGCCTGTCGGCAGCGCGGCGCTGAGAATGGGCTTGGAGTGACTGATAAACTGACTTGTCGCGCCGGCGACGCGCTCACCGATGTTCTGGATTTCGACCGCCGTCAGCTCATGAATCTCGTGGTGCTCCATATGGTCGGAGCCGAGACGTTCGACATAGACATGGCCGGGCTTGTTGATCGAAATTTCGACGACGCGCGGGTCTTCCAGGAATGGTTTCAGCGGAACCAGCGCGCGATCGAGAAAATGATAAGGGTTGGGGGCTCTACCTACGGCGACGTTCACGTTGAATTTCCTTCATCGCTTCGGTGACGGGATCGTCGTACATGGCGCTGAAATCGAGATCCTGTCTGACATAAACAAAGATGCGCTCGCCTTGACCAACGCTGATGGTCGGGGGGATGCGGAGATTTTCGCTCAAAGCCTGGTTGGCCATGTCGCTGAAGGTTTGAGCGATCGTGTCGCGCGCCAGCTCCTCGCCACGTTTGGCATCGTCGTTGTTCTTGCCGTACGCCTGGTCGCTCCCGAAGCCGGTCAGGTAGCTGGCACCGGCGCCGACGATGGAAAGGACGATGGCCGACCCAAAACGTTCGCGCCATTTGTTGTCGACATGGCCGGTGAGACCGGAACGGCCGAGACTGTCGCTTCCGATCGAGTTCAGCCTGACACTCACGCCATCATCACGGATAAGCCGCATCCAGATGACGAAGATACGTTTTTGTCCCCTGGTCACATCGGACTGATACTCACCGATCAGTCGCGTTCCCGTCGGGATGAGGATGCGGCGGCCATCGAACGAATAAACATCCTGAGACGTGATCGCCCGAATCTGCCCCGGTAAGTCGCTGTTGATCGCCGTTTCGAGGATGCCGGGAATGAGAGTGCCTTCCGGGATCAAGGCATCAATGCGCTTGAGTTGGGTGGCTTTCGCACCACGGTCGGCCAGGCTCGATGCAGCAGCAAGGAACTTGCTGTTGCGGTCTTCGCCAGCGACCGTAGGGCCGCTGCCATTGGCGCCGCCGAGCCCGCCGGCGCCATCCTCAGCCTTGGCCTGGTCGAGCGAGATCAGCCCTGATTTGTAGCGTTGCGGAAATTCTTCCGGTGGCGGTTCGTTCGCGGGGGGTGGCGCGACGGCCGGCTCGGCAACCGGGGGAGGCGGCGGTGGAACGTTGAATCCGGTCGTATCGACCTTCGGTTCAACCGGTTCGGGCGGTGGCGGAATATTGATGATCGCCGGGTCGGGTTGCGCCTCCGGCTTATCCTGCTCGCGCACGAATGACGGCGGACGGAACGTCGTGGTCCGAAACTCCTCGTCGCCTTGGGTGATGTCATGAGAGGTTTCCTTGGCGGGCGAGAGGACGAAATAGGCGGCGACAACGCCACCGATTACCAGCGCAGCACCGCCGAGCAGCTGATTGCGTTTGGCATTCTTGTTGGCGATGGCCGTATCGTCGCCGGCAAGCATGGCCTCTAGCTCTGGAGATTGCTTCATCAGTTGCCGCTCCTCCAGCGCTTCTTAGCCTGGCGATCGGGAGCCGGGCCGAGGATGTCGGGGTCTGGGGTTCCGAAGTCGGGCTTTCGAAGGTTGAAAATGCACGTCCACTGATCGCCGTCGCGCAGCGTGTATTGAGTGGCGACGCCATCGACGACGAGATAGTCGCCCTCCTTGCGGAAATTGCGCAGCGTCTCGGAAAAATCCGATTGAACGGCAAAGATCGCCGGCACGCGGCCGTTGAACTTGAAGAAGGTCTTCTTGCCGTCATCGAAGACCATCGACGGTTTCATGGCCGCGTCGCCCGAGAACGAGTAGTCAATGTTGACGTTGGCCTTGTCGATGTTCGAAACGTTGGGGTTTGCCGCCCTATATTCCGCCTCCTTGCGCAAGGCGGCGTTCAGATCCTTCTCCGGATAGACAAAGCGCACGCCGAAGACCTTGTGGCCTGCCTCTGGCGCATAGTCGTGCAGCTCGATGAAATAGATTCGTTTCGTCGTCACCACGTTCATATTGGTGGTGACGTTCTTGGCGACCGGTTTGACGAACAGGATGTTGCCCTTCTCGGAAGGCGCAACCTGCCAGCTTTCCGTGTCGCCGAGCGAGATCGTTTCGAATTTCTCGTCTTCGTCGAAAATGATCATGGTCGAAATGCCATAGGTGGCATTGACCGTGACCACGTTGTTCGGCTGATAGACGACACTGGTAACGCGCCCGTCGAGGTTTCCCGGACGAGGCGTTTGCGCACCATGGGCGTGAGTCAGGATGGCGACGGAAAACGCCGCCGAAAACAGCAGGCGCTTCATCATCCCTCGTCCCCCGACGTAACCGTTTCCTGGTCGCGGCGGTAGTTGTAGAGTTGGAATCCGAGGGGGTTTTCAAACCGCCATTCATTCGTTTCCGGCGTGTCCGTGTAGCGGTAGCGCACAACCGAAATGTAGTGGCGGACGATCGACTCCGTGTCGGACTTTTCCGTCGTCGAGAACCTGACCAGCGCCGTGCTGGCATTCGAGAACGTCACGGACTTGACGTCGACCAGCACGCGCTTGTTTTTGCCGTAGACTTTGGTCGGATTGTTCGGATTGGCTGCGCTGTACTGCTCTGCCAACTCGCGTGCTGCATCCCCGGTTGACAGAAGAGCGGCAACGCCGAAAGTTTCTTCGATGGCGAACGGGTCATAGCCCTCGCGGTGGCGGATATAGCGCACCACATTGGCTTGCGTGATGGCTTGCGTCTCTGTCAGGGTCAACGGCTTGGTCAGGCCTGTCTTGACCTCGATGTAGCCGGTGTTCTTGTCGACCTCGACGATATACGGCTCAAAGCTTTTCAGCGGGACCAAGAGAACGAGGGCTGCGAGCGCCAGCAACGTGATCGCGCCGAAAAGCAGTGCCACGAACCACGCAAGCGACCGGGAGCGCTTCGCCTTCTTGACGATCTCGTTTTCCCATCGATCGCCGTCCTGAAAATAGCTCCTCAGCGCACCTTCGTTGTCTGCCATATTGATCCAGCCCTTACTTTGCCTGCCATCGAGCAGCCTCAGCGAGGCATGCTGTTGTTAGAGATTCTGTTCTGCATGGCAGCGCGCTCGTTGGCCGCGCGAATGTTGGCAACCATGCCGGGTTGGATACGATCGCGTGCACGCATACCGGCATCTCCGACCACGCCTGCCGTGCCGCGCGCAACGTCGAGTGCCTTCGTTGGTGCCGTCATGCCGGAGTATTGCGCAACAGCCCTCGCGACGTTGCCGATGCCCGCTGAGACGCCGCCGACGATGCTTTGCGCCAACACCTGGATATGGAAAAGAACGAACGCGCCTGCGCAGCACAGCAGCAGGAAAGCCGACACGTCGCTGAGCTGCAGCCGGCGTTGGTTCGCTGCATTCGTAACCTTGGTTAGTTCGGGATCCATGGCGGCGATGAGGAAGGCGGCAACCACATAGATGAACAGTGGTATCAGCGCGTAGAGAAGGACTTGTTGGAACCACGACACGCCGAGGCGTCGCGTCTGCTCGAACAGCATGCAGGCTATGAAGATCGGGGCCGTTCCGATGAGCACCCACATCATCACCTTCGCCAGCAACAGGATCGCCAGCGCGACGGCGATAAACACTGCCACGCAAAGCATGATGAGAAAGCCGATCATCGACGGCAGAATGGCGAAGTAGCCCGACTGTTCCGCAAACGCCGCCGCTGCTTCATTGGCGGTCTTCCAGATCATCGACAGGCCATTTGTCGGTTCGGTGATGCCGGTTCCCGTGGCAGTCAGGATCGCGCGCCCGACATCCTCGGGCGTGTTGTTCAGCCAACTGTAAAACAGCGTGTCGAAACTGCTCCATTCTCTGACGATCAGCAGAATGATCACCATCCGGGCGACACGGCCGATGACTTCGGCAACGCTGACCCTGGACGTTCCCATGAAGAGCTGCAGGCCGTAATAAGCGACATAGGCTAGGAACAGGACATTGAGCAGCGGCGTGACTTCGCTGCCGACAATCCCATATGCCCTTTCCGAGAAGGTTCTGCCTGTGTCTTCAATTCGGTCGATGAGGTTGCCTAAGAAATCTTCCATTGCCGCCGATCGCCCTTACTGAGTTGCCATCGCCTTTATCGCCGCCATGACTGTCGCCGGGTCACCGTTGACGTACGACATCGGGCCGCATTCCTGGCGAGGATCGGCAGCGTAGGACGTCAGATTTGCGGGTCGCTTGCAGGGGGCCGTTTTCTCTTTGACCGTACCGCAGCCGGCAACGCCGGCCGCGATCACGAGCACGAACGAGGCCCTGACTATGTGAGCAGGCTTAGTTGCCACCGTAGGTCAACGCCTTCTTCGAGTTGGAAATGTCGGTGAGCCGGCGCTGGTTGTCGGCCTGCAGAGAACCGACAGCACCGTTCATCACGCCGATGAGCTCGTTGATGGTGAGGCCGGCCTGGACCTGCAACTGGGTGTTCTGATCGATCGACCCCTTGATGTCCTGAGCCTGGCCGATGCTCTGTCCGGCTTGCTCAAGGGCGCTCCGGCGTGTCGTCACGGCCTGCTGCGATCCGGTCACAAGGGCCGAAACGCCAAGGACCGTGTTCATCAGCTCTTCATAGGACTTGTCGCTGGAAAAGCCGCTGTTTGACTTGCCAGAAAGGCTTTTCACGAGCTGCAGGCCATTGATGAAGGTGGTCGCGATCTTGCTGATGTCGCCACCCATGCCGCCGAAATTTGGCACACCGCCTGACATGATGCTGTCGAACGAAGGCATGGAGGACACGCTGAAACCGTTGCCAACAGCCAGATTCTGCATCTGGTTGGCATCACTGCCGCGATCGCCGGTGACGGCCTTCAACGTGTCTTCGACAGTCGACAGGATGTCCTTGTTCGTGTTCAGGATCTTGTCGGTGGTCATGGCCGTTTCCTTGGCCACCTTGAGATTGGCGCCGTCGATGACCGGCACGCCTGATGCCCATGTCGCGGAAGCAAAGAGAGCCGAGCACGCAGTGAGAATAGAGCGCTTCATGGAAGGTCTCCTTATTGAAGCTTGAGTTGCAGGTTGAGGGTGGATTCACGCTCGCGCTTCTGGACACAGGCCTTGTCCGCCGGGCTCCATTCGAACCCTTCGCGCGGGTCGCACAGACCAGTGGTTTCGCGCGGCATTTCGCCTTTGTTTTTGTATCCGGACGACTGCGATGAGCCGGACGTCTCGGTCAGCTGCATCGTGTTTCTTGAATTGAACAGGCCTGCCATTGTCGACCCGAGCAGGATGACCTGGTTCATCATTTCGAGATTGGCGTTTCGCGCACCGGAATTGTGGTCCCAACTGTCCTGAATGGTTCCAGTGGTCAGGCCGCCGAGCTGCTGCAGCCATGACGCGACGTTGGCGCCGCTCTCCTGCGTGGCTTGCGACGTCGCCATGGCGTTGATCGTCGAATCCCGCATGCCAGTGTACGATGTGCTGCCGCCGCCATAGTTGATCGGGATGTTCGCCCCATTCGCCCCACCGAGTGCTGGCAGCCACTGTTGCGTGATCTTTTTGACGTAACCCTGTGTTTCCTTGAACGGCGGGATGCCACCGTATTTCTGGACGTTGCCGTGACCAGAATTGTAGGCGGCAAGTGCCAGATTCATGTTGCCGCCGAACCGCCTGAGCTGCTGTTTCAGATAGCGGGCGCCGCCACGCAAATTGGACTCGATATTGTAGCGATTGACCCCGAGATCGCTTGCGGTCCCCGGCATCAGCTGGGTGAGGCCGTATGCGCCGGCGCCGGATTGGGCGCATGGATTGAAACGGCTTTCCTGGTAGACGAGAGCCATAAACAGGTTCTCGTCGACGCCTTCTTCCCTCGCGACCCTTTTGACCAGGCCGACGATTTCCGGGTTGGCTTTCGCGGCCGCGACCGGATCGTCCTTGCGACCTTCCCTGAAGACGGAGCAGGTCACGCCTTTGTTGATCGAAAACCGGTCCTTGTCGGTCTTTTCGATTTCGCCGTTCTTGTCCTTCCGATCAGTCTTTGTATCGAGGTTCGTTCCGTCGATGACGGGAACACCGGACGCCATCGCCGGAACGGGGGTGGCGAGTGTCGTCACCAGCAGGCCAAGGGCCAGACGATTTCTCATTGAGCCTTCTCCCATCCGCAAAATTCAGCCAGCCACTTTTCCGGCTCGTCGCCGTATTGTTCCCGAAGTGCGGCGCACTCCTCGATCGTCTTCTTTCGGCCCGACAGGACCTTGACCATGTCGGGCATCGACGACAGATCGAGCCGGGCAATGACCGAATCATTCCCGTGCTTGACGAGAAAAGTGCGCTTCTCAGGCGGGGTGTTTTTGATGAAGTTGAATTCTTTGACCGTCAGGCCAAAGCGGGTGATGTAGCTTTCCTCGTCCGCGCGCGGATTAGGGAAGTGGATGTTCGTTGCCGATTGCTCGATCAGCGTGTGTGATGCGCGGGCCTTGGCGATGTCAGCCGCCGACTGCGTTCCGAAACCGACAATGCCGTTGAGCTTGCGGATGGTTTTCATCTTGTCGACGATGAACGCCGAAAAGGTCTCGTCCTGGAGCAGCTGCCAGCCTTCATCCATGAAGAACATGACAGGATCGCCGTTCAGCAGCTCATCCAGCCGATGATACAGGTACATCAGCGCCGGTGTGCGCAACTCTTCATTTGCGAGGATGTTGGTCATGTCGAAGCCAAAGACACGATGTCCTGAGAACGACAGAACGTCGTGCTGAGCGTTGAACAACCATGCCTTTTCGCCGTCGATCCATGGCCGCAGCCGTGCATGAAGGTCGTTGGCGTCTGCGCGAGAGCGGCCGACGAGCAGGGTCGACAGGTTCACCAGGTTGCGCTCAGCCGCGGGCTCTTGCATGAGCCGAGCCAAGGCCTTCTCGAGTGTGTCGTCGTCTTCCTGGCTAAAGTCGCGACGATCGTTGGCGCGAAGCATTGCCTTTAGCAGCCGCAGGAGAAAATCCCGGTTCGGTCCGGTGTTCTCGAGCTGGAGAGGGTTGAAGCCGGTGGGTGTTTCCGGGGACAGTACCTCGTAGGTGCCGCCAACCGCCCGAATGAAGATCTCCGCACCGCGATCTTTGTCAAAGAAAACTGCCTTAGGCGCGGGATTGATACGCATAGCCTGGGCAAGCAAGAACGTCAGGCCGACCGTTTTGCCCGAGCCGGTTGGACCGGTGACGAGAAAATGGCCAATGTCGCGTTGGTGAAAGTTGAACCAGTACGGCGTTTGCGAAGTCGTTTCCAGGATCGTGATCGGCAGGCCCCAATGCACGCCGTCGGATTGCCCCGTCGCGAAATTGTGCATCGACGACAAACCGGCAAAATTGCCGCTCGACAGCAACGCCTTGCGGGCGATGTAACTGTGATTTCCCGGCAATTGCGCCCAAAAGGCTGCTTCGAGGTTCATATCCTCGCGCAGCCAGTTGATGTTCATGTCGGTGAGGCATGCCCCAAGCTCGGAGACCGCCTTGCTCACGCCCTCCAGATCGCGCGACAGGCACAACAGTGTCAGATGGTGGAAGCCGAAAACGGCTTCCTGGTTCATCAGGCTGTTAACTGCGAAATCGATGTCGTGTTCGACCGAGCTACCCGCTTCATCCGAGGCCTGGATTTGACGTTGCAGGCGCGTAATTCGCTCTTGAGCAATGGGCTTGTCCGCGATCGTGAACGATTGCGTCAGAATGAACTCGTGATTGACTTGCAAAAGGCTGTCGAGCATTCCCGGCCCTGTGAAGGGGGGATATTCCTTTACCGACAGAAGCGCGCCGAAACGACTGTCCTCGTCGACAGCGGCTTGTGCCTGCATGGTCCGCTTGCTGAAATGTAGGCGAGACGTGCCGACGTAGTTGCTGATGCCCATGCGCGGAAGCCGCATCTTACGTGGCACGCCGCAGGTCAGGATTGTGTTGAAGAACTCGCAGGGTTCGGAATATGGCTCGCCGTCGCGGCGAACGATGCCGAGCGCACGTGCGCCGTATTTCTCGAGCTCGCGCGTGATGTTGGTGACCAACTCCTCCAGTTCCGTCACGTCCTCGCGTGACTGCTGAGAGCGACCGTCGCTGCTGGCGTTGTTGAGTATCCGCTTAAGGGTGTCACCGATGCCGAGCGCACCCCTCATGCCTGACCTTACGATAGTCAGGTAGATCTCGTTCGTGAACATGCGCTTGTGGCGCAACTGTTCCATGTAACGCTTGTTGAGCAGGTCGCAGAACGGATCATCAAAAGCGCCTCCGATCTCGGTTTCAACTGCGCGGCGGATGACCGTCGACCACAGCGAAAACCGGCTGGAACCGAGCGCACGGATCATCGTGTTTTGCACGACGGAGCGCATGTTTAGCGTGGCCTGGTCCTCAGTCTGGAAGAATAGGCCGTCGAGCTTGATGACGCTGATCAAGGCGCCATTTTCCAAGCCGATCACCGTATCGGAGACATGGCGCAAATAGGGAATATGAGTCGACATACGCCGCTCGTTCTGAGCGGCCTTCCCAAACCCAAGCTCATCTGTGACGACTTTCAGCATCGGCTATGGTCCGTATGAATTGGCGCCCCAAAAACTCTTGTTGCGCGTACGGGGCGTCTTGCGCGACGCAACCTGCATTACGTCGAGGATCTTGCTGTCCCAGGTGCACACCGTGAAAAGGACGAGGTAGGCGATTGGTGCGGTCAGCAGTGCCCACAGGGAGTTGGAGCCCAACCACCCTATGATCGTAAAACCGACGACGATAACGACGGCCATGTAGGGCACACCCCAAAGCGTCGGTGAACGGGTCAAGCCGATCACCAGCGGTGTCAGGGCAGGCTTTTCGTCCTCGAACTCAGCCATGGCTATTTGCCGACAGCCGCAATCATTTCATCGACGATGGTTGGCGCGCCGAAGACCAGGCCAATGCCGACGATGACGGCGCCTGCCGTGAACCACGACAGCCGACCGGCGAAGGCGAGAAAACCAAGGCCGATCACCGCAATGATCGCTAGTAGCCGGCCGAACGGACCGGTGATGAAATCCACGATCATTTGAACGGCCGTCTGCAGTGGCGCGAAGGCGCCGCCGCCACCACCACTTTGCGCCAAGGCTAGATCGACGCCGGCGATGTGCACGGCCGCAGCCAATCCAAGAACGGCTGCCAGCTTCCATGCGCCGACCCTCGGTCCCTCAGTTGCATTGCACTTCATGCGTTCTCTCCTTCAAAAGTGCATCACTCCACCGACAAACTTGCCGGTCTTCTTCACGGCGATGACACCGACGTCGACGTCCTCATCACCGGCTGCGATTGTTGTGGTCCCGGATGCATTGGGCTTTGCCCTCGCCGCCGGCATGGGCAAACCGAGCTGGTAATTGACTACCTTGGCGACGTAGCTGACGGTTTCCCGGAACGGCGGGATGCCGCCGTACGCGTAGATCCGTTGCTCGCCGCTGTTGTAGGCAGCGGCGACAAGCAGAGGATTTTGGAACTCGTCGAGGAGGACCCGCAGGTATTTCATGCCGCCTTCTATGTTCTGCTGCGGATCGCAGATGTCCTCGACCTGGAATCGTTCGGCGATGGCAGGCATGAGCTGCATGGGGCCGCGTGCGCCCTTGTCCGAATTGCGAGTTTGGTCGAAGCCGCTTTCCGCCCAGGCAATCGCCGTGGCGAAAACCTCGTCGACCTTGTGACGCCGCGCCGCATCGACAACTAATTTCTTGATTTCCGAAGGGCTTAGCGGTGACGGACCGCAAGCCTGCACGCCTGCCGTGCTGTCTTGAGCCGGGTTTTCTAAGCCATTTTGGGTAATCTGTCCTGTCGGTATCTTACCCACAATGGTATTTTCCGGAGTGTCGTCTTCCGTCGTGTAAGCCCCCTTCAGTGTACCAATATGGGTGTCTGCCTGGCGGCCCTTTTTGGCTGTCTTCTCTGGCGTGACAACGCCGTCCTCGCTGACGACGTACTGACCGCCGCTCAGGCTCCATCTAGAATCGAAAATTCTACTGATCGCAGCGTCATTGACGCTTTCAGTTTGCGCGAAAATATTCACAAAGTTGGCGGATTGCTGCGCTTCCTGGGCCGTTGCGGCGCCAGTGGCGAGCACATTCAGCAGGGTCGAGCAAATCAGAGCCCCGCTGCCTGCAATGCCGCTCGTTCCAGCCCTTTTCGTCATCGCGACCCGCCCCATTTGCGGTGTTGAGATTGTGGTGAAAACCGATTAAGTTCGCCGTTGTATGAACCGATTTGGTGTAGCGATACAAGTTTTTGCGCCACACTTGAACCCCAAAAGTGGGATTCGGCATGAACCAAGATGGTAAAGGGCTGGAAATGAAACGGACCATCCTTGCTGCATTCGCAGGTTGCGTTATCGCAACGCCGGCCTGGTCGGTGGACAACGTCAACAAGGACTACATCAAGTCGCTGGCGACACCGGGCAAGACGGTGCTGGTCGTCGAATACTACGACGGCAGCGGCAAAGCCGTGGACCGCAAGGGCTACGCGTCAGCATCCGGATATGTGGCGGTATCGCCCACGGATTTCCGGGTCGATGGCAAGACCAATCTTCACCTATACGGGCTCCAGCCGTGCCAAGGTGAAGTGGTCAACCGGAAGGAAGGCTTTGCCGGCACTTGCGCCGACTTCGCGCAACAGCAGCTGCAAATCATGCTGAAAAGCCCGAAGGTCATCTTCTGCCGGGCCTTCGTCAGCGAGCAGTCGTCACCGACGCAGAATGCCACCTGCTATGGCTACTACAATTATCCCGGCAGCCTCGATTCCGTTGATATGTTCGAGGAGCAGCTTTTGTCCCTTGGCGCGTTGCGCCTGACAAAAAAGCCCGATGGCTCCTATGACCGCCCGGACCTCGCGCAGGCCGAAGATATCGGCAAAGAAGGGTCCTACGGCATGTGGGCCGATCCGCGAGTGAAGGCCCAATGAGGTGTTCACTCGCCCTTACGCTCACCGTGGCCAGTGTTGCAACGGCTCTTAGTGCGCCTGACGGCTATTTTGACTTGGAGCCGGGCATAACACTGGAAACCGGCGACACCTGGGTTGCAGAGGGGCAACGCTATCACCTGTTTGGGGTTCAACCCTGCCTTCGCGGCACCAACTACACCGACTTGAAGGGGCAAAAGCGCGATTGTGGCGATGCGTCCCTGGCAATGTTTGCTGCCTATATCAAGGACACCAAGCCGGTTTGCGCGCCGGTCGCCAAGACCGCGGACCTAACCTACGTCATCTGCTATGCCACCTTTGGCAAGGATCGCCTCGACCTCGCCACCATGATGATTTCGAGCGGCTACGCCTTCGCTTCGCTCGATGACCAGGGCATGCCACTTCATCCGCCGTACTCCGTGGCCGAGCTGGACGCCCGCGAACGCAAGGCCGGTCTCTGGCAGTTCCCCGATGTTGTGCACCCGGCAGTCCTGTTGGCCAAGACAGCCAACGAGCGCGCCAAGAAGGAGGCGAAGCAATGAAAGCCCAACTCCTCTTGTCGGCAGATGCTTGCCCTCACCGCTGAGGCCGTCGAAGCGGCGGATGTCATCAGGAATGAGCCTGTCCGCAAGGTCTACCGGCCAGCCGTAGAACCATCCGCCGCCCAGGTGACCCGGGTGCATCCTGTTCTAAGGGGGCGGGTCGCGGTCATGGACGGGCGGACGCTCTGGTACCCTCAGTACGCACAGAGCGTCCAATTGGCCGACATCGACGCTTGCGAGCTGCCGCAATGGGCACTCGATCCCAAGTGGGAAGACCGTGAGCGCGTGAAGGCTCCCCCACCCGTTCCGTGCGGACCATTTGCCAAGGCATGGCTTAAACGGACAGTCGGCAACAAGTCGGTGACCTGCAACGTCGTCTCCTACAGAGTCGACGGTACGGCGATCGCGCGCTGCACCACCGGCGCTCGAGATCTTGCCCTGGAAATGCTTCGTGTTGGCTGGGCGCGAGTTGCCTCGCCCTATCTCGTCAATGGCCAATATGCCGCCTATCAGCGTTACGCCATGGCCGCGCGCTACGGCATGTGGGCAACCTACGTGCTCGACATGAATGAATGGCGCCGCAAGGCGGTCGACAAGACGCCAGATCGCTGGCCGATCGCTGATTTCAATCTGCTGGCCGAACGCGAGAGTGAAATATCCCCGCCTTTTGCCGATGCCCGCAAGCGACTGTTGAGGACAGACCGATAGCTGCCGGACTTCGTCTACATGGCAGACGCTTCGAAGCGAACCGCTCCACCCCAACGACACACCGTCTGTCGCCTGGGCGACGCCCGCAATAATCAGAGGACCGCCTGACATGAGACACCTGATTTATGCCGCCGGCATCGCCGGCGCCGCGCTCCTTCCAGCCACAGCGGCCAAGGCACGAGACGCATCCTGGGGCTGCCAAGTCCTGCTTTGCGCAGCCTCGCAAAACCCTTCCTGGCATGGCGTGGAATACTGCGTCCCGCCGATGATCAAACTTATTGCTGCCATGTCGAAGCCTGGCTTCTCGTGGCCCATCTGCAACGAAGCAAAGGCCGGTGCACCGGGTCGTGAGGAATATGCCGATTGCCCCGAAGGGACCAAGATCGGCTATAGCCAATATGGCCGGGACGGAAATCGCAGCGCACCGGATCGTTGCGTCAAGACCCCCAACACCTGTCAAACGCACCCCGGTCTAGACGGTCCCGCCCATCAAGCAGGCGTGATCTTGAACCGCCGTGCCCGTGACGGAGAAAACTCTTGCATCAAGCAGATTTCCTCGCAGCGGCCGAGGCGCGCTGACCCCTGGTACTTCGACATTCCGAATGATCAGGGCGTCAAGCAACGCCACTGGTTCAATCTGAATCTCTAGTGGGTCAGAGCGATGAACAATGCCGTCCTACTCGCCATAACAGCCGGCGTCGGCCTTGCGGCGGGCGGCGGCGGAATCTGGCTGGCAATTCCACACCCGACTGTCGAGGCAAGGACCATTGCCAAGGCCGAGCTCACGGCGGCGATAGCCGCTGATCCCTCACTGTGTCCTCTGCCAGTCGTGGAGAAACCGTCAGAGGGTGAGGCCCTGGCTGCCTATCAGAACGCGCGATCCAACTCACCGTTGGTCTGGGATCGCAACGACCTGCCGAAGATCTCGCTTGCCCTTGGCCAGTGCGACAAAAACAACAACGGCCCCGGCGTTTCGTGCATGACCACGGTCAAGATGTCGCCCAAGGCACAGCCTCTCAACCGTGTTGTGGGCTTCGCAAAGGCAGCCAACGGCGGATGGATTGCCACAATCTTCTAGGCCGATACGGGAAAGGTGTTCGTTATGGAAGATCAATTTCTCGACTACGTGACGGTCCTTGCAACAGCGGTGGTTTGCTTCGTCATCTCACTCTGCTTCGGCTGGAACTTGCTGGCTGCGTTGCTTTTTGGAATCGTCACCGGCGCGGTACAGGCCGGACTCATCCGCCTGGTGCATGGAAGGCCTGACTTGCTGTGACAGACCATCAAGGAAACGTCTGCGCTACAAAAGAGCCCGCCTGGGCGGTGGGCTTTTCCCTTGATGTTGTGCCATCAATCAGCACATGAATTTTTTGGCCAGAACTGTCCCGAATGACCGGAGTCGACCCGTTGCTGTCGTCGAAGATACGTCCCTCTAAAGACTGCTTCGGCCTACCAGAGCTTTAAGCACCTGTGGCATGCAAAAGCCCGCTTTTCAGCGGGCTTTTTTCACCCCCATGATGGCTGATCACCTCACCCAAACGGCGCCGCCATCTCCATAACCGTCGCCATTTCCCTTTCCTCGAGACGCTCCCGCCTCGCGATCAAATATGCCGCGATGTATACCAGCTTCCCGATGGATTCCCGGTGATCGGTGGGCTGATACCCAATCACGTTGCGCCGCGCCGCGGCCTCGTCCAAGGCGATCACGTCGCCAGCCCCGGGCCCCTTCTCAGCCTCTCGGAACGCTTTGGCCGCTCTTTGAGCTGCGACATGTCGTTCGGTTATGTCGGCCAGCCGCGCATAGCGTTCATCGACATCCCACAAACCCGCCTGTCCCTTCATTCGATCCTCTCCCGTGCCGGCCAAAATCGAGTGATAAAAACGTTGATCAAGGACGAGAGCACGATAGGATACGAAGGCTAGCGAAACGAAACGAAAGCAGCGCCTGTAAGCCATTGATTAAGAATGAAAAAATATTTCTCCCTCCGCCGGGAGACGAAAGTGATTTCAAAGAATTATTCAAGCGGTTGGCCGCGGCGGGTGCTGGTCGGCCATTGGGCAAGGACGGGTTTCCTGCAGGCCCATGGACGCCCGAGCTTCTTGCAGAGGCGATTTCACAGATCGATTCCAACCGGATTGGGGTCGATCTGCGAACGGTGCAGCTTTGGTTTCAAGAGAACGAGAAGGGAATTAGCACTGCCAATATTCGTTGGCTGGCGAGGGTTTTTGGGTGCGATGATCCGGTGGCAACTAGCGAATGGCAGATGGAGCTTAGTGCGGCGCAATCGCGGTTATCGGCCAAGAGACGAGAATGGAAGAGAGCCGGAAGCAGCGTTGCACAGGAGTTTCCAGATACAGCACTGGCTGCGACGTTCGATGAAGACACAGCGTCTCCGGCAGAGCTAAAACGAAATACTGACGCCAAGGGGCCGAGGCGGCGTTTTAGTTTGGCGAGGAAATCGGAGGCTTTTTTTAGTCACGGATCTCCCCTGAATTTACCGGCGTCGGTGTTTGCGGGTGTCACCGCTCTTGGGTTTTTGTCGTATATTACGGGGATTCACAGCGTGACATATGGCCGGGCGGATGGCGTCGTCAAGCAGGTTGGGTTTCTTTGGACAGCGAATTGGACATTCGTCTTCATGGTGTTTTTGCCACTGTTTTTTGCCTTCGTGACCGAGCTAGTGACCTTTTGGAAAGATGAAGGCCGCCCAAAGCTCGTAGCGCACGGCGACAAGATGGAAAGCGACGATGCCTGGGCGCGCAGCGTAGAAGCTTCTTCGTATTCATATTGGGCGGTTTTTTTGATTTGTGTGCTGTTCGCCGGTCTTTTTCAGTGGATCGGCGTGTCATTGATCCCGTTGATGAAAGGTGGTGGCAACTATGCGACGGATTGGGGCTCGCTAGCGATTGTGCGCCCTGAGGTCATATCGGTGCCAGAAGCGGTCGTATTCACCGGGCTCGCTTACCTATACATGTGCGTGTGCTTTTATCTGTTCTTCGTAGGTCTCATTTTGCTCTATACGGTGATCCATGATCTTTGGAGAATTGGAGAAGCAGCGAGTAATCGGCCGGAGATGGATTATCAACACGAGCTCAATGAAGCCAGCCTCAGGGTTATGCGTGGGATTTTTCGGTGTACTGTTTTGGGGATTCTGATTGCCATAGCCATGAAGGTCCAGAGTGCTTACCTGACATCGCGTGGAGAGAATGTTGTGGCTTGGTTGGTCGGAGATATGTCTTCCGCCTTCTATGGGCGCAATGATGTGAGCGCCGGGATCAGCTATCGTAGGCCGACCCACTACAGTAGCCTTCTTATCGCTATTTCGACCTGTGTTGTATTTATGTACGGTTCCATCCGTTTAGGTTTCGAACGTCGGTTTTGTATGCCTTTGTGGAGGATGTCAGCGATCGTAGCGTTACTCGTGACTGGCTACTTGCTGATCGATGCATTCGCTGGCTTTTCGATCCTTCTGGGCGTTGGAATGCTGCTCGCAATATACGGCCTGTTTGATCCAGTGTTGGGGCGATGGCGAGCGAGTAAATTAGGAAACAATCAGAGTGTATCATAGTTGGCTTGATCATTGGGATGAGCGGCGGGCGCGACGCGGTGAGGAAGGGAAGAAACCAACGGATTTCGTCCTTGACGCGGAACGCGCCTTTCCAGGTGCGAAGAAGATAACAAGTGTCGAGGAGTTCTGTGCCCTTGCGGACCAAGCCGTGGCTGATCCAGCCTTTTTCGATGAGCCGAGTGTGAGTGATCAGGGTTTTGAAAGGCTAGATGGGTGGCTCAAATTTCCATCGGCCATTTCTACTGATATCGAACAGAACAATGTCGTCTCGGCGAAAATCACAGAAAGCGGGTCGTTCGACCAGGCGATGGTGATTTTTCACCATTGGAATGCAAGCGCCCGGAATCGTCAGATTGCCAACTTTTTCTCGCAGCGTGGCATCACGGTTGTCGAGATTGCTATGCCTTATCATTTCGAACGCAGCCGTCCCGGCTCCGTGCACGCAGACTATATGCTCAGCCCTAATCTCGGTCGAACGATCCAATCTGTAAGGCAGGCAGTGTTGGATGGGCGAAAACTCATACGTTGGTTGAAAAGCGAAGGCTATCGAGAGATTTCGGTTCTCGGTATGAGCTTAGGTTCCTGGGTAGCGGCCATAGTCGCGGCACACGACTTGGCCGTGTCAAAAGCCTCGTTGTTTCTGACGGCGGGGAGTCTAGCGGACATGGTTTGGACGGGTCGCGCGACACGATCGATACGCGCCAGCCTTGAGCCTGAGATTGAGCTGACCGGCCTCAGAAGGGCCTGGGGTCCACTTAACTTGGAGAATTACGCGCATAGTTTGGCACGGCCTGATCTCGATCTTCAGGTTGTGTTGGCTAAGAGAGACAAAGTGGTGTTGCCAGCGCTATCGGAGAGGTTCATGCAGAGGCTGAAGGACGCCGGGGCCAGGCCAAATATTTTAGAGTTAAACTGTGGTCACTATTCGCTCGCCATGCCACCTTACATTTTGTTGGCCGGTTTGAGCTTGAAGCGGTTACTAAGACGCGGCCGTTGAGCGGTTTCTGTCGTCTGCTGACAAATCGGCCCGGTGAGCATGAGTTTGGCGTTCGCCGGTCAGTTCACCAGTCGACCGTGAACAATCCGCGCTCTAAGCGGCGACCGACTTGGGCCGGAGTTGGAAGAGAGCGATCAAGAGCGACAAAAAAACCTTCAGCCACCTGAGCAGGAGGGAGAAGTTGTAGCCGGCGGCGGCCAGGATGGCGTTGACAGCGTCGCCGTGCTGACCGGCGAGGTAGTTGCGGCTCATGCGGTGCTCGGCCTTGATGTGGCCGATCACGGGCTCGACCGCCGCCCGCCGCCGCATCTGGCGTTTGATGGCCGGAGTGACGCGGCGTTTCTGGCCGCTGGTGAAAACCCTGAACTTGTGGCTTTGCGGTACGCCTCCGGCGAGGGCCGCCTTGCGCGAGCATGGCACGGAAGCGAGGCTGCGCTCTTAAGGTCGTCCTTACGAGCGTAGTTA
>NZ_JAMYRC010000014.1:0-130212 GCF_040321205.1 Mesorhizobium sp. M0496 | reverse complement strand
CGCGTGGCATCCTCTTCATCGTCGCAGCCATCGTGGCCAAATTCGATCCTCATCTCAAAGCTTTCGCTCAACGGTTGCAACAGGCAGGAAAGCCAAAAATGCTCATCCGTATCGCACTCGCCAGAAAACTCCTGGTCATCCTCAATGCAAAAGCACGCGATGCGCGCAACGAGTTCGCAATTGCAACTTGACACCCCAGATAGTCGCTCTCCCCCCTCCGGAGGGAGAGGAAACACTCGCTTACCGCTCTTCGCGCCGAAACGGCTTGAGCAGTGCCGACGGCGCCACAGCATTGCGCGACATCACCGCCATCGCGACGATGGTGAAAATGAACGGCAGCATCAGGAACGCCTCGTAAGGGATATGTCCGAGCCCGCTCGCCTGCATGCGCAATTGCAAGGCGTCGACGAAGGCGAACAGAAGTGCCGCACCCGCCGAGCGCCACGGGTCCCAGCGGCCGAAGACGACCAGCGCGATCGCCACCCAGCCGCGCCCGGAGACGACGCCGAACGTGAAGGCGTTGAACTGCGCCATCGACAGGAAGGCGCCGGCCAGCCCCATCAGCGCCCCGCCGAGGATGACAGCCTGGAAACGCGTGGCGATAACACTGACGCCGGCCGAATCGGCGGCGCGCGGGTTTTCGCCGACCATGCGCACCGACAGGCCCCATGGCGTACGGTAGAGCACGAAGGCGGCCAGCGGGATCGCCAGGATCGCCATGTAGACCAGCGCAAACTGGTTGAACACCGCCGGCCCGAGCACCGGAATGTCGGACAGGACCGGGATCGGCAGTGTCTGAAAACCCTTGATGTTCGGCGGCACCGATTGCTGGCCGAAGATCAGCCGATAGAGGAAATAGGCAAGGCCCGAAGAGAATAGCGTGACGCCGATGCCGCAGACATGCTGGCTAAGGCCGAGCACCACCGTAAACAGCGCGTGCAGCGTGCCAATGAGCATGCCGGTCAGCACCGCCGCCAGCACGCCGAGCCACAGGCTGCCGCTGAGGCTGGTGGCGGTGAAGCCGGTCATCGCCGACAAAAGCATGATGCCTTCGATGCCGAGATTGAGCACCCCGGCGCGCTCGGAGAACATTTCGCCCAGCGTCGCAAACGCCAACGGCGTGGCGATGCGGATGATCGCGGCGAGGAAGCCTACCTGAAAGATTTGTTCGAACACCGCGCTCATCGGGCCGCTCCGACACGGCGGATGCGATAGGCGGTGAACAGCAGCGCCACCAGCATGGCAAGCAATGCGGTTCCCTGGATGACATCGCTGAGGAAGGCCGGCACGCCGGTCGCCCGCGACATCGCCTCGGCCCCAGTCATCACGGCGGCAAGAAAGATCGCCGCCGGCACGACGCCAAGCGGATTGAGCCGCGCCAGCATGGCAACGACGATGCCGGAATAACCATAGCCTGGCGAGATGTCGCTCATCACCTGGAAATGCACGCCGCCGACCTCGCCGACGCCGGCCAGCCCGGCCAGCGCGCCGGACAGCAGCGCCGTGGAGATAAGCACCCGCTCGACATGGATGCCGCCATAGCGGGCGGCTTCGGGATTCTCGCCGGTGACCCTGATCCTGAAGCCGAGCGTCGTACGCACGATCAGGAACCAGATCAGCGGCGCCGCGATCAGCGCCGCGACGACGCCGAGATGCAGCCTTGTGCCTTCGAGCAGCACCGGAAAATTGGCCGCATCCTCGATCGGCGGCGAGATCGGATAGCCGCTGAAACTATCCTTCCATGGCCCCTCGATGAGCGCCATCAGCGCATAATAGATGACCGAGTTGAGCAGCAGCGAACTGACGACATCGTCCACCCAGAATTTTACCCGAAGCGTGGCCGGAACCAGCGCCACCGCAGCGCCGGCCGCAGCCCCGGCCACCGCCATCAAGACCATGGCGAGCGGCCCAGGCATTGGAATGGCGCCGACAAAGCAGCTGGCAACCGCGCCGGCCAGCAACTGCCCCTCGGCGCCGATGTTCCAAAATTTTGCCCGAAAGGCGACGGCGACCGCTAGCCCGGTAAAAATCATCGGCGCGGCGCGCACCATCGTCTCGGTGATCGCATAGCTGTCGCCAAGCGAGGCCGTGAACATCACGCCATAGGCTTCGAGCACGCGGGCGCCGGCCAGCGCGATCAGGCCGCTGCACAAGATGAGCGTTGCTCCGATCGCCAGCAATGGCAAAGCCAGATTGAACCAGGCGGGCGTTGACGTGCGAACTTCCAGGCGGAACATTAGGCAGCACCCTCTGTTCGGTCTGTCGAACAAGGATTCTGACGAAGAGGGACCCCCACCCCTAGCCCCTCCCCACAAGGGGGAGGGGAACTCTCGGAGGCGCTGACCACGACAAAACGGCTGAAGTTTGGGCTCGGAAGCTGTGTGAACGGAGCGCGGCAGCATCTCCCTCCCCCTTGTGGGGAGGGGTTAGGGGTGGGGGTCAGCGGCGCCAGAAGGTTCATCTAGACTCTCCCCTCCGCCCCGGTCATCATCAGGCCAAGCCGCGCGATCGTCGCATCGGCGCTGTCGAGCGTGCCGACGATGCGGCCCTCATACATCACCGCGATGCGGTCGCAGAGCACCAGCAGCTCTTCGAGATCCTCACCAATGACGACGATGCCGCAGCCCTTCGCCCGCATGTCGAGGAACTTTTCATGGATGAAGCGGGCGGCGCCGATGTCGAGGCCCCGCGTCGGCTGCGAGACAACAAGCACCTTCGGATCGAAGGCGAGTTCGCGCGCCAGCAGCGCCTTCTGCAGATTGCCGCCGGACAGCGCGCCGGCGCGGGTCATCGGCCCGGGGCACCTGATATCATAGGCTTTGATCTGTTCTTCCGCGAAGGCGCGGATCGCATCCGGCTTGAGCAGGCCCCTGCTGCTGAAAGCGGCGGTGCCGATGCGCGGCAACACCATCGAGTCGGCAAGCGGCAGGTTGGTGACCAGCCCCGTCGTCATGCGGTCTTCCGGAATGCGGCCAAGGCCGAGCGCTTGCACCTCGCGCGGCGAAAACCGTGTGACCTTGCTGCCGGCGATCGTCATCTGGCCGGCGTCAGGCACACGCGTCCCGGAGATCACCTCCGCCAGGGCACGCTGGCCATTGCCCGACACGCCGGCGATACCGAGGATTTCACCGGCACGGACGGCGAGAGACACGTCGCGCAGCGGCGTGCCCGAATGATGCACGGTTGAAATGCCGTCGAGGGTGAGCACGTCAGCACCGGGCGTCGATGGTCCCCGCGCCGGCGGCACGATCTCGTGGCCGCACATCAGTTGCGCCATTGCGGCCGATGTCGTGTTGGCCGGGTCATCGACACGGCCGGCGACGCGGCCATGCCGCAATACCGTGCAGCGATGCGTCAGCGCCCGCACCTCGTTGAGCTTGTGCGAGATGAAGATGATGCCGAGGCCTTGCGCCGCCATCGAGCGCAATGCCGAAAACAGTCCGTCGACCTCGCTCGGCGCCAGCACTGCCGTCGGCTCGTCTAGGATCAGCAGCCTGGCGCCGCGAAACAGCGCCTTGACGATTTCCAGCCGCTGCTGTTCGCCGACCGACAGCGCCGAGACGGGAAGAGCGGGATCAAGCGTCAGTCCATGCTGCCTGCTGATTTCGGCCAGTCGCGCCAGCCCGCCGACGCGGTCGATCCGGCCTGTCCTGCCGGGAATGCCGATCAGAAGGTTTTCCAGCACAGTGAGCCGCGGCGCGAGGTGAAAATGCTGGTGCACCATGCCGATGCCGGCGGCCAGCGCATCGGCGGAACTGGTGATCCGCACCCGCTGGCCCTGGATGAAGATTTCGCCAGCGTCAGGCGCATAGGCGCCGAACAGCACGTTCATCAGCGTCGTCTTGCCGGCGCCGTTCTCGCCCAGCAGCCCGAGGATTTCGCCGGGTGCGACGCTGAGGTCAACGGCCTCGTTGGCCTTGACCGCGCCAAAGCTCTTGGTGATGCCGCGCATTTCGATGAGTGGGGCGGGCAAGGGTGCTCCAATCGGAATTGGCTTTGATCAATGGGATGCGCTGCACCCCCCTCTGGCCTGCCGGCCATCTCCCCCTCAAGGGGGGAGATCGGATGTCACTTTCGGCCTTCGCCAATTTTCCGCCCTGAAAAAACGGCGCGTCAACGAAGCTGCCAATCTCCCCCCTTGAGGGGGAGATGTCCGGCAGGACAGAGGGGGGCGCCTAGCACCACCCCTAAAGACCCGCTATCAATCCGAAACCGGCGTGTTCTCATCCACATCGACGCGGAAATTGCCTTCCAGGATCTCGGCCTTCTTCTTCTCGACCAGCTCCTTGACGTCCGCCGGCAACGTCTTGTCGAACTTGTGGTAGGGCGCCAGATGCGAACCGCCCTTGGCCATGCGCGAGAAATCGCCATAGTCCTGCGCGGTGAAGACGCCGGCCTTGACCAGTTTGATCGCCTGCTCGACCGTTGGATACATGTCCCAGACCGGGCCGGTGATGACCGTGTCGGGGCCGAGGCTCGACTGGTCGGACATGTTGGAGATGGCGAGGATCTTCTTGTCCACCGCCGCTTCGATGACGCCGAAGCGCTCGGCATAGATGACGTCGACACCGGCGTCGATCTGGGCGACCGCCGCTTCCTTGGCCTTCGGCGGGTCGAAGAAGGAACCGATGAAGGCGACCTTCTTCTTGATGTTGGGATTGACCTCCTTGGCGCCGGCGAAGAACGCGTTGACCAGCCGGTTCACTTCCGGAATGCCCATCGCCGCGACGGCGCCGATCGTGCCCGATTTCGACATCTTGCCGGCGATCATGCCGGAGAGATAGGCGGGCTCGTGGATCCAATTGTCGAAGACGCCGAAATTGGGTTCCGCCGGGCCGGCGCCTGAGCCGAACAGAAAGGCGGTCTTAGGGAACTGCTTGGCGGTGCGACGCGATTCACGCTCGGCGGCGAAGGCATCGCCCAGCACCAGCTGGTAGCCGCCTTGCGCATATTCGCGCATGACGCGGCTGAAATCGGCGGTCTGCACCTTCTCGGACCATTTGTACTCGATGCCGAGTTCCTTCTCTGCTTTCTGCAAGGCGACATGGATCTGGTTGTCCCATGGCTCCTCGATCGGCGTGGCGAAGATCGCCGCCACCTTCAGCTTCTTGTCCTTGCCGAAGGCAGCACCCGGCAGCATGGCAGCAGCGAGGCCAAGAGCGCCCAGTTCCAGCACGTTGCGTCGCGAAAGCCCGTCGCGTGAGGATTGGAAACTGTTCTTGCGGTTTTTCATTGCATTCCCCTCTGTTCGACAGCCGTGTCGAGCCGGCTGTTCGTGAAAATATCAGACGGGGAACTATGGAACGGGTCCGGACTTTTGTCCACGTGGTCAAATTTGGCAAAGGCCTGTGATCAAACCCGTTCGAGCGCGATCGCGATGCCCTGGCCGACGCCGATGCACATGGTCGCCAGCGCGTAGCGGCCGCCGCGTTCGCGAAGCTCCAGCGCAGCCGTTCCGGAGATGCGCGCGCCCGACATACCCAAGGGATGGCCGAGCGCGATGGCGCCGCCATTCGGGTTGACGTGCGGTGCATCCTCGGCAATGCCGAGCTGGCGCAGCACGGCGATGCCTTGCGAGGCAAAGGCTTCGTTGAGCTCGATGACATCGAACTGTTGCGGCGTCAGGCCAAGCCGCGCGCACAGCTTTTGCGTCGCCGGCGCCGGGCCGATGCCCATGATGCCCGGCGCCACACCTGCGGCGGCCCCGCCGAGGATGCGGGCGATCGGCGTCAGCCCGTACTTTTTCACGGCTGCCTCGGAGGCAACGATCAGCGCCGCCGCCCCGTCATTGACGCCCGACGCATTGCCGGCCGTCACCGTGCCGCCCTGCCGGAACGGTGTCGGAAGCTTGGCCAGCGCTTCGACCGTTGAGCCCGCGCGCGGATGCTCATCCTTCGAGACGACCACCGGATCGCCCTTGCGCTGCGGGATCGTCACTGGGGTGATCTCCTTGGCCAGCCTTCCATTGGCTTGTGCCGCGACCGCCTTGTCCTGGCTGCGCACGGCAAAGGCGTCCTGGTCCGCGCGGGAGATGGCGAACTCTTCCGCGACATTCTCGCCGGTCTCCGGCATCGAATCGACGCCATACTGCTTCTTCATCAGCGGATTGACGAAGCGCCAGCCGATGGTGGTGTCGTAGATCTCGGCATTGCGCGAGAACGCCGTGTCGGCCTTGGGCATGACGAAGGGCGCTCGGCTCATCGATTCGACGCCGCCAGCGATCATCAACTCCGCCTCGCCGGCCTTGATGGCGCGCGCGGCGATGGTCAGCGCATCCATGCCCGAACCGCACAGGCGATTGACAGTCGAACCCGGGATCTCCTTCGGCAGGTCGGCCAGCAGCAGCGCCATGCGCGCCACGTTGCGGTTGTCCTCGCCGGCCTGGTTGGCGCAGCCATAGACGACATCGTCGACCGCCTGCCAGTCGATGCCGGGATTGCGCTCGACCAGCGCTCTCAGAGGTATCGCGCCGAGATCGTCTGATCGTACCGAGGACAGCGAGCCGCCGAAACGGCCGATCGGCGTGCGGATGTAGTCGCAGATATAGGCCTCGGCCATGTCATGCAGCCTTTGCTTTTCCGGTTCCCTCATGCGCCGCCTTGGTGCGGGCCTGCAGGTCGCGCAATGTCATGAGTTCGAGTTCGCTTGGCGCCGGTGTTTCGTCAAGCGCCTCGGCGAACTTAACCACCCAGCCACAGCTCTCCTGCACCTGCTGACGGGTGACGCCCGGATGCAGCGACACGACGGTGAATTCCTTGCTCACCGGGTCGGGCTTCCAGATGGCGAGGTCGGTGATCAGCAAGGTCGGGCCTGATGTCTTGATGCCAAGCCGCTTGCGATGATCGCCGCCCTCGCCATGGCCGAAGGAGGTGAAGAAGTCGATCTTCTCGACCATGCCGCGCTTGCTCTGCGCCATGGTGATGTAGATCTCTTTCGACGACGTCGCGATCTCCGGCGCGCCGCCGCCGCCGGGCAACCTGGTCTTGGGATGGAAATAGTCGCCGATGACCGTGGTGTTGATGTTGCCGAACTTGTCGAGCTGCGCCGCACCGAGGAAGCCGATCGAGATGCGGCCGCCCTGCAGCCAGTAGCGGAACATCTCCGGCACCGCGACGGTGGTGACAGCGGTTTCGCACAATTCGCCGTCGCCGATCGACAACGGCAGCACGTCGGGCGCGGTGCCGATCGTGCCGCTCTCGTAAATCAAGGTGATGTCGGGCGCATGCGTCAGCCGCGCTACATTGCAGGCAGCGGACGGCGCGCCGATCCCGACGAAGCAGACATCGTCATTCCGCAACGCCCGGCTGGCGGCGATGGTCATCATCTCGTTGGGGGTGAACGACAGCTCGCTCATGTTGGTTTCCTCAGATGCTCGACCCGTCCGGCGAAGTCGTCGGCGCTCTTCTCGGTGACGTTGGCCTGCATCCACGCCTGGAATTTCTCGCGGTCGGCGGCGATTTCGTCCCATTCCAGATAGGCGGCATTGTCGCGCGCATAGTAGCCATGCGCGTAGGACGGATGCGAACCGCCGGGCACGACCGATATCGCCGCGATCGTCCAGCGCGGCAGCACGGTCAGATTGGGGTGCAGATCGTCGAAACTGTCGACCACTTCCTCGACCGTGACCACCGCGCGTTTGGCCGCCAGCACGGCTTCCTTCTGAATGCCGATGATGCCCTCGACCAGCACATTGCCTTTTTTGTCGGCCTTCTGTGCATGGATGAAGGTGACATCAGGCCGGATCGAGGGGACGGCGGCCAGCACCTCACCGGTGAACGGACAGGTCACCGCCTTGATGTTCGGGTTGACCGCCGCGAGGCCGGCGCCGCGATAGCCGCGAAACACCGCGCAAGGCAGGCCGGCAGCACCCGCCTCATAGGCGTTGGCCATGCCGGCATGGCTGTGCTCCTCGATCTCGAGCGAGCGCGGAAAGCCGTTCTCGATGGCATCGCGGGCGCGCCGCAGCAGACCGACACCGGGATTGCCGACATAGGAGAAGACGATTTTCTTCGCCATGCCCATGCCGATCATCTGGTCGTAGATCAGATCCGGCGTCATGCGGATCAGGGTCAGGTCGCGAAACCCCTGGCGGATCGCCTCATGCGCCGCCGCCGTCGGGATCAGATGGGTAAAACCCTCGAAGGCGACCGTGTCGCCATTATTCAGGTTCTCCGCAACGGCCTGTTTGAGCGGCAGGAACTTGACCATCGCGTCAACTCCGGGTGCAGAAAGTTCGTATTGCGAACATATGTTTTACATGCGATACTTTCTACGTTGAATGGGTGCTCGGAGTCAATCCTGACGCGATGCCGTTCCGCGGAGACAAGATGAACGAAGAGGCTGTTTCTCGTGATCATGTCGGCTCGCTTGAACGCGGCCTCGCCGTCATGGAGATCCTGGCCCGCCACCCCTCGGGGATGACGCTGACAGAGATGGCCGAGGCGGCGGGCCTGACCCGCGCCGGCGCCCGCCGTTTTCTGCTGACGCTGACCGCCACAGGCTACGCAACGCAAGCCGGCCGTGTGTTCTCCCTGTCGCCGCGCCTGCTGACGGTTGCCCGCACTTGGCTCGGCGGCGCCTCGCTTTGGACCTTTGCCGCGCCCATCATGCGCGCCGTCGCCGCACAGCTGAACGAAGCCTGCTCGGCGGCGATCCTGTCGGGCGGGGATGTCGTCTATGTCGCCCGCATTCCCGGCCGTCGCATCCTCAGCGTGTCGCTCGATGTCGGCACTAGGCTGCCGGCCTATTGCACCTCGATGGGGCGCATCCTGCTTGCTGGTCTGACATCAGGGGAATTGGACGTATTTCTCGGCCAGGCGACGATCGAAAAACGAACGCTGAAGACGATCACCGATATCAGCCTGCTGGCTGGCGCCATCGGCAAGGCGAAGGCGGACGGCTTTGCCATCGTCGATGAGGAATTGGAGCTTGGCCTGCGTTCAATCGCCGTGCCGATCCGCGACCGCTCTGGGAGCACGGTCGCGGCAATCAACGTCTCGACCCAGTCCGCACGGTTTTCCGTCGCCGGGCTGGAGCGGGAAATCCTGCCGGCGCTGCTTGGAGCCAGGCAACGCATCGAGGATTTCTTTGTGGTTTAAGGGGCCTTCTCCAATAACCTTCAATGTCGGCGGGCCGGCACCCCCCTCTGGCCTGCCGGCCATCTCCCCCGCAAGGAGGGAGATCGGCTGTCATCTCAGCTTTCGCCAATCTCCGCCGATGTAGGGTGAGCGCAGCGCTGAACCTGCCAATCTCCCCCCTTGCGGGGAGATGTCCGGCAGGACAGAGGGAGGTGTGAAGGATCGCTACGGGTACTATTTTGCACCGTCGCCGCCCCGCCGACCCTCAATGCTTGATGCGGTCGCGCATGGCGTACCACAGCATGCCGAGCACATAGAGCGGACCGCGCAGCGCCGTGCCGCCTGGAAACGGCATCGGGGTCAGTGTCGAGAACAGGTCGAGCCGCGAGGCGTCGCCGGTGATCGCTTCGGCCAGCAGCTTGCCGGACAGCGTCGACAGGATGACGCCCTTGCCGGAATAGCCATGCGCGAAATAGACCTCGCCATAGTGCCCGACATGTGGCAGCCGCGACGTCGTCACCGACACCAGCCCACCCCAGGCATGATCGATGCGGCAGCCCTGAAGTTGCGGAAAGGTCTTTTCCATATGCGGCCGCACGAAGCCGGCGATGTCGGCCGGCGGTGACGGCGTGTAGCGCTCGCCGCCGCCGAACAGCAGGCGGCCATCCGCCGACATCCTGAAATAGTTGACGACGAAGCGCGTGTCGGACACCGCGACATTGGCCGGGATGACATTACGCTTGCCCTCCAGCGGTTCGGTGGCGACGATGTAGTTGCCGACCGGCATGATGCGGCTGTTGACGCGCGGCTCCAGTCCATCGAGCAGCGCATCGCCCGCCAGCACGACATGTTTTGCCCGGACCGAACCCTTTGATGTCGAGACCCGGATCGAAGGCTCGCGTTCCAGCCGCATGGCGACCGAATTCTCATGGATGGTGACGCCGGCAGCGACCGCGGCGCGGGCGAGGCCGAGCGTGTAGTTGAGCGGGTGCATGTGGCCGCCAAGCGGCTCATACATCGCGCCATGATAGGGCGTATCGACCTTGGCCCGCGCATCCGCCGCCGACAAGATTTCGGCATGCGGAAACTTCATCACCGTGGCCAGGCACTCAGCCTCTTCCTCCAGGTCTTTGAGGTCGGAGCCGTTGACCGCGCCGACCAGATGGCCGGTCAGCCGCAGGTCGCAATCAATCGCGTGGCGCTCGATGATATCGAGCACCAGCCCGCGCGCCTCGAAGGCAAGGTCGAACAGCGCCTTTGCCCGCTCGGGCCCATAGAGCTTGACCAGACCCTTGGCGCCCTTGCGCAGGCCAGGGATCATCTGGCCGCCATTGCGACCCGATGCCCCCCAGCCGATCTTGCCGCCTTCGAGCAGCACCACTTTCAGGCCACGCTCGGCGGCATGAAGGGCGGCCGACAGGCCGGTGCAGCCGCCGCCGACAACCACCAGGTCAGCATCGACGTCGCCGACGAGCGCCGGATGGTCCGGCGCCGGATTGGCGGTGGCGACATAGTAGGATTTGCCGATATCGAGGCCTGAATTAAAACCCGTTGAACTGGAGGCCATGATCACACCTTCAGCAGCAGGTGGTCGCGTTCCCAGCTCGTCACCACGCCCTGGAACAGGTCGAGTTCGACACTCTTGACGCGCAGATAGGTCTGGAAGAAATCCTCGCCGAGCAATTCCCGCACCGGATCGCAAGCAGCGAGGCGGTCCAACGCCTCCTCCATGGTTTTCGGCAGCGTGCTCTTGATCTTGTAGGCATTGCCCGACGCCTCGGCCGATCGTGCGAGTTTCTGCTCGACGCCGAGATAGCCGGCAAGCAGCGAGCCGGCAATTGCCAGATAGGGATTGGAATCAGCACCGGGCAACCGGTTCTCCACCCGCCGCGCGGCGCGGCCACCGGCCGGCACGCGCAAACCACACGAGCGATTGTCATGCGACCATTCGATGTTGGCCGGCGCGCTGTGGTTCGGCCTTATGCGGCGAAACGAGTTCACGTTCGGCGCGAACAGCAGCATGATTTCGGGGACATATTTCTGCAGGCCGCCGATGAAATGGCCGAACATCGCGGTGTCGCCATCATCAGTGTTGGCAAACAGCGTCTTGCCCGCCTCGTCGATGACCGACATGTGCAGATGCATCGAGCTGCCGGCCTGAGCCGCGATCGGCTTGGCCATGAAGGTCGCATGCATGCCGCTTTGCCGCGCGGCCTGGCGCGTCAACCGCTTGAACAGCAGTACCTTGTCGGCCAGCGGCAGCGCATCGCCATGCAGGAAGTTGATTTCCAGCTGTGCCGTGCCCGACTCGTGAATCAGCGTGTCGAGCGGCAACCCGGCCGCCGCTGCGTAGTCATAGATGCGCCGGATAGCCGGCTCGAACTCCTCGAGCGCCGCCATGTCATAGGGATGCTGCACTGTCTCGGCTCGGCCGTTGGCGCCGACTGGCGCGGTCAGCGGCTGGTCGGGATCGGGATTGGGCGCGGTGAGATAGAATTCGAGCTCCGGCGCCACCACCGCCCGCCAGCCACGCTTGGCGTACAGGTCGAGCACAGCCCGCAGCACATGGCGTGGCGAGGCCATCCATGGCCGGTTGTCCATGTGGAAGGCATCGGCGAAGACATAGGCCTTGCCAGCGCCGGGCGCCAGGCAGAGTGTCGAAAGATCGGGCACCATGCGCATGTCCGGGTCCGAATAAGCAAAACCCTCGTCGATCGAGCCGGAATAACGGCCGTCGATGCTGACCAGGAAGGCACTGCTCGGCAAATAGAGCGCACGGTCCTCCAGCGCCTGGAGGAATTTGGCCGTCGGCAAGGCCTTGCCGCGCAGCATGCCATTCATGTCCGGCACCAGGCACTCGATCTCGTTGATGCCGTGCTGGGCCAACCAGGCTTTGGGATCGCTGCCGCTGGAGAGTGAGGTATTCACAATATTGTCAGGCATTTCATTCATGTCCGTATCAGAGAGAGTATGGCTTGCGCGGCCACATCCGTTCCAGGTTTCAGCGCCATTTGGGCTGCATTGTCCCTGAGGCGGTCGCGCATGGCGTCGTCGGCCAGCAGGCGGAGAATCGCTCTCTCCAGTACTCCTTCGGTCCAGGCGTCACGGCCGATATGGTCGCCGACGCCGGTTTCTCCGGCGCGGCGTGCATTGTCGTGTCCGTCCCAGCAATAGGGCATGATCAGCGACGGCACGCCGAAGCGCAGCGCTTCGCAAAAACTGTTGTTGCCGCCGTGGTGGATGAACAGGTCCGATTTCGCCACCACCGATGGCTGCGGAAACCAGGCATCGAGATAGACATTGTCGGGCACCGCGCGATAGGCATCGCGCAAGCCGCCGGCATTGACGATGAAGCGCGCCGGCAGCCTGTCGAACACCACCAGCATGCGCTCGATCAGCCCGACATCCATGGCTCCGAGACTGCCGAAGCTGACATAGACCAGTGGCCCGCCATTGCGCGGGAAAACCGGTACCTCGAACGGCCCTTCCGAACGCACGCAGCCTTCCAGATAGACGAAGCGCGTGGGGTCGAGCGGCTCGGCGCGCTCGCGGCGCACGATCGTGGGGGTCAGCAGCAAATTGAGGTCGGGGGAGGTCTCGAGGAACTGACCCTTCGGCAGCGGCCCCAGTCCGGCATCCGCCCGGAAACGATTGAAGCGGTCATGCGCCGGTGCCGAGGCCTTGAGATAGCGCGCCTCGAACGCCGCACGTTGCGGGTCATCAGCGCTGAGGCCCGACAGATAAGGTGGCACATTGGCGTCCGGCAGCTCGGTCTCGGCGCAGGAGACGACACGCACCCACGGGCAGCCGGCGGCGGCGATCGCCGGGAACATGATGACATTGTCGAGAACCACCGCGTCCGGCTTCAGCCGCGCCAGCAACTGGCGCAGCGGCGCCTCGGCATTGACCGCGGTGTCGACGATCGCCTGCCAGGTCGGTGCGACATAGGTCTCCAGCTGGTCAATCGGGCTCAGCCTGAAATGCGGCAGGTGCCTGCGCACGAAGGCCTGCCAGTAGCTCTGGCGTTCGCTGTCGCTTAGTGGCTCGTCGGTCGGCAGCTGGTATTCCTGAAAACCATAGTCGGCAAAGACGCCGGAGAAGCCGGCATGACAGATGAAGACCGGCCGGGCGCCTTTCGCGCGCAATGCTTGCGCGATGCCGACGCAATTCAACGCCGCGCCGAAACTCGCTTCGGGGAACAGCGCGATGGTCGGGCTGGCGTTACGCGTCAATTAATCCTCGTCATTCCGGACGGCTGATCATGCCGAACAGGGCGGGCGCCCCGCGACTGGCCGCTTGCGGTCGCTGGTTGCGGGAGAGCCGCAGGTGGATGCGAAGCAGATCGGCAGCCACCTCATACTGCAGGCTTTCAAGATGGTCGAGTATAACAAGGTGTTCGCGTAGCGATTGCCGCAAGCGGAAGACGTTGACGCCGGCATAGATGCCCGGCAGCCGGCGCAGCCTGAGGTGATCGGTCAGCGCGTCGGCAACGAAGCGGTTGGCGCAGCCCTCGGCCAACATGCCGTGAAAATCGATGTCCAGCCGCTGGAACTCGCGTGTGTCGAATGCGGCGTCCGGCAGCGCCACCAGCGCTTCCATGCCCTGGCGCAACGCCGCTGCCCGCGCGCCGTCCAGCCGGAAGCCCGGCGTCAGGATGGCCGCGGGCTCCAGCAGCAAGCGGAACTCATAGCTGTCGCCTTGTGCTTCCGGATCGCCGGGTGTCCGCCGAAACAGCCAGGACTGCCCAGGCGCACGATCCAGCAGATTCTCATCTGTCAGTTTGTTGAGCGCTTTTAGTACCGTCTTTCGCTCGGCACTGTAGCGCCGCATCAATCCCGCGACGGTCACCGTCTGGTCCAGCCGCCGCGCCGAGCGGTCGCGCAGGATCGCCTCGGCCAGCTCATCCTCCTCGGCAGCAGGCAATTCCGTGGCGACCGAAGCCTGCGCGGTGAGGTCGATTGCCAGGTGATATCCAGAATCCGCCTCCCAGCGTACGACGCCCCGTTCCGCGAGCAGGCCGAGCGCCGCTCGCACCGGCGTGCGCGAGACGTTGCACAGCGTGGCGATCTGCTGCTCCGGCAAGCGTGCGCCGGGCTCGAAGCCGCGCTGCCGGGCCACATCCAGGATGCGCTGCGCCAGGTCGAGATGGTTGGTGCGAGGTCGTCGGGCTGCGGCTTGCATGATTGATCTCGTGAACGGACGTGACCGCATTGATTGACCGATCGCCTGCGTGGACGCAATCGGCCAGATTCCTCGGTCGTTTGACAAATTATGGATTGACGTACTTTTTTCTGCAATAGTACTGTCAGGACAATCGGCGAGAAAAAGACCGAGGGAACAGGATCGAGGCAGCGGCATGGGTCGCAGCCGGCGAATGAAATTCGACGATCAACCGGAATGGGAGTCTGTCATGACCGCTACCAGCCTGCGGCGCCGTGCGCTGAAAACATCTTCGATCGCACTCGGCCTGGCCTTGGCGCTGTCCGCGCCGGCGATGGCCGCCGACCTCGTCATTTCCAACTGGGACGGCTACATGGCGCCAGACGCCATGGCCGCCTTCAAGACCGCGACCGGCGTCTCCGGCGAAGTGGTGGTCCACGCCACCAATGAAGAGATCATGGGCAAGCTCATCGCCGCCGGCGGCAAGGGTTATGACGTGGTCTTCGTTTCCTCGCCCTTCGCCGAAGTGTTGAACAAGCTCGGCCTGACCGAGCCGATCGACCATGCCAAGATACCGAATCTCACCAATCTCTATCCGGAAGCGACCAAGCTGCCGCACGATGTCGGCAATGCATTCTCGGTCCCCTACACCTGGGGCACCACCGGCCTCTGCTACCGCTCGGATCTGGTGAAGACAGTGCCGACCAGCTGGAGCGATCTGCTTAGCCCTTCCAACGAATTGAAGGGCAAGACCACCATGCTGGCGACCGACCGCTGGCTGCTGGCCGCCGGCCAGCTCGACAAGGGCTATTCGGTCAACGAAACCGACCCGGCCAAGATGGCCGAGGTCAAGGACTTGCTGATCTCGGCCAAGAAAACCCTGCTCGCCTATGACGACACCACCTTCTATTCGAAGCTGGTGTCCGGCGAAGCGCTGATGGTGCAGGCATGGGACGGTTGGTGCAATTACGGCATCGCCGACAAGCCTGAGATCAAATACGTCATCCCCAAGGAAGGTTCCGACCTCTGGGTCGACACGATGGTGGTGATGAAGGCCTCCGCCAACAAGGACGCTGCCTTCCAGTTCATCAACTTCATGCTCGACGCCAAGAACCACGCCTGGGCGGCGCAGAACATCGACTACAAGGTGCCGAACAAGCCGGCGATGGAAAGCCTGCCAGCCGATTTCCTGACCAAATTCCCCAACATGGCGATGCCGGTGGCGGACCTCGTCAAGTTCGAGCAGCTGCGTGACGTCGGCGACGCCCAGCGCGACTATTCGAAGATCGTCAGCGAGATCAAGGCCGCGCAGTAAGCGCAAGTTTCAGCATCTAGGAATCAAGCTTGCATTCCGTGTCGCCCCCCTCTGGCCTGCCGGCCATCTCCCCCTCAAGGGGGGAGATTGGCTGTGGCATCGCTTTGGCCAATCTTCAACGCTTCAGGGTGAGTGGGACCTTGGGGCTGCTAATCTCCCCCCTTGAGGGGGAGATGGCCGGCAGGCCAGAGGGGGGTGCGGCGTGACGCCTCCCGTTCCCTCCCGCTCTTCCCTGCTGATGGCCCCGGCCCTGGCCTGGCTGACTGCGCTGATGGTGGTGCCGTGCGCGCTGGTGCTGGCGCTCGCCTTCTTCCGGCGCGGTATCTATGGCGGCATCGAATACACTTTCACGCTGGAGAATTTCGGCCTGGTTCTCGACCCGCTCTATGCCGGCATCTTCCTCAACTCGGCGCGCATCGCCGGCACCGCGACCTTGATCGCGGTGGTGATCGGCTATGCCGCCGCCTACGCTATCGCAGCCGCCCCGCGCCGGTGGCAGCCAATTTTCCTGTTCTTCGCCGTGCTGCCGTTCTGGTCCAACTATTTGATCCGTACCTATGCCTGGATCGTGCTGCTCAACCGCGAAGGCCTGATCACGCAGCTGCTGCGCTGGTTCGGCTACACCGGCGAGCCACCGTCGATGCTCTACACTGAAGGCGCCGTCATCGCCGGCCTCGTCTACAACTATCTGCCCTTCGTCATCCTCGCCTGCTACGCGCCGCTGTCGCGCCTCAACCCGGAACTTGCCGAAGCCTCGCGCGACCTCGGCGCTTCCGCCGCCACCACATTCCGCCGTGTCATCCTGCCGCTGACCGTGCCCGGCATTGCCGCCGGCGCCGTCTTCGTCTTCGTGCTGTCGATCGGCAATTTCGTCACCCCGGCACTGCTCGGTGGCGGCCGCTTCCAGATGATCGGCAATCTCGTCTACGACCAGTTCCTCACCGCCAATGACTGGCCCTTCGGGGCGGCACTCGCCATGGCGCTGATCGCCATCATGCTTCTGGTGCTGATGGCGCAGGCGCTGGCCGCCAATCGCGCCTCGGGCCACACCGCACAAGCCGCGGGAGACACCGATGGCTGAGCGCTCCTTCTTTCCCTTTTCCCCGTTCACGGGGAGAAGGTGCCCCGAAGGGGCGGATGAGGGGCGGCGCCAGCTTCTGCAAGGTTGGGCGCTGCCCCTCATCTGCCTGCCGGCATCTTCTCCCCGTGAACGGGGAGAAGGACGCAGTTTGCTTACGCAGCTCCAAACCATCGGAGGGCAGCGATGAATCAATCTCTTGTTCGCACTTTCGGTATGCGGACGATCCTCGTTCTTGTCTTCGCTTTCCTCTACATCCCGATCGCCGTGCTGGTGGCGCTGTCCTTCAACGAAGGCGGGCTGCCCACGGCATGGTCGGGCCTTTCGCTGAAATGGTATGTCTCACTGGCCTCGAACAGCGCCATCCTCTCCGCCGCCCTCAACACACTGATCGTGGCCTTGGTCTCGACCGCGATCGCCACCCTGCTCGGAACGTTGCTGGCGATCGGCGTCGAGATGCGCCGCCAATACGGCAAGGGCCTCGAAGCGTTGATCTTCGCGCCGATGATCATTCCCGACATCGTGCTGGCCATCGCGCTGCTCTCGTTCTTCTCCATGCTCAATCTGACCATGGGCCTGCATACCATCATTCTCGCCCATGTCGTCTTCAACCTCGCCTTCGTCTGCTCGGTGGTGCGCGCGCGGCTGAAGAGTTTCGATTGGTCGATCGTCGAGGCCTCCGCTGACCTCGGCGCGTCGGCCGTCACCACCTTCAGGCGGGTGACATTGCCGGTCATCGCGCCGGCGGTGAGCGCCGGCGCGCTGCTTGCCTTCACGCTCTCGGTCGACGAATTCATCATCGCCTTCTTCACCGCAGGCGCGGGGCGCGCCTCGACCACGCTGCCGATGCAGATCTACGCCATGATCCGCTTCGGCATCACGCCGGAGATCAACGCGCTGGCGACCATCGTCATGGCGGTCTCGATCACCGCGCTGACCCTGTCGCAGCGGCTCAATCGAGGGATGACAGGCCAATGAGCGAACCGCGCACGCTACTGGCCATCGACAAGGTGTCCAAGAATTTCGGCCGGGTGACGGCTGTCGACGGCGTCTCGCTCGATATCCGCGAGAACGAGTTCTTCGCCTTGCTCGGCCCGTCCGGCTGCGGCAAGACCACGCTGCTGCGCATGCTGGCCGGTTTCGAGACACCCAATGACGGACGCATCCTGCTCGACGGCCGCGACATCGCCAGGACCCCGCCCAACAAGCGGCCGGTCAATCTGATGTTCCAGTCCTACGCGCTGTTTCCGCATATGAGCGTCCGCGCCAATGTCTCCTACGGCCTCGAAATGGAGCGTTTGCCAGCTAAGGAAATCCGCTCGCGCGTCGACGCCATCCTGGCGACCACCGAACTCGTGCCCTTCGCCGACCGCAAGCCGGAGCAATTGTCGGGCGGCCAGAAGCAGCGCGTGGCGCTCGCCCGCGCGCTGGTCAAGCGGCCCCGACTGCTGCTGCTCGACGAACCGCTCGGCGCCCTCGACAAGAAATTGCGCGGCGCCATGCAATTGGAACTGAAGCGCCTGCAGCACGAGGTCGGTATCACCTTCGTCATCGTCACCCATGACCAGGAGGAATCGCTTGTCATGGCCGACCGCATGGCGGTGCTCAGGGATGGCAAGCTGCTGCAATGCGACACGCCGCACGCAATCTACGAACATCCCGCTGATCGTTTCGTCGCCGATTTCATCGGCGTGATGAATTTCGTGCCGGGCAGGGTGTCAGCCGATGGCGTGCTGGCGACAAACGGCATGAGCATTGCCGGCAAGGTTCCCGCCACACTTTCGCCCGGGGCATCCGCTGTCGCGTCGGTGCGGCCCGAGCGCATCCGGCTTTTCCCATCGGCCGAGACCGCCAACCGCACCACCGGCACGGTCGAAGCGTTGGCCTATCAGGGCCTCGACCTGCAGCTGCATGTCCGCACGCCCCTGTCGCCAAAACCGTTCCTGGTGCGCGTCACCGCCGATGCCGCCGACCGCCGGCCGGTCTCGTCGGGCGACCAGGTCGAACTGGGCTGGGACCCCGCCGATGTCAGAATTTTCGCAGAATAGAGGAGTAGCTTGATGGCGCAGAAGACGATCGCGTTTTTTCCCGAAGCGGCCTACGGCCCGGCGCTGAATTCCGTCGGCATCGCCCAGGCGGTCGAGGCGCGCGGCCACAAGGCGGTGTTCCTGTCCGATCCCGGCTTCGTTGATGTCTACAAGGGCTACGGCTTCGAGGCGCATCCGGTAAACCTGTCCGAGCCGATGCCGCCCGAGCAGATGGCGAAGTTCTGGGAGGATTTCATCAATGGCCACATCCCGAACTTCCGCAAATCGCCCTACGACCAGGTCGACAATTACGTCAAGGATTGCTGGGCGGCGATCGTCGACAGCGCCAAATGGGCGCAGAAGGATCTGCCGCGCGTCCTGGCCGGCATCGAACCTGACGTGATCTGCGTCGATAACGTCATCCTGTTCCCGGCGATCAAGCAGTACGGCAAGCCGTGGGTGCGCGTCATCTCCTGCTCGGAAAACGAGATCGAGGACGAGGACATCCCGCCGCATCTGTCAGGCTGCGGCGAGAACGATCATGCCGGACACCAGCGCTATCGCGATCATTTCAACGCGGTGATCAAGCCGATCCATGACGACTTCAACACCTTCCTCACCGCCAATAACGAGGCGCCCTATCCGATCGGCCAATTCTTCGAAGCCTCGCCCTATTTGAATCTGCTGCTTTATCCCGAGGCGGCAAAATTCAAGCGCCGCCATCCGCTCGACCCGGCAAGGTTCCAGTATCTCGAAGGCTGCGTGCGGCAGGAGAAGCCCTACGCGGTGCCGACCTTCGCGAAAAACAATGACGGGCCGCTACTCTACGTCTCCTTCGGCAGTCTCGGCGCCGGCGATGTCGACCTGCTGAAGCGCATTATCGCGACGCTGGACAAGACGCGCTACCGGGCACTGGTCAATGTCGGCGGCTACAAGGACCAGTATACGGACGTGCCCGGCAACGTCATCGTCGAAAGCTGGTTCCCGCAGCCTTCGGTCATCCCGCAGGTCGATGCTGTCATTCACCACGGCGGCAACAACTCGTTCACCGAGTGCCTCTATTTCGGCAAGCCGGCCATCATCATGCCCTATGTCTGGGACGGCCACGACAACGCCACCCGCGTCGAGGAGACCGGCCATGGCTTCGGCATGCCGCGCTACGATTGGACCGATGCCGGGCTGATCACGAAGATCGAGGCCTGTCTGACCGATCCGAAGATGAAGGCCAAGCTGGCAAAGACGTCGGCACAGATGCAGGGGCAGAATGGGCCGGAAAAGGCGGCTGGGTCGTTGGAGGGATTGCTGTGAGCGATATGTCGAGCCTGAGCACCCCCCTCTGGCCTGCCGGCCATCTCCCCCGCAAGGAGGGAGATTGGCAGCTTCGCCACAGGGTCTCACTCTGCAATCCTGGTGATTGGCGAAAGCCGAAACGACATCTGATCTCCCCCCTTGCGGGGGAGATGGCCGGCAGGCCAGAGGGGGGTGTCCTGGCGCAACATGTTATTAGGCATCGCGCCACCGGAGCATCCACATGACCTCCTCCGCCCCACACCTCCATCAGGCCACCACCCGCACCGACCTCGTCGACTGGGGCGCCCAGCCGGATGCGCTGGACGGCGCTTCGCACTCCACCGGCAAGTTGCTTCACAAAGGGCCGAACAACCAGCCGGAATCCGGCATATGGGTCTGCACGCCGGGCCGCTGGCGGCTCTCGATCCCGCGCGACGAGTTGTGCCATTTCGTTGCCGGCCGTGCGACCTACCGATCGGATGTCGGCGAAGTGGTAGAGGTCACCACCGGGACCGTGGTCATGTTCCCTGCTGGCTGGACAGGCGAATGCACCGTGCATGAGACCATGCGCAACGTCTATATGCTGGCCTGATCCACGGAGTTGAAGACATGCCGACACCGCACTGGCCGAAGGCCTCGAGCGTGGAACTGGAGGATTGGGGCGCGGGCAGCAATACGCTTGCCGGCGCGCCGCGCGCCTCGGGCAGGATCCTGTCGCAAAACCCGGACGGATCGAGTGAATGCGGCCTGTGGTCGTGCACGCCGGGCACGCGCAAGGTCACCTTTGGCGCTGACGAATTCTGCCACTTCCTCTCAGGGCACGGCAGCTACGTCCATGACGACGGCGAACGGATTGCTGTCGAGGCCGGCACGCTGGTGTTCTTTCCCGCCGGGTGGACCGGCATCTCCATCATCACGCAAACGCTGACCAAGGCCTTCATGTGCCGGTGAGCTTCAAGGAAATCGATATGACAACGCCGATCATGAAATCCCCCCTCGCCATGTCAGACCTCGTCGACTGGGGTGTCATCCCGACGATGATCGAGGGCGAATCCCGCACCTCGGGCAAGTTGCTGCACAAGGGGCCGGAAGGCCGCTCCGAATGCGGGCTTTGGGTCTGCACGCCAGGCAAATGGCACTGCCACGTCACCCGCGATGAGTTCTGCCACTTCCTCGAAGGCCGCTGCACCTATGTCCATGAATCCGGCGAAGTCATCGAGATCGAGCCGGACACGGCGGCCTTCTTCCCGCAGGACTGGAAAGGCGTCTGCACCGTCCATGAGACCATCAAGAAGGTCTATATGATCCGCTGAGCGGATCTGAGAGGGATGCCCATGGATTTCTCCCCTGACCGGCCGGTTTTCTTCGTCAATCCGGACTACCGGCCGATGACCGGCGTGAACAAACCGGTGATCGATCCGGCGACGCTCGAAACCGTCGGCACTATCTCGGCCGCCACAGACGGTGAGATCGATGCCGTGCTCACCGCCGCAACCAATGCGCAGGCCGCATGGAAAAAGCTCGACGCCAAGAGCCGCGCCAAGCGCCTGCATGCCGTCGCCAACGCCATCGAAGCGGCGGACTTCACGCGCTGCGCCGAGCTGATGGTGCGCGAGATGGGCAAGCCCTATCCCGAAGCGATCGGCGAAATCGCCAATTGCGCGCCGATCTTCCGCTACTATGCCGAGATGGCGCGTGACGATGCCGGCAAGATCGCCGGCACGACGCAGGCCGGGTCGTTCCAGTATGCGCGCTACGAGCCCTATGGCGTGTCGGTCCACATCATGCCCTACAACTTCCCGATCCTCTTGATGTGCTGGACCGTCGCGGCATCGCTTGCATCAGGCAATGCCTGCATCATCAAGCCGGCCGAGGCGACGACGCTATCGACGCTGGACTACATGACCGTGTTCCGCTCGCTGCCGGAAGGGCTGGTCTCCTGCCTGCCTGGCGGAGCGGCCACGGCGCAGGCGCTGATCGCTTCCGACCGCACCCACGCGGTTGCCTTCACCGGTTCGGTCGCCGCCGGCAAGGCGGTTGCCGTGGCCTGTGCCGAACGCATGAAACCATGCGTCATCGAGGCCGGCGGCAGCGATCCGCTGATTATCAGCCAGCACGCCCCGCTCGACGTGGCGGCGGCCGGCAGCGTCACCGCCGCCTTCCATCTCACCGGCCAGGTCTGCACCTCGGCCGAGCGCTTCTTCGTGGTCGATTCGGTTCATGATCGTTTCGTCGAGCTGTTCGCCGAAAAGACGCGTGCCCTGCGTATCGGCAATGGCTTGGACAAGACCGAGATCGGCCCGATGGTCAGCGAAGCCGCGCGGGCCAAGGTTATGCGCCTCGTTGACGATGCCATCCACAGCGGCGCCAAGGTGGTGACCGGCGGGCGCATCCCGCCGGCGCACAACACCGGCTGGTTCTACGAACCGACGATCCTGACGGGCGTCACCCCAGACATGGCCATCGTGCGCGAGGAGTGCTTCGGCCCGGTCGCCGCCATCTGCCGGGTGAAAAATTTCGACGAGGCGATCCGGCTTGCCAATGACAGCCCGTTTGGGCTCGGCGCCTCCGTCTTCACCACCGATCTGGCGGAGGCGCATGAGGCAGCCGAGCGGCTGGAGGCCGGCATGGTCTGGGTCAACAACCCGCTGATCGACAATGACGCCCTGCCCTTCGGCGGTTGGAAGGCCTCGGGCCTCGGCCGCGAGCTTGGCCGCCAGGGGCTGGATGCCTTCCGCCGCTCCAAAATGGTGATCATCGACCACAAACCGGCGATCCAGGAATGGTGGTATCCCTATCCCGACAGCTGGTTCCGCGCGACCGGCGGCCGCAAGCACGTATGAGTGTCTCGAAACTCGCTATCTTGGGATAGATAGCCCGATCATGACCGGGAAAAGCAATGCCGCCGGGCGAGACCGGCGGCATCTTTGACTGCCTACTGCTGTTTCGGCTGCAAGTCGCTACGGTGTCGTTTCCGCTTCAATCTGGGCCGCCGTCTGGTCGATCTTGCCGGCAAGGACGCCCTGGGCCCAGGCGGTGACCTCGGCATCGACGGGCTTGTTGGCCATGTCCGTCAGCGCCGCGTCGAGCGAGGCGTCATCGGTGCCCTCCGTTGCCGCGGCAGCCGCCTCATTGGCGGCGGTCACCTCTGCCTCCTGGGCGGTGATTTCGGCCTGCAGATCCGCTATCTTCCCCGGCAAGGCCGCCTGATCTTCGGGCGTCATGGCCGCAATCTGATCGGCCGTCAGCGACGTCAAGGCGTTCAACTGCGAATTCAGCGCATCCAGCTTATCCTGGGCCGCCTCGGCGGCGGCCTCGGCTACCTTGGCTTTCGCGGACTGCGTCACGAAAGCCTGAATGGCAGCGAACTTCTTGCTCTTGGAGTTCATGTAGGCGTTGATGTTGCGCTGCAGCGAGTTCAGCCGGCCAAGCTTGGCGTGGATGTTCTTCTCCTTCGGCACGGCCGAGACCTTTGTGGTCGTGTCGACCGTGGTGTCGTCCGCCTTGGCCACCTGCCCCCGAGCCGACGCGGACTTGCCGTGCGAAGTGCTGCTCTTGCCGCCACCGTTGCCATTGCCGCCACCGTTCCCGCCGGCATTGCCACCGCCGCTACCGTGCCCGTTGCCACCGCCGTGCCCGTTGCCGGCCATTGCCGGAGACGCCAGAAGCGCCAATGCGGCAAGCGCCGCGAACAGAGTTTTTCGGTTTGTCATGGTAACCTCCTCGGGGAATCGCCACCCTTCGCCCAACCGCTAGGCGACCGTCGTATGAGGAATTCCTAATTGTACAGAGTAAACTTTAGACAAATGCGGTCTCAATACGCGATCTGACAACCGTCAAGACTCGTAACCGTTTGATATTATAGGAAAATCGACGCTCGCGGACCGCCGTGGCACTGAAGTCCCATGCCGGTCAGACCATAGTCCTAGCTGCTGACCGGCGGCACGGAGAAAGTCGTGGAGCAGTGTATCGGAAAGGCGTTGAAATAGAGGAAAACAAAGGACGTTGATGACCGAAACATAGTCTCAGCCGATGCTCTCGCCGCCATCGATCACCAGCGCCTGACCGGTCATGAAGGAGGAGCGGTCGGAGACGAGGAACAGGATCGCCTCGGCGATCTCTTCAGCGCTGGCCCAGCGCCCCATCGGGATCTTGCTGCGGACATAGGTTTCGATCGCCTCGCGCCCGCCCATCTGGGCGATGAACGGTTCGTTGAACGGCGTATCGACCCAGCCCGGGCAGAGCGCGTTGACGCGGACATTGTGCCGGGCATAGTCGAGCGACATCTGCCTGGTCATCGCCACCACCGCATGTTTGGAGGTGGCGTAGGCGATCATCTCGCGGTCGTAGAACACGCCCGAATTGGAGGCTGTGTTGAGGATAACGCCGCCGCCTCGTGCGACCATCGATGGCATGACCATCCTGGCCGCCAGGAACTGCGCCCGCACATTGACCCGCCACGAGGCATCCATGCCTTCGGTCTCGACTTCGGTCAGCGTGCCGCCGACCTGTATACCGGCATGATTGTGCAGGATGTCGATGCGCCCATGCCTGTCGAGCGTGCTGGCAATGAGTTGCTCGACCGCCGCGTCCTCCGCGACATCGGTCGCGATCGCCTCGGCCTGCCCGCCCACTGCCCGGATGTCCGAAGCCGTTGCTTCGCCAGCGACCTGGTCCCTGTCGGCGATGACGACCACCGCGCCCTCCCTGGCCATGATCATGGCGCCGGCGCGCCCGATGCCGGAGCCGGCGCCTGTCACCACCGCGATGCGGTCTTTGAGGATCATGATGCGGCTTTCAGTTCGATGGTTTGCGCTGGCGCAGCTGCCATTGGGCAAGCACCACAATCAGCACGGAGGCGACGAGCACGATCGTCGCGATGGCATTGATTTCAGGCGTCACCCCACGCCGGATCGACGCAAAGACATAGATCGGCAGCGTCGTCTGCGCACCGGCGACGAAGAAGGCGACGATGAAATCGTCGAAGGAGAACGTGAAGGCGAGCAGGAAGCCGGCGACCACCGCCGGCATGATCTGCGGAAACACGATGCTGCGGAACGTCGTCAGCGGCGTGGCGTAGAGATCGCTCGACGCCTCGACCAGATTGCGGTCGAGGCTGCCGAGACGCGTGCCGACGATCATCGTCACCAGCGCCATCGAGAACAGCCCGTGCGCCGCGATGATCGAACCGTAGCCGAGCGCCAGGCGCGGCGGTTGGTCGTCGGGCCAGATCGAGGCGAGGAACGGGTTGACGACCGTGAACAGCTGGACGAGCGCGACCAGCGTCGAAATGCCGATGACGACCCCCGGAACGACGATCGCGGCACCCAGCAGGGCATCGAAGATAGCGCGGGTTCGGACGCTGACGCGCGCCAGGCCGAGTGCGGCCGCAGTGCCGCACAACGCCGCCAGCGAAGCGCTGGTGGTCGCGATGAACAGGCTGTTCTTCAGCGCTTCGACCAGGAACGGGTTGTCCAGCGCCTTGCCGTACCATTGCACCGAAAAGCCGGTGAACTCGCTGGCATGATGGCCAGCATTGAAGGAAAACAACACAACCAGCGCGATCGGCAAATAGAGGAAGGCGAAGACGGCAATGACGAAGGCGCGCATCAGATCAGATCCACCCGACGCGCGCCCGAAACGCGGGTCGAGATGCGGTTGGCGGCAATCAGCACCACCACCGAGACCAGCACCAGCGTGATGGCGATGGCCGATCCGAACGGCCAGTGGCGCGACTGCAGGAACAGATCGACCAGCGCGTTGCCGATGAAGAACACCTTGCCGCCGCCGAGCAGCGTCGGGATCAGATATTCGCCGAGCAGCAGGATCATCACCAGCGAGAAGCCGGTCATCACGCCCGGCAGCGACAGTTTCAATGTCACGCCGAGGAAGGTCGAGAGCGGCGTTGCGCCGAGGTCTGCGGAAGCTTCCAACAGCCTGCGGTCGAGCCGCTCGAGGCTGACATAGATCGGCAAGATCATCAGCGGCAGATAGCCATAGACGATGCCGAGCAGCACCGCGCCCGGCGTATTGATCAGCCTGACATCCTCGAACCCGATATAAGCAAGCAATGCCGGGATGCCGCGCCCGCCCAGCACATACATCCAGGCATAGGTCCGCATCAGAAGGCTGGTCCAGAACGGGATAACGACCAGTGCTAGCAGGATCAGTCGCCAGCGCTGCGGCGCCTGCAAGGCAAGGTAATAGGCGACCGGATAGGCGACGAACAGACAGGCAAGCGCCCCCACCGGCGCCAGCAGCATCGTGTTCCAGAACGCGGTCGCCCGCGCCGGAAGATTGGCATATTGTGCCAGCGTAAAGGCGGCCTGATAGCCGCCTTCCGGTGCCCGCTCGCCAACGCTGAACACGGCGATGGCGATGAACGGCAGCACCAGGAACACCACCAGCCACGCGGTCGCCGGACCGAGCAGCATGGCGGTCAGAAGATTCTTGCGAAGACGGCTGCCGTGCATGGAAGGATTGCCCCGGTGCCGGCGGGCATGAACCCGCCGGTCAAGTTATCTGAGTCGAATTTGAGGCGGCTTGGCTTAGGCCGACTTGAAGCGCGCCATCAGTTCGGCGCGGCCGGGATCGGTCAGCGTCGCCGCCGCGCCGAATTCCAGCGGCGTCAACAAGTCCGCCGCCGGATAGAGGATCGGATTGTCGAGCACCTCCTTCGGCAGCAGCTTGTTGACCCGCGCATCGGTCGACGGCGCGCCATTGGCCAGGTGCTCCTTCACCGCGACCTGCGGGTTCATCAGATAGTTGAGCAGGGCATAGCCGGCCGGCTTGTTCGGCGCATCCTTTGGAATGGCGTAGAAATCGGTCCAGATCTCGCCGCCTTCCTTGCCCAGAACATAGGCGATCTCGGGAATGTCGCGATGCAGCTGCGCGCCGTCGTTCGTCCAGCACATGGTCATCCAGGCATCGCCCGCGCGCATTCCCGGCTGATAGTCTGACGAAACCGCGAACAGATGCGGCTTGACCTTCAGCAGCAGTTCCTCCGCCTTGGCGAGTTCGTCTGATTTGAGCGAGTTGAACGAATAGCCGTAATATTTCAGCGCATTGCCGATCGTGGTCAACTGGTAGTCATGCACCATGGTGCGGCTGTCGCCCTCCGCCATGGCGGTGTCCCAGAACTCCTTCCAGCTCGTCATCGGCTTGGTCAGCTTCTTGGTGTTGACGGCAAAGCCGGTGGTGCCCCAGTTCTTCGGCACGGCGTAGGCCACCCCGTCGATCGTGCCTTCCCCAGTGAAGCGCGGATCCTCCTGCGAGCCGTCGAAATTCGGCAGCTTCGCCATCTCCAGCGGCTCGATGATGCCGAGCTTCTTGTAGGTGGAAATCGTGTAGTTGGTCGGCACGAAAAGGCTCCAGCCCGAGGCGCCGGCCTGCAGCTTGGCCAGCATCTCCTCATTGGAGCCGAACACGTTGACCTCGACGGCAACGCCGGTGTCCTTCTTGAAATTTTCGAATGTCGCCGGGTCATGATAATTCGGCCAGGTGGCGATCGACATGCGATCGCCAAGACTTTCCGCGGCAAAGGCTGGCGTCGGCATGATGCCGATCTCGCGCGCCATCACCGCCGTCGCAATGCCAAGGCCGGTGAGGCCAAGGAAGTCGCGGCGGCCGATCGAGCCGCGCTTCAGGCGCATGAGCTGGTCGACAAAATTCTCAGGGCTTATCGGCAGTCCATCACGATATGATTTCGACATGTTTATCTACCCTCTGGTTGGTCCCGTTGTTTTTGGTTTCCGGAAACGCCAGCGGCGTTCCGGAGGCAAAGCCGATGGCGACGGGTTCACCCGGCTTGAAGAGATTGCCGTGGCCGATCAGATGATCGGCCTTGGCCAGCAGCGTTCCGATGCCCTGGACCTCGATCGCGTATTCCGCCGTCGAGCCCAGGAAGATCCGGTTGCGGACGATGCCTTTGAAGCGGCTGCTTTCGGAAGTGCCGAGACTGAGCGATTCAGGACGCAGGCTGACCGACACGGCCTCGCCTTGCTGTAAGGCGGTGCGCTTGCGCGCCGCAATCACGGTGCCGTCGGCAAGCGCCACCTCCACCAGATCGCCCATATGCCCGGCGACGGTGCCGCTCAAGAGATTGGTCTTGCCGACGAAATCGGCGACGAACAGGTCGGCCGGTTCGTCATAGATCTCGCTCGGCTGTCCGAGCTGGACGATGCGGCCGCCATTCATCACGCAGACGAAATCGCTCATCGACAGCGCTTCCTCCTGGTCGTGGGTGACCAGCACAAAGGTGATGCCGATCTCGCGCTGCAGGTTCTGCAACTCGATCTGCATGTCGGTGCGCAGCTTCTTGTCGAGCGCCGCCAGCGGCTCGTCGAGCAGCAGCACCGCCGGCTTGTTGACCAGCGCGCGCGCCAGCGCGACACGCTGCTGCTGGCCACCGGACAGTTCGTGGATCTTGCGGCGGCCGTAGCCGGCGAGCCGCACCATTTCGAGCGCTTCGCCTGCTCTTGAGGTGACCTCGCGCGACGACAGCCGCGGCCTGGACTGGCGCAGCCCGTAGGCGACATTGTCCTCGACATCGAGATGCGGAAACAGCGCGTATTGCTGGAACACCATGTTGACTGGGCGCCGGTAGGGCGGCGTGCCGGCCATGTCCTGGCCGCGAATGAACACCTTGCCTTCGCTCGGCTGTTCGAAACCGCCGATCATGCGCAGGCAGGTCGTCTTGCCACAGCCGGACGGCCCGAGCAGGGCGACGAAAGCGGATGGCGGGACAGCGAGATCGATGCCGCTCACGGCCGTCACGCTGCCATAGCGCTTGGTGACGCCGCGAAACTCGATGTCGGGCACTGCGGTCAAGGCTGCGGACTCCCCAGGGCGATATCAGAACGCTACCAGAGCCAATGGCGGCTGGTATATACCTCGCTGGTGGTATATCTGATCTATTTTCTTGTTTAAGGGGGTATGGATTGTCCCGCAGCGACGAATACAGCCAGCTCGCCACGCTTATCGCGGCGACGCGGGAGACGAGCGGCGACCTGTTCGGCAAGGCGCTGGTCGATTGGCTGCGGCAGCATGTCAGCTTCGACCACTGCGTGATCTTCGGCTATCGCGGCGCCTCGCGCCCGCCGCTGCTGTTCGAGACGTTCTCGCCCACCGAAAGCCACGTCTTCGTCGCGCTCTACCAGGAAGGGCCGTATCTGCTCGACCCGTTCCATCACGCAGCGGTCGAGCGCAAGGAAGGTTTCTGGCGCATGCGTGAGCTGGCGCCGGACCGCTTCTACGCCAGCGAATATTTTCGCTCCTACTACAGCCAGACCAGGCTGGCCGAAGAGGTCGGCTTCTTCGTGCCGCTGCCGGGCAAGGATGCGCTGGTGCTGTCGCTGATGCGGCTGCGCGCTTCGGGTCCTTTCGGCACCGCCGATGCCAGGTTGTTGCGCGACATGGCACCGGCGGTGATCAGCTTCATCAGGTTGCGTTGGCCAGCTCTTCCGGCCGACGAGCCGGCAGCAGTGAAGCAGGACGAGACGATAGCGCCGGTCAACGAATTCGACCGTGCTCATATCTGGCAGAGCCTGTCGCTGACGCCGCGCGAAAAGCATGTCGTCGACCTGGTGCTGCAGGGGCACTCCACCGAGTCGATCGCCCGGGCCATGCGCATCGTGCCGGGAACCGTGAAAGTCCATCGCCGTAACATCTATCGCAAGCTCAAGATCAAGTCGCAGGCCGGCCTCTTCGCCCGCTTCGTCGAGATCATCGACGCGCGGATCCGGTAATTCCTCCGGCCTTGAACCACCGCTCGATCAGGCTGTTGCGCCGGCTTCCCAGGAACCCGTCTCGGCCATTGTCTTGAGCAGTGGCGCCGGCTTGAAAATGTCCTTGCCGGTGCGCTGATGCCAGTACTCGAGCCGCTTGATAATCTTGCCCGCCCCTTCGAGACCGGCCCAGAACATCGGGCCGCCCTTGCCGATGGGAAAGCCGTAGCCATTGACCCAGACGACATCGATGTCGGACGCGCGGGCCGCGATCCCTTCTTCCAGGATCTTCGCGCCCTCATTGATCAGGGGATAGAGCGTGCGCTCGATGATTTCTTCTGCACTGATCGCGCGCGGAGCGATGCCCTTTTCGTCCGCCTTGGCGCGGATCAGCGCCTCGACTTGCGGGTCCGGAACCGGTGTGCGCGAACCGTTCTCATAGAGATAAAACCCCTTGCCGGTCTTCTGGCCGAACCGTCCCTGCTCGCACAGTGTGTCGGCGATGACGGCCGTCTGCCCGTGCGCCTTGCGGTTGCGCCAGCCGATGTCGAGGCCGGCCAGATCGCCCATCTGGAACGGCCCCATCGACCAGCCGAAATCGGTGAACACCTGGTCGATCTGACGTGGCGTAGCGCCTTCCAAAAGAAGCGCTTCGGATTCCGAACCACGCGCCGCCAGCATGCGATTGCCGACGAAGCCATGGCACACACCGACGACGACGGCCACCTTGCCGATCCGCCGCGCCAAGTCGACGACGGTTGCCAGCGCGTCGGGCGCGGTCCTCTGCGCCCGCACGATCTCCAGCAGCTTCATGACATTGGCCGGCGAGAAGAAGTGCAGGCCGACCACATCCTGCGGGCGCGAGGTCGAGGCGGCGATTTCGTTAACGTCGAGATAGGATGTGTTGGTAGCGAGGATCGCACCGGGCTTCGCCACCGCTTCGAGCTTGCCGAAGACTTCCTTCTTGACCGCCATGTCCTCGAACACCGCCTCGACAATCAGGTCGCAATCGGCGAGATCGGCATAGTCGGTGGAGCCCTTGAACTGGGCGAGCCGCTGGCGCGTGGCATCTTCGCTCAACGAACCGCGCGTGACGGAAACGGCATAGTTCTTCTCGATCGTGCCGAAACCGCGCTGCAACGCTTCCTGGCTTGTTTCCATCAAGGTCACGGGATAGCCGCCATTGGCGAAGGCCATGGCGATGCCGCCGCCCATCGTGCCGGCGCCGATGACGCCGACGCGGGCAATCCTGCGCTTGACGATGTCCTTGGCCGAAATCTTTGCCGCCTCGCGTTCGGCGAAGAAAAGATGGCGCTGCGCCCGCGACTGATCGCTGCCGACCAGTTTCACGAACAGCGCACGCTCCGCCGCCAGCGCCGCGTCGAAGGGCAGCGTGACGGCATTGCGCACCGACAGCGCGCAGGCGACCGACGCCTCGAGGCCGCGCGCCTTCCTGGCAAGATCCGCGGCCTCGGCGTCGAGAGCCGCGAGGTCGGTCTCCTTGAGCCCGTCATCGCGATCGCGCACCGGGGTGAAGGGACCACCCTTGCGGGCTATTTCCCTGGCGAAATTCACGGCATGCGTGGTCAGATCGCCTTTGAAGACGGCATCGACGAGGCCCGCTCCATGCGCCTCGGCCGCGCCGATCGGCGCGCCTGAAACGATCATCTTCAACGCCTTCATCGCGCCTACCAGGCGCGGCAGCCGCGCCGTGCCGCCGCCGCCCGGCAAGAGGCCAAGCTTCACCTCGGGCAAGCCGAGCTTGGCGCCCGCATCGGCGACGCGGAAGTGACAGCCGAGTGCCAGCTCCAGCCCGCCGCCAAGCGCGGTGCCATGAATGGCCGCGATCGTCGGCTTGGCGATGGCTTCCAGCACAGCCACGATGGCGCGCAGTTCGGGTTGCTGCATCGGCTTGCCGAATTCAGTGATGTCGGCCCCGGCAACAAAGGTCCGGCCGGCGCAAGCAATGACGATGGCGGCAACCGAAGCGTCATCCCGCAAGCCAACCAGCGCCTGCATCAGCGGCTCGCGGACATGAAAGCTCAGCGCGTTGACCGGCGGATTGTCGATGGTGACGATGGCGACATCGCCATCACGACTGACCTTGAGGAAATCGGACACACAAACCTCCCAGCAATGGTCGTGATTTACAGCGTCACGACGCGGATGGGAACCGGTTGCCTGGCTGGCATAATGATTGCCGGTCGAGATGCCTGGCCGTCATGATCTCCGAAGTAGCGATCCTTCACACCCCCCTCTGCCCTGCCGGGCATCTCCCCCGCAAGGGGGGAGATTGACAGCTTCTGCGCCTCGCTCACTTTGCAACGTTGCAGATTGGCGAAGGCCACGACAACTGCCGATCTCCCTCCTTGCGGGGGAGATGGCCGGCAGGCCAGAGGGGGGTGCTGTCCCGCCAGCGTCGGCGTCTTGCTCCCGCTACCGCAGCGCCTTCTGCCCGCCCGCGGCCGTAATCACCCCAACGATGATCAGCCCCGTCAGCAGCAATCGCACACCAGCACTGACGCCAAAGGTGTTGAGCATGGTCAGCAAAAGCACCAGGAACAGCGCCGCGCCCCACACCCCGGGCACGTTGGCCTTGCCGCCGGCGACCGACGTGCCGCCGATGACGACGACGGCGATCGATGCCAGCAGATACTCATTGCCGATATCGACATTGGCGCCGCGGAAATAGCCGGCGAGCAGCGCGCCATCGATGCCGCCGAGCGCTCCCGACAGCGTATAGGTGAGGAAGCGGATGCGGCCGACATTGACGCCGGCCAGCCACGCGGCGCGGATGTTCTGGCCGATCGCCAGCACCGAGCGGCCATAGATCATACGTTGCAGCGCGATGGCAGCCCCGACGGTGAACAGCACGGTGAGGATCGCCAGCACCGGAATGCCCAGCACCTGCCAGTTGGCGAAATCGGCGAAGCCCGGCGGCGGCTTGATCTGCAAGCCGCGCCCATAGCTGATGTCGATCGACTGGATGATGAAACTGGCCGACAGCGTGGCGATGATCGGCGGGATGCGCAGCGCCCAGATCAGCAAATAGTTGGCGACGCCGATCGCAGCCCCGCAGGCCAGCGCCGCCAGAAGGCCGACTGCGATCATGGCGTCGTTGCCGTCCATCACCTTCATGGCGACGGCGCTGGCAAGGCCGATATTGGCCGGCAGCGACAGATCGACATTGCCAGGGCCAAGCGTGATGACGAACATCTGGCCGACACCGACGATGACCGTGAACACCGCCAGCGACAGCGCGGCGGTCACCATTCCGCCGGCGCCATAACCGCCGGTGAAGACGATCGTCGCCAGCCACACCAAAAGCGCGCCGAGAAATGACCAGATCCAGGGTTTGGTCAGCAGCGATTTCACCGAGGTCATCGCTCACCTCTCCTTGCGGCTGATCAGCACCCGCGCCGCCAGCACGATAATGAGGATCGCGCCGTTGGCGGCCACCTGCCAGTCGGGCGGAATGTGCATGAAGGTGAGCAGCGGCGAGGCGGCCAGCGCCAGCGTCAGCGCACCGATCACCGCGCCGATCGGCGACACCCGGCCGCCGACGAATTCACCGCCGCCGAGGATGACACCAGCGATCGCCAGCAGCGTATAGCCATTGCCGATATTGGCATCGGCCGAAGTGGTGATGCCGATCAGCGCCATGCCCGACAGCACGCCGAACAGGCCGGCCAGCGAAAACAGCACGATCTTGGTCTTGAGCAGCGACCAGCCTGCGCGCCCGAGCGCCGCCGGATTGCCGCCCGAGCCGCGCAGGATCACGCCATAGGAGGTGCGCATCAGGCCGAAATGGACGATGAAACCGATCAGCAGCGCGGCAATGATCGGGAACGGCACGAAAGGCGGCTTGAATGCCATCAGCCCAAGCAGCCAGTCCGGTGCCTTGCCGCCGGGTTTGGGCAGCACGAGAATGGCGAGCCCCTGCCATACGAAACTCATGCCGAGCGTCACCACGATCGACGGCAAATTGCGCAGATGAATCAGCGCGCCGAGCAGCGCGTAGACGCCGATCGATCCGAGCAGGATCACGACGCCGATGAGCGGCGCATCCTTCAGCCAGGTCGCGGTGACACATCCGACAAAGCCGACGAAGGTGCCGATCGACAGGTCGAGCTCGTTGCCTGATATGACGAACATCTGCGCGATCGTCGCCAGCGCGATCGGGATGGCCAAATTGAGCATCAGGCTGAAGCCGAAATAGCTGATGGCGCGCGGGTTGAGCCAGGCGATGGCAAGCAGCACCAGCACCAGCGACAGTGCCGGCAGCAGCCCGCGCAGCAGGCGTGCGCGGGCCAGCGCACCACGCTCGGCGGAAGTCTTGGCAGCGGTTTCGAGGCTGGCGGCGGTCATCTCAGGCCGCATCGCCGAACGAGGATTGGATGATCTTCTCTTCGGTCAACTCGTCGCGGCGCAGATTGGCGACGATGCGGCCGTTCTTGAAGACATAGACGTGGTCGCAATTGTCGAGTTCTTCGGTTTCCGTGGTGTACCAGAGGAAGGTGCGGCCGCGGCCTGCTTCCTCGCGCACGAGGTCGTAGACCTCCAGCTTGGTGCCGATGTCGACGCCGCGCATCGGATCGTCCATCAGCACGATCTGTGCATCGGAGCCGAAGGCGCGGGCAAACAGCGCTTTCTGCTGGTTGCCGCCCGACAGCGAAAAGATGTTGTTGTTCATATCAGGCGTACGGATGCCGATTTTCTTCTGCCAAAATGCTGCAAGCTCGGCCTCGCGCTGCGGCGAGATCAGCAGCCCTTTGCGCAGGCGCGTAAGCGAGCGGATGCCGATGTTCTCAGTGATCGACCATTGCGGAAAAATGCCGTCCGCCTGGCGGTCGCCGGCCACCAGCGCCACCGGCGCGGTCACCTCGATGCCGGCCCGGGCGCGCGATGCCGCGGCGAAGATCGCCAGCAGCAGGTCGGTCTGGCCGTGGCCTGCCAGCCCGGCAAGGCCGATGATCTCGCCGGCGCAAGCGACAAGGTCGGTGCCGTCCTTCTGCGCGGCCGGCCGCGCCCGGACCCGCAGCGGACTGGCCCCGGGCTTGGCGGCAGCGATTTCGGCGGCGATCTTCTGGCGCGCTTCCGCACCGCCCATCGCCGTCACCAGCCGGTCGCGGTCGAAGACACTCGCGGCGTCTGCGACAACCACCTTGCCGTCACGCATCACCACGATGCGGTCGGCGTTGCGCAGCACCTCGCCCAGGACATGCGAGATCAGGATGCAGCTTTTGCCGCCGGCGACGAAGCGGCGCACGAAGGCCAGCAACTGTCCGGCCGTATGCGCGTCTAGCGACGATGTCGGCTCGTCGAGGATGACAAGGTCGAGACGATCCTGGGTCACCGTGAACGCGCGCGCCACCTCCACCATCTGGCGCCGGCCGATCGACAGGTCGCCGACAATATCCGAGGGCGAGATGCTGTGGCCCGGAAAGATCTCGTCGAGCTTGGCGGCGATCAGCTCGGCCGCCTTGCGCCGCCAGCCGAGCCCGCGCAGCGACGCGTGGTTGATACGCGTGTTCTCGGCAACGCTGAGATTGGGACACAGCGATAATTCCTGAAACACGCAGCGTATGCCGAGCTGCTGCGCCCGCGACACCGAGTAGTTGTCCTCAGTGCCGCCATGCACGCCGATCTGCCCGCTGTCGGGCACCAGCGTGCCCGCCACCATGTGCATCAGCGTCGATTTGCCGGCGCCATTGTGGCCGACGAGACCGACGCATTCGCCGGGCCCGACGTGAAAATCGACGCCGCCCAGTGCGCGAACGGCGCCGAAATGCTTTTCGGCGCCGTTCAGTCTGATGATGTCAGCGTTCCCTTCAGGCATGCTCAACGATATCCGTTCGGCGATACGGACGGCAACGCTGCCGTGATGCTCACTTGATGTTGGCTTTGATGGCCGCGATTGCATCTTCCTGCGTGTATTCGTGGCTGGCAACGCCACCCTTGGGGATCTTCGGCAACTCGGCCTCGAAATCGTCTTGGGTGAAGGCCAGATACGGCACCAGCAGATCGTGCGGAATGTCCGTGCGGCCGTCGAGCACCTGCTGCGCCACCCAGAAGGCGAGCGACGACACGCCGGGCGCGATCGATGCCGACCAGGTCTGGTAGCCGTCCTTGTCCTTCTGTTCCTTCCACCACTGCAACTCGTCCTGGCGGTTGCCCATGATGATGGTCGGGCGCGGCTTGCCGGCGGCGGCGAAGGCCTGTGCCGCGCCATAGCCGTCACCGCCCTGGTCGACGATGCCGACGACCTCGGGCAGCGACGGCAGGATGGTCGCCACCGCCTTCTGCGCCGTCGTCTGGTCCCAGTCGCCGGTCACCGAACCGACGATCTTGAACTCGGGATGGGCGGCAACGCCTTCGAGGATGCCGGCATGAATGGCATCGTCGATCGAGGTACCGGCAAGGCCACGGATTTCCAGCAGGTTCCCACCCTTGGGCTGGAACTTGGCCATCTGCTCGACTTCCTGCTTGCCCATGTCCTTGAAGTCCACGACGACGCGATAGGCGCAAGGTTCGGTTACGGTGCCGTCGAAAGAGACAACGACAATACCGGCATCGCAGGCCTGCTTGATGGCGCCGTTGAGCGCATCCGGCGAGGCGGCGTTGATGACGATCGCGTCATAGCCCTGCAGGATCAGGTTCTGCACCTGCGCCGCCTGCGTCGGCACTTCCTTGTCGGCGGTGGTGAAGATATCGGCCGCGCCGACGATCTTGTCGGCGACCGCCTTCTTGGTGACGATGCCATAGCTGTCGAGCATCGCCTGCCGCCACGAATTGCCGGCATAGTTGTTGGAAAAGGCGATCTTCTTGCCACTGGTATCGGCCAGCGCCGTGCCCGAGGCGAGCATTGCGGCCAGAGCGCCCAGAACGAACAGTTTCTTCATGTCGTAATCCTCCCAGATGTGTTGACTGCTGCAATTCCCGCCGGCTTTGACCCCGGCCTCACTCCCAACTCTGATTTGAGCACGGATTGTCGCGCACTCAAAACAGTCTCAATCCCGGCACCCGTACCCGGAGCCGGTACAATGACGTCGACGCGGTTATGTAGAGGCTTTGTAGGTCGTCGTCGCCGAACGTGAAATTCGCGCAATCTTCGGGCGTCCGGATGACGCCAAGAATGGCGCCCGACGCATCAAAGACATGGATGCCGCCGGGGCCGGTGCAGTAAAGATTTCCGCGGCTGTCGATCTTCATGCCGTCCGGCGCGCCCGGCCCCTCGCCCTCGGTCACGGCCCAGACGGCTCCGCCGTTCAGGTCGCCATTCGCCTCGACACCAAACACCCTGATGTGTCCTTGTTCGGTGTCGTTGATGAACAGCCGCGACTCGTCCAGCGAAAAGCAAAGTCCGTTCGGCTGCACGAAATCGTCGGCCAGCAACGTCAGTTGTGCGCCGTCGCCATCGATGCGGTAGACACCCTGGAACGGCAGCTCCTGAGGACGTGGCACGCCATAGAATTCCACCCTGCCATAGCCCGGATCGGTGAAGTAAACCGACCCGCCGGTGGCGATAACGATGTCGTTCGGGCTATTGAGCTGTTTGCCCTGATGGTGCGTGGCAAGCACGGTCACGCTGCCGTTGGGCTCGGCGCGGGTCACACGGCTCATCGCGTGCTCGCAGGTGACCAGCCGCCCCTGGCGGTCCAGCGTGTTGCCATTGGCCTTGTGGCTCGGTTCGCGGAACAGCACGATCTCGCCCGCGCTGCCGCGGCGGTACATACGGCTTTCCGGAATGTCGGAGAAGACCAGCCACTTTTCGTAGGGGTGCCAGACCGGCCCTTCGAGGAAGCCGAAGCCGCTCGCCAGCGTTTCGATCGTCGCATCGCCGACGACGTCGTCCAGGCCGGAATGGCGGGCGCGCGCCGACACCGACATCACCGGCTCCCGGCGGCGCGACCAGCCGTGCGTATCCGCATGGTGACGAATGGCATGAGCGCTTCCCCGATATGATCTTCTCGTTGGGGATCGAGCGTAGTTGCGGCGCCGACGTGGCGATACCGGTCAAAGCGCACGGCCGACTGTGCGTTTGCACAGTCGCAAAGAACTGCAATCAGTGGCCCGGCGGCGCCTGTGTCAGCCAGGCATCGAGCCGGTCCTGCTCGCGGCGTAGCGCGTCGATGTTGATCAGGCCGCGCGCCATGGCGAGATAGATCGCCCGCGTCCGCGAGTTGAACACGGAAGCATCGCCGGCGCCGTCTTCCGCCGGCACGATGCCGAGCTTGTCGTAGACATGCTTGATGCGGCTTTGTGCGCCACGGATCGACAGGCCCCGGCGTGCGGCGATGGCGCGGTCGGTCAGGCCGAGCGCGATGTCGATCAGGCTTTCATATTCGCCGTCGGTGATGCCCTCGAACTTGTCCTGCACGCGGTGCTGGATGCCGCGGATCTCGCGGTCGATAATGCAATGGCCATCGCGGAAAACGCCGCGCAAGGCGGACCGCATGCCCTCCTCCGTCGCTGACTTCAGCACATAGCCGTAGACCGAGCCGGGCGGCACGATGCGCGCCACGCCGCGCACATAGGCCTCGTCGGCGAAATTGGACCAGAACAGGATGTGCGTGCCGGCGCGGCGGTTCCAGATCGCCTTAGCGACCTCGATCCCTGTCGCCTTCGGCATCTGCAGGTCGAGCACGACATGCGGCGGCTCGCGCTCGGCCGCCAGGCTGATGGCGTCCTCGCCATCGCTTGCTTCGATCACCTCGACGTCGCCGGGCCACAATTGCTCGACGGTGCGCCGCGCGAAGGTGCGGTGCAGCCCGTCATTCTCGGCGATCATCACAAGCATCACATGGCCTCCGACACGGCGAGCTCGCCGGATGCTGTTGCAGCCGCCGCAGTCGGCAATTCCCGCGACGGCTGGCGGTCGATCTCGACGACGACACGCGTGCCGCCGCTTTTCGTGCCACCGCTCTTGCGTCCGGCCTGGCCGATGCGCAGCCGTGCCCCGATAAGGGCGGCCCGCGTGTGCATATGGCCGATGCCGCCATGAGCCGCCGGATCGACAACGCCGCATCCCTGGCCGTCATCGGTGACGATCACCCGCAGCACGCTCGCGGTCGACGCCAGCAGCACATCGATGCGGTGCGGTGCGGCGTGGCGAACGGCATTGTTGATGGCTTCCTGCACGATCCGGTAGAGCGCGGTGCGGACAGGCTCGGGCAGGCTGTCGGCGGCGCCGTCGCTGGTGTCGGCGATGCGCACGGCGATCGGTGGCTTGGCCCTGGCGACGCTGCGATTGAGATGCGCCTCGACGGCGTCGCGCAGGCCGAACAGTTCGAGCACGCTCGGCCGCATGTCATCGACGATGTGGCGCAGTTCCGTCAGGCAGCCGGCGACCTCCTGCTCGAGATCGGCAAGCTGCGCCGCCCGCGCCACGCCCTGGCCACGAAGGGCCGAAAGCTGGCGCGCAATGCGGGCGAGGTCGGCGAGCGTCTGGTCGTGCAGGTCCATGGCCATGCGCCGGCGTTCGCGCTCCATGCCTTCGGTCAGCTGCGAGGCACCGACCCGCAGCAGTTCGACGCGGTTGCGCGCCTCGCTCTCGGCCAGCATGGCGCGGCGCGCCTCCTCGGTCTGGATCAGCGCGAAGATATAGGGCGCGATCAGGTCCGCGCATTGCTGGGCGACCGCGACATCGGCAAGCGTGTAGCAATCGACCTCGTGCCGGCTGATGTTGAGCGCGCCGATAATGCCGCCACGTGCCCTGAGCGGCACGACGATGCGGCTGCGCAGTCGGGCGGCGAAGATCGGCCCATCGATGGCGGTGGCGAAATGGAAGCGCTCGTCGCTCAACGCGTCATCGGCGAGCAGATAGGGTACCTCGCCCCACAGCACCGAGCGGATCGGGCTGACTTCGGTCGGCAGCGGGTGTTGGGCAAGTTCGCTCCAGCTGGTGTGGAAGCCGGCTTCATAACAGGCGTGCCGGCGGCCGTCATGCGACAGCACCGCCAGATCCATATGGTCGTGCGGAATGAGCGAGCCGATCTCGATGGCTGTCGCGCGGAACGCCGTGCCGGGATCGATATGGCCGGCAAGCGCCCGCGATATCGCCAGCAGCCGGTCGATCAGGACCAGGGACACTTCCGCCATTGCTTTCACGATCCTCCCGTGCCGGGAAATAGTGGACGCATGCCGCCGCCGCTGTCAACGACGGCTCGGTTGGCCATAGGGCTCCGCACTCAGGTTGACAAAAGACCTGACGACAGTTCGGCGGTGTCGGCTTTTGTGCCGGTAATAGGAATTTTTTCTTGACTCCGTGCCCTCAGCTATGGTACATATTCGTCCATGGTGCTGATTTGCGCCAATGACCCGCCGCACAGGCGGGTTTTTCGTTTGATGCTCCGTCAGCCAATGCGCAGGCGAAGGCTCCGAAGGAACCCGCTAACCCGAGTTCGTTGCCCTGCCGTTGGCCCGCCCGATCAACTTGCGGTGCAGTGATTGTAAAGGGTTCGCGTCCTGGTCTAGGGAAGAAGCCAGGAGACCGAAACAGAATGCCAGTGACGCATAACGTTGCTCCGGGCGCCCCGGGAATTCCGGCCCGTTGGACGTCTAGCGCCAAGAGTGGCGTCGGAACTTCGCTTTCGCCGGCCGGCCGGATCTGGTTCACGATCAGCCACGGCATCCTCAACGAGATCTACTATCCGCGCCTCGACAGCGCCTGCACGCGCGACCTTGGCCTGATCGTCACCGGCCCCGGCTGCTATTTCTCGGAAGAGAAGCGCGATGCCGCGCACATCATCGAACCGTTCGAGGACGGCGTGCCCGCCTACAGGCTGGTCAACACCGCGAGCGACGGCGCCTACCGGATCGAAAAGCGCATCCTTGCCGATCCGGCGCGGCCCGCTTTGCTGCAAGAAATCACCTTCACGCCGCTCACAGGTGCCGCCGGCGACTACCGTGTCTACGCCCTGCTGGCGCCGCATCTGGTCAATGCCGGCATGGGCAACACCGCCTGGGTCGGCGAGCACAAAGGCAAGCCCGTGCTGTTTGCCTCGGGGCGTGGCACCTGCCTGGCGCTGGCCTCCTCGTTGCCCTGGCGGAGCGGCTCGGCCGGCTATGTCGGTGTCTCCGACGGCTGGCAGCAACTGCACAACACCGGCGTGCTCGATCCGGCATGCCAGCGGGCCGAGGACGGCAATGTCGCGCTGACCGGCGAGATCGGCTTTTCCGAGACCAAGACCAAGGCCGTGCTGGCTCTGGGGTTTGGAGCGACACCCGACGAAGCGGCGGAGACTGCTCTTGCCAGCTTGAAGCAAGGCTTTGAACCAGCGGCGAAGTCATATGTCGAAGAATGGCGTAAATGGCAAAAGAGCCTGCTGCCGCTGGACCGTCATGGCGAATCGGGGATCAACAGCTACCGCATCAGCACCGCGGTTCTGGCGACGCACCGGTCGATCGCCATGCCGGGCGGCGCGGTCGCCAGCCTGTCTATCCCGTGGGGCTTCAACAAGGGCGACGACGATCTCGGCGGCTACCATCTGGTCTGGCCGCGCGATCTGGTCGAGACGGCTGGCGGCTTCCTCGCTGCCGGCGACGCCGCCTCGGCGCTGCAAATCCTCGACTATCTCAGCTCCATCCAGCAGCCCGACGGCCACTGGCCGCAGAACGCCTGGCTCGACGGATCGGCCTATTGGCCCGGTATCCAGATGGACGAATGCGCCTTCCCGCTGCTGCTGGCCGACGCCTTGCATCGCGCGGGCCATTTGCCGCGCGCCAGGCTCGCAGCCTTGCTGCCGATGATCGAGCGCGCCGCCGGCTATGTCGTGCGCAACGGACCGGTCACCGGCGAGGACCGCTGGGAAGAGGATGCAGGCTACAGCCCGTTCACGCTCGCCGTCGAGATCGCCGCACTGCTGGCCGCGGCCGACCTGGTCGACGCCTGCGGCAAGCCTGAGCCGGCGGCCTATCTGCGCGAGACCGCCGATGTCTGGAACGACCAGGTCGAACGCTGGACCTATGTCACCGGCACGGCGACCTGCAAGGCGGTAGGCGTCGAAGGCTACTACGTCCGCATCGCGCCGCCCGACGGCGCCGAGGCCGGCTCGCCGAAGGATGGCTACGTTCCGATCAAGAACCGGCCGCCCGGCGATAGCGACCGGCCCGACGAGGAAATCGTCAGCCCGGACGCGCTGGCGCTGGTGCGTTTCGGCCTGCGGGCGGCCGATGATCCGCGCATCGTCGATACAGCTAGGGTTATCGATGCGCAATTGCGCTGCGACCTGCCGCAAGGCCCGCTCTGGTATCGCTACACCAGCGACGGCTATGGCGAGCACGAAGATGGCGCGCCATTCGACGGTACCGGCCAGGGCCGTCCGTGGCCGTTGCTGGCCGGCGAGCGCGCCCACTACGAGCTGGCGGCAGGGCGCAAGGACAAGGCGGCCAGCCTGCTGGCAGCACTGGAAGGCTCGGCCGGACCGGGCGGTCTGTTGCCGGAGCAAGTCTGGGACGGCGCTGATATGCCAGAGCGCGAACTGCTGCATGGCCGCCCCTCGGGCAGCGCCATGCCCCTGGTCTGGGCGCATTCGGAGCATATCAAGCTGTTGCGCTCGCTGCGCGACGGCGCGGTCTTCGACATGCCACCGCAAGGCGTCAAGCGCTACATCGAGGACAAGACGGTATCGCCGTTCAGGACATGGCGGTTCAACAACAAGATCCGCACCATGCCCGCCGGCAAGATGCTGCGCGTCGAGCTGCTGGCCCCAGCCACGATTCACTGGAGCACCGACAACTGGACGACCGCCCATGACAGCCAAACGGCGGAGAACGCGTTCGGCATCCATCTTGCCGATCTGTCCGTCGCCGGCCTCCCCGAGGGAAGCACGCTGATCTTCACTTTTTTCTGGCCCGGGACCGGCGATTGGGAGAATGTCGACTTCTCCGTCACATCAGGCGCCTGGGATAACCAGGTGATCCTTCCTCGATAAACCCCGTAAATCTTTCAGCAAACAGGGACGAAACCATGCAGATCGGAATGATGGGACTGGGCCGGATGGGCGCCAACATGGTCCGGCGCCTGATGCGCGACGGCCACGAATGCGTCGTCTACGACATCAACCCCGCCAGCGTCGCGGCCCTGGTGACCGACGGCGCGCTAGGGGCGGCATCAATGGAAGAATTCGTCGGCAAGCTCGCCAAGCCGCGTTGTGTGTGGCTGATGCTGCCGGCAGCCATCACCGGCAGGATCATCGATCAGGTCGCGACCCTGATGGAGCCGGGCGACATCGTCATCGACGGCGGTAATTCCTACTATCACGACGCCGTCGACCAGGCCGCGAAACTGGCCACCAAGGGTATCCATCTTGTCGATGTCGGCACCAGCGGCGGTGTCTGGGGTCTGGAGCGTGGCTATTGCCTGATGATCGGCGGTCCCGATGTGGCGGTGCAACACCTCGATTCGGTCTTTGCCACGCTGGCGCCGGGCGCCGACGCCGGCTCCAATCCGCCCGGGGATGCCGGGACCGCCCCCTTTGGCTATCTGCATTGCGGACCGAGCGGCGCCGGCCACTTCGTCAAGATGGTGCACAATGGCATCGAATATGGCGTCATGGCCGCCTATGCCGAGGGCATGAACATCCTGAAGTCGGCCAATGCCGGCAAGCGGCAACGAACGGCGGACGCCGAGACCAGCCCGCTGGAAAACCCGCAATACTACCAGTTCGACATCGATCTTCCCCAGGTGGCCGAGGTCTGGCGGCATGGCAGCGTCATCGGCTCCTGGCTGCTCGACCTGACGGCCGGCGCGCTGAAGAGCGATCCGGGCCTGGCGAATTTCGGCGGCCGCGTCTCGGATTCCGGCGAAGGCCGCTGGACGCTGAAGGCGGCGATCGACACCGGCGTGCCGGCGCCGGTGCTGTCCTCGGCGCTGTTCGACCGCTTCTCCTCACAAGGCGAATCCGAATTCGCCGACAAGCTGTTGTCCGCCATGCGCTATGCCTTTGGCGGCCATGTCGAAAAGGCCGGCAAGTGACGGCGGCAGGGGAGACGCTCATGAGGCAGGAACGGTCCGATACGCTGGTGCTCTTCGGGGCGACCGGCGACCTCGCCCACAAGAAGATATTTCCAGCGCTTTACCAGATGGTCGCCAAGGGCACGCTCACCGAACCGGTGATCGGTGTCGCCTTCGACGCCTGGGACCTCAAGCAATTGCAGGCGCGCGCCCGCGACGGCATCGTCAATGCGCTCGGCAAGATCGACGAAGAGGCGTTTGCCAAATTCGCCTCCCTGCTGCGCTATGTCAGCGGCGACTACCGCGATGGGGCGACGTTCGAGAAACTGAAAAGCGCGCTCGGCACCGCGCAGCGGCCGCTGCATTACATGGCAGTGCCGCCGACCATGTTCGAAACCGTCGTCCAGGGCTTGGAGCAATCGGGCACGGCCCAGGGCGCGCGGCTGATGGTGGAAAAGCCTTTCGGCCACGATCTGCAATCGGCACGCTGGCTGAACCGGGTTCTGCACCTGGTATTCGACGAACAGTCGATCTTCCGCATCGACCACTATCTCGGCAAGGAAGCGATCCAGAACCTGCTCTATTTCCGCTTCGCCAATTCCCTCCTCGAGCCGATCTGGAACCGCAATTTCGTCGAGAGCGTGCAGATCACCATGGCCGAGGATTTCGGCGTCGAGGGTCGTGGCCGCTTCTATGACGATGTCGGCTGCATCAGGGACGTCATCGAGAACCATCTGCTCAACATCCTGTTGCTGCTTGCCATGGAGCCGCCCGTCGGCCGTTCCGCCGACGACCTGATCGACGAGAAGGTGCAGGTGCTGCGCGCCATCCGCACGCTGACCAGGGACGATGTCGTGCGCGGCCAGTTCACCGGCTATCTCACTGAACCGGGCGTGGCGCCGAACTCGCCCGTCGAGACCTTCGCGGCGGTGCGCTTCTTCGTCGACACCTGGCGCTGGCAGGACGTGCCGTTCTTCATCCGCGCCGGCAAGAACATGCCGGTGCATGTCACCGAAGTGGTGGTGCGGCTGAAGCGGCCGCCGCTCGACGTCTTCGACCCGATCAAGCCCGCCGACCAGAACTACGTCCGCTTCCGCATCGATCCACAGGTGGTGATCGCCATCGGCGCCCAGCGCAAGGCGCCGGGCGACGACATGATCGGCGAGCAGGTCGAACTGACGGCGCTCGACGACAGCAAGGGCGACATGCCGCCCTATGAGCGGTTGATCGGCGATGCCATGAACGGTAACGGTCAGCTGTTCACCCGCCAGGATGCAAGCGAACTGGCCTGGCGCATCGTCGGCCCGGTGCTTGGCGACACGACGCCGCCGCATCTCTACGAGCCGGGAACATGGGGGCCCGTGGACGTCATGGCCGGTTTCGGGCCGCCCAACGGCTGGATTGATCCGGTGAAATGAGAGGCTGACACGATGGCCAAGGCGGTGAAACAACAGGCATCGGGCCCTGAGAAGTCAGCTGAAAAGATCGTGCTTTCGATCGATATTGGCGGCTCGCACGTCAAGATCCTGACCAGCGCCGGCGGCGAGGAGCGCCGCGTCGACTCCGGGCCGGACCTGACGCCGCAGCAGATGATCGACGCGGTCAAGAAGCTCGCCGAGGGCCTGCCCTATGACGTCATCTCGATGGGCTATCCCGGCCCGGTCAACCACAACAGGCCGCTCACCGACCCTGCCAATCTTGGCAAGGGTTGGGCTGGATTCGACTTCGCGGGTGCGTTCGGCAAACCGGTGAAAGTGGTCAACGATGCGCTGATGCAGGCCATCGGCAGCTACGAGGGCGGGCGCATGCTGTTCCTCGGGCTCGGCACCGGCCTGGGTGCGGCGATGATTGCCGACAACGTCGCCCAGCCGATGGAACTCGCCCACCTTCCCTACAAGAACGGCAAGAGCTTCGAGGATTATGTCGGCGAACGCGGCCTGGTAAAGCGCGGCAAGAAGAAATGGCGCAGATATGTCTTCGACGTCGTCGACCGGCTGCGTGCCGCCATGCAGCCGGACTATGTCGTCATTGGCGGCGGCAATGTCGACAAGCTCGATGAATTGCCCGCGGACTCCAGGCGTGGCGACAACACACGCGCCTTCGAAGGCGGATTTCGTTTGTGGCGCGACAAGGCATTGATAGTCTGATATTGTTATTGTTTAATATAGTTGTTCAAAATAACGTGTGCCGCGGCATCAAGTCATTGCGCTACGCAGATTTGCCGACTAGGAATTCCGCGCCACAACAACGCCACCCGTCCCGTGGATGCACAGAGGACGCCGTAGCATTTTGATTTTGCGCATGATCCTTTCCGGGAATCGAATCCGATTTTCAGGTCATTCGCTTTAGACGGAGAAATAGAGTGACCGACGATAGCAACAGCGCCCGTAAAGACATCGACCTGCTCGAGCTGACCGCCCACATCGTGTCCGCTTACGTCGAGAAGAACCGCTTGCCCGCCTCCGGCTTGCCCGACCTCATCGCCAGCGTCAGCGCGTCGATAAGCGGGCTCGGCAAGCCGGTGGCCCCGGTGGCTGCCCCCCTGGTCCCCGCCGTCAACCCCAAGAAGTCGGTGACACCGGATTTCATCATCTGCCTCGAAGACGGCAAGAAGTTCAAATCGCTGAAGCGTCATCTCGGCGTGCATTTCGGCCTGACGCCGGACGCCTACCGCGCCAAATGGGGCTTGCCGTCGGACTATCCGATGGTCGCCCCCAACTATGCCGCCTCGCGTTCGCTGCTGGCGAAGTCGATCGGCCTCGGCCGCAAGGCCGCTCCCGTGAAGGCACCTGCCAAGGGCAGGAAGGCCAAGATTTCAGCCTGAGGCAAAGACTCAAATTTGGCTCTGAGCCAATAGATCGATTGGAGCCTGCCGGCGAATCTGCCTTGGCAGGCTTCATGTTTTCATGGCTTGGATAGATCGGACAAGGTCTCTGGGGGAAGCCATGAACTACACCAGGATGGTGATCGAGAAAGAGGCGCCGGAGGAGTACGGCTACGACCGCATCCGTTACAATCTCTCCGAAAGTTCGATCGCCGACCAGAAACTCTCCGACATCGGCCTGTCACTGCCTGATCTGACGCTGTTCTATGGCGAGCATCGCGGCGACAAGGCGTTGCGCGCGCTGATTGCAGCGCACGACGCCGGCATTTCATCAGATGATGTCCTGGTCACCGCCGGTGCCGCCGGCGCGCTGTTCATCATCTCAACCTCGCTTTTGTCGGCGAACGACCATCTCGTCGTCATCAGGCCCAACTACGCCACCAACATCGAAACCCCAAGGGCGATCGGCTGCGCCATCAGCTTTGTCGACCTGGCCTTCGAGGAGGGCTTCGCCATCGATGTCGAACGCGTCAAGGCGGCGATGCAGCCGAACACCAGGCTGATCAGCGTCACCTGCCCGCACAACCCGACCGGCACGATGATGAGCCGAACCGAACTCGATGCGCTGGTGGCGCTCGCCGAAAGCACGAACTGTCATCTGCTGGTCGACGAGACCTACCGCGACCTTTCCTACGGCCGTCGCCTGCCGTCGGCGGCATCGCTGAGCCCGAAGGCGATCAGCGTCTCGTCGCTGTCCAAGGCCTTCGGCATTCCCGGCATCCGCATCGGCTGGCTGATCACCAGGGATGCGGAGCTTCAGGAAAAGTTCCTGGCCGCCAAGGAACAGATCGGCATTTGCGGCAGCGTCATCGACGAAGGCATTGCGCGCGGCATGCTTGAGCGCCGGGACGCCTTCCTGGCGACGCTGCTGCCCGAAATGGCGAAGCGACGCGACATCGTCCAGGCCTGGATCGACCGCGAGCCGCTGGTCGACTGGGTGCGGCCGGAAGGTGGCGTCGTCGGCTTCCCACGCCTGAATGTCGATCCCGGTTTCGACCTCGACCGGTTCTATGTGAACCTGCTGGAGAACCACGGCACCTATGTCGGACCCGGCCACTGGTTCGAGATGGAGAAGCGCTTCTTCCGCATCGGCTTCGGCTGGCCGACGGAAGCCGAATTGAAGGGTGGCCTCGACGCTATCTCCGTCGCGCTGCGGCAGTAAATTTCCTATGCGGCCGATCGACTAGGCCGAAATTTTCTTGATCCGGAACCGTTTTTGGCGCACATGCCGCTGCGAACTGAGCTAAAAGTTCCGCCAGCCGGACCAGCGCCCAACGTGGAAGTGCCCCGCCAGCTGATGCCATTCGAACGGGGCCTCTTAAATCCATGACAGCCGAACAGATATCATCTGACCAGCGCTACGCCGCGTTCCGCCATCGCTCCTTCCTGAGCTATTGGGCGGCGCGTTTCCTCACCACATTCGCCACCATGATCGTGTCCGTGGCGGTCGGCTGGCAGATGTACGATTTGACCCGCGACCCGCTCGATCTGGGCCTGGTCGGCATCGTCCAGTTCCTGCCGTCGTTGTTGCTGGTGCTGGTCACCGGCGTCGTCGCCGACCGCTTTGGCCGCCGCCTGATCATGGCGCTGGCGGTGGTGGTGGAGGCGGGCTGCGCGCTGACGCTGCTGCTTCTGACGTTGCGCGGCATCAGCGGGCCACTGCCGATCTTCGTCGTGCTCGCCATGTTCGGCGTCGCCCGCGCCTTCTTCGGCCCGGCCTCGGCCTCGCTGTTCGCCAATCTGGTGCCGCCTGAGGATTTCGCCAACGCCATCGCCTGGAATTCGTCGGCTTGGCAGACGGCGACCATCGTCGGTCCGGTCGCCGGCGGCCTGCTCTACGGCGTGTCGCCGGAAGTGGCCTACGGCACCGCCGCTGTCCTGATGCTTGTGTCCGGGCTGCTGATCTTCACCATCCCGAAGCCGTCGCAGCGCACCGAGACGGAAAAGCCGACGATGGAGCACCTGTTCGGCGGGTTTAGCTATATCTGGAGCGAGAAGATCGTGCTGGGCGCCATCTCGCTCGATCTGTTCGCCGTGCTCCTGTCCGGCGCCTCGGCGCTGCTGCCGGTCTACGCGCGCGACATCCTCCAGCTCGGTCCTTGGGGGCTCGGCCTGCTGCGCTCGGCGCCAAGCGTCGGCGCCATCTGCGTCGCTATCTGGCTGGCCGGGCATCCGCTCCGCAACCACGCCGGAATGATCATGCTGGCTTCCGCCGCGTCATTCGGCGCCTTCACCGTGCTGTTCGGCCTGTCGACCATCACCTGGCTGTCGATCGTCGCCCTTGCCTTCCTTGGCGCCACCGACATGTTCAGCGTCTACATCAGGGAAACCCTGATCCAGCTGTGGACGCCCGACCACGTGCGCGGCCGTGTCAACGCTGTCAACCAGGTCTTCGTCGGAGCTTCCAACGAGGTCGGCGAATTCCGCGCCGGTACGATGGCGGCGTTGATCGGCACGGTGCCGGCCGTCGTGGTCGGCGGCGTCGGCGCGATCGCGGTCGCCGGATTGTGGATGGTGCTGTTTCCGCAACTGCGCAAGGTCCGCCACCTCAACGGACGAAACTGATCCTCTTCCGGTTGACAGCCGACATGCCTCGCCCATGCCACAGGAGTTCTCATGGTCACTTGCTACTTGAAATATATCATTGACCCCTACAAGCTTGCCGAGTTTGAAGATTATGGCCGTCGCTGGATAGGTCTGGTCAACCACCTCGGCGGAAACCATCACGGCTATTTCCTTCCAAGCGAGGGGGCCAACAATATCGCTTATGCGATGTTCAGTTTCCCGAGCCTTGCCGACTACGAGGACTATCGCAAACGGATGGCTGCCGACCCGGAATGCCAGGAAGTGTTTGAAATGGAAAAACGCAATCGCAGCATTCTCAGCTATGAGCGCAGCTTCCTGCGGCCGGTGCTCGAACCTTAGCTATTGCTCGGCTTGCCGAAAATCCCCCGCAGGAACTCGTCCAGCCAGCGCTTGAGATGCATGTCCCAGATCAGCCGGCCGCCGAGATGATCACGGCCGGGCTGCGCGCCCGGCAGTTCGAAGCGATGCGCGCCGCGCACCACCCAGCGCTGCATCATCGCCCTGGTCAACTCGCCATGGAACTGGATGCCCCAGGCATTGTCGCCATAGCGGAAGGCTTGGTTGGGATAGGTCTCGGCCGTGGCCAGCAGCGTCGCGTCCCTGGGCAGCGAAAAGCCCTCGCGGTGGAACTGATAGACCATCTCCGGCCAGTGCATCAGTTGCTTGCCGGCCTCGGTCGCCTTCAGCGGATACCAGCCGATCTCGACCAGCCCGTCGCCGTGGCCCTCGACCTTGCCGCCGAGATGGTTGACCAGCATCTGCGCGCCAAGGCAGATGCCGAGACATGGCCGGTTCTCCCTCAGCGGGATTTCCAGCCAGTTGGTCTCGCGGCGGACGAACTCGTCCTCGTCATTGGCGCTCATCGGCCCGCCGAACACCACCGTGCCGGCGTGGCCGTCCAGCGTGTCCGGCAAGGCATCACCCAGCGGTGGACGGCGGATGTCGAGATCGAAACCTTCTTCCAGCAGCATGTGGCCGACGCGTCCGGGGCTCGAATTCTCCTGATGCAGCACGATCAGGATCTTTGGCTTCGAACTCGTCTGGCGCGGCATGGGAAGGCGAAAATCCTATTCGTCGCTCGATGTTCCGGTGGCGCCAGGTGCAAGTGCGGCCGCCTTGCGGCGCGCCTCGACGCGGTCGCGGCGTTCCACGCCGATCAGCTCGGCGACGCGCCAGACCGTATTGTCTTCCAGCTCGTGCAGCTCGCCATCGGCATAGACGATCTCCCACATCAGGCCGATAAAAGCCTTGCGCGCATCGGCATCGAGGTGACGCTTCAAGACACTGGTGAAGGCATAGAGATCGATCGCCTCATTGTCGGCCCGCTCGCCGGCGGCGGCAAGCGCTTCGAGTTCTGCGCCGCCAATCGAGTAGCTCTGCGCCAGCACCGCCTTGAACCGCTCCCACTCGACATCCTGACGCACGCCATCGGCGTTCATCACATGGTAGAGGAGCGCCGAAGCCGCAACGCGCGGATCGTCGATGCTGGACTGCGTGCCGGCGCCGGCCGGCAAATCCCTGAGAAATGACAGAACGCGTTCAAACATAGCTCATTCCCCAACGGCCTGACGGCCGGCCCAACTCAAAACAACCGAAACCGGCGCGGCGATTTTTCCGCTTCCTCGTCCGGATCGACGCCGGGATCGTCCGGCAGCCGTGCAAGCTCCTCGGCCGGCTCGACGCCCTCGGCATCGGTCGGCACCGCAGCGAAGGCCGCCGCCGTGATCGGCCTGACATGATCCTCGTGGTTCCCGGCGTCCTTGCTCGCCGTCTCGGCCGGGCGGGTTTCGTCGATCACCTCGACCGGCCTTTTTTCGCTCGTCGGCTTTGCCAGCGCTTCGATGACCGGCGCCGCGCTGGCTGGTGCATCGTCATGGCTGTCGATCAACTGGCCGAGACGCTCCATTGGCGCGCGCCACTCGAAGGCGTCGAGCCGGCCGGTGATCGGCGATGCCGGCGCCCAGCGCTCGGACACCACGCCGTCGGCGACCCAGGCCGGATCGCGCGGCGCCCGTACCGCCCTGGACAAAAGTTGCCGCACCTTGCCCTGATCGCCGGTCTCGGCCTCCTCGATGTCGGCGAGCAGCAGATAGGCGCCCTCGCGACGATCCATCCGGATCGCGGCCTCGGCCTCGCGGCGGGCGGTCGAGAAATCCTGCGCGTCGAGCGCCGCGCGTGCCACCGTCATCGACGACTCGGCGTGGTTCTTCTTCATCTCCTGCAGCTTCTTCGCCCGGTTGAGGCGGTCGAGCACCGCATCGCCAGGCCTTGCATGGGTGTAGAGTTCGGCGACCTCCGGGTGCGGCTCGGCCTTCCACGCTGCCTCGAGGATCTTTGAGCCCTTGCGCACGTCGTTCTGCTTGAACAGCGCGGCGGCGGCGGCAACGGCGGCGGGCGCGAAGTTGGGGGCGAGCCGGTTGGCCTCGATCGCCGCGGTTCTGGCGGCGGCGGGATCGCTGTCGGCAAGCGCCTGCGCCTTGGCAGTCAACAGCACGGCGCGGCGGCGGTTGGCGGCGTCGCGTTCGATCTGCCGTGTCGATTTCTGCGCGTCAACCAGTTTCAAGGCGCCGTCCCAGTCACCGCGCGCGGTCAACTCTTCCAGCGTCGATTCGGCGGCCCAGGCCAATTGCGGCGCCATCACCGCGGCGCGGCCGGCATAGTGCCTGGCTGCGTTGCGGTCGCCGAGCCGTTCGGCTTCGAGATAGAGCCCGCGCAGGCCCAGCAGCCGCATTTCGGGATCGTCGAGCATGCTCTCGAATTTCTGCCGCGCCCCTTCATGATCGCCTTCGAGCAGCGACGCCTGCGCCTCTAGCAGATGGATCAGCGGCTCCTGGTCGGAACGGATCAGCTTGGCCGCTTCCTTGGTTTTCTTGCGGGCCAGCGCGCCGTCACCAGCGCCGGCGGCGATCATGCCGGTCGACAGCGCCTGATAGCCACGGTCGCGGCGGCGGACGCGGAAATAGCGCGAGATTGTGTAGGGGCTGTTCCACAACGACTTAAGCAGCCACCACAGGATCATCACCGCGGCCACAACAGCGACGACGGCCACCGCCGCCACCATCAGACTGACCTGGTATTGATAGCCGCTGAAGGTGACGACCATGTCGCCCGGACGGTCGGCCAGCCAAGCAAAGCCCAGTCCGAGCGCGAAAACGACGATGAGGAACGCCAGCAGGCGGATCATTGTGTTGCCCTCATGCCTTCATCGCGCCGGAGATCAGGGCGTCGACCTGGGTTTCGACCTCGATGCGTGCCTTCAGTTTGCCGGCAAAGTCGGCGCCGGCAGCCTTGGCGGCTTGCGGCAGCGTGTCGTATTCACTGAGCGCCTTGGCGTAGTCGCCCTGGTTGACCGCCGCCTCCATGCGCGCGACGATTTCGGGCGCACCGGCACCTTCGACGGCGCCGATCGGCCTGACCTTGACCAGCGATTCGGCGCTCGACAAAAGGTTCTGCAGGAAGCCGGCATTCTCATCGACCGGCGCCGCGGCAGCGACCATGGCACTGGCGGCGGCATCCGCTTGCGATGCGATCTCGGCGCGGGTCGGAACGCCCTTTTCGGCATAGGGGCGCAGTGCCGCAAGCTGCGGCGCGTCCGGCGAAATCGCGGCAAAGGTTTCAAGTTCGGCCGAGAACGGCGCGCCACGATCGAGCGCTGCCTTGAGCGCCGACGCGGCGATGGCGAGCGCAATCTTCGGCTGTCCGGCCGCCGCCTCGACCTTGCCGGAAAGCTGCGACACCGACTGCTCCAGTGCGGTCAGCCGACCATCCTGCGCCGTCGTCGCCTCGCCGGCCGACTTCACCTGCGCGTCGAGACCAGCCAGTTTTTCGTTGAGCGGGCCGAGATCGACCGGTGCCGTGCCGCCGGCCTTGCCGAGGGCTGCGACCGCCGTTTCGATCTGCTTGATCTTATCGCCCAGTGCGGCAAGCCCGGCAGTGTCGCCTGCTCCACCGGATTCGACCGCCGATTTCAGCGCCGCGACATCGGCCTTGACCTGCTCCAGGCCCGAAGACAGCCCGACCACCTTGGCTGCTGCATCGCTGTTGCCGCCAGCTTCCTTCAAACCGGCGATTTCGCTCTTCAACGAAGCAATCTCGCCGTTGACGCCGTCGAGCGAGACAGCGGCGCCGGAGCCCGGCGCGCCGAGCAGGCCGGCAACTTGCAGCCCGCCGGCGCCGACCAGCGCGATGACACCACCGATGATGCCGGCAGCGATGCCGTTGAGGCCGCCACGCTTTGCTGGGGGCGAAATTTTCTCGTCCCGTGTCTCGGTTTTGGCTTCGTTGCCGTCGGTTTGCGTGGGCTTCGCCGATGCGTCCTCGAAATTGTAGTCGTAGGCTTTGGTTTTGCCGGCCGGCGCGTCGGGCGATCCGGGATCATCGGACGATCCGGGATAGGGGAACTCAGCCTCACCGCCGCCCTTGCCCGCCGCCGCCGGCTGCTCCGATTCGGCCTGGGCGTCGGCATGCTCCCAGGGCTCGAGGTCGGTCTGGTCGGCATGAACCGGCTCTTCGGGAACCTCGGGCTGCGAAGCATCCGCTGCTTCCTCGGCCCGCGCCTCGTCTGTCTGGGTTTGCGTCTCGGCGGCATCCTCGTCGGCAACGCGTGAAACGGCGCCCGGCTCCAGATCGATGGTCACCGGCTCGCGGCGGCTTTTCGAGTGTCGCATCTTCGGCGTCTTGACCATTCCTGGCTCCGCACAATTCGCTTCGTCTCAACGCCTGGCGGCGCATGATGGTTCAGAAAGGGTCTAGCACATCACCAAGCGGTGAAAAGGGGCGGTGTGATGACGCGGGTCAGAGCCGCGCCTGCAAAAGCGCCAGCAGTGCTTCCTCGTCAGGCTGCGCGGCGATGCGGGTTCTTTCGCCGGCGACATCGTCGAGCGCTGCGGCGATGCGGGCGGAAAGAGCGAAAAACCATGTTTTTTCAAAGAGCCCTTGCAGAGCTGGCCGCCTGGCCAGCACTTGCATCGCGGCGGCCGCCTTGGCTGAATAAAGCAGCACCGCATCGACAGGTTGGCCAGACAGACGCTCGAGGATCGTTTCGTCCGAATAACCCACCGCTGACGTGTTATATGTCTCGACAGCGTGCACCTGAACGCCCGCCGTCTCCAGCCTCTGTTCGAATGCCGGAAACCGCACGCACCCACAGAGATAGACGATGGTCTTGCCCGAGAGATCACCAGCAAGTCTGTCGGCGAGACCTTCGGCATTGCCCGGGCCCTCGCTGACCGACAAAAACCCTGCTTCGCGCGCCGCTTGCGCCGTCCTTTCGCCGACGGCATGGCAAGGCAAGGCGGCGAGCGCCGCGATGATTTCCTTCGGCGCATGGCGCAGGGCATTGGCGCTGGTGACGGCCACGGCGACGGCATCGTCTGGAACCGCTCCGCCATCGACCGCCAAAGCCACCGTTTCGGTCAAGGGCAAAAGGATCGGCTGGAAGCCTGTCGCCTCAAGTTGCCGCGCGGTGCGCGAGGCGCCCGGTTCCGGTCTCGTCACCAGGACGCGACGCATTTCAGAGCCAGCCGTCGAAGAACTTTTCGCCGGCCTTGGCCCGCACCGTCCGCGCGGCTTCATCGCCGATGCGGGCGGCATCCTGCGCCGGTCCCTGCAGCTCGACCGTGTGCGACTGCGTGCCGTCGGGCGAGATGATCAGTCCGGCGAACGACAGTTTTCCGGCCTCGATCGTCGCATAACCAGCGATCGGCGTGCGGCAGGAACCGTCGAGCGCCGCCAGGAAAGCGCGCTCGCAGGCCAGCGCCTGACCGGTCGGCACATCATGGATAGCCGCCAGCATCTTTTCGACGTCGCGGTCGCCGATACGCGTTTCGATGCAGATCGCGCCTTGCCCCGGCGCCGGCGGGAAGATGTCGAGCGGCATCAAGTCGGTGACGACATGCTCGAGCCCGAGCCGCTTCAGTCCGGCATAGGCGAGGATGGTGCCCGCAGCGACGCCTTCGTCAAGCTTGCGCAGCCGCGTTTGCACATTGCCGCGGAACATCACCACGTCGAGATCCGGCCGCATGCGGCGGATCAGCGCCTGCCGCCGCAGCGACGACGAGCCGACTTTCGCCCCGCGCGGCAGGTCGGCGATGGTCTTCGCCGCCTTGCCGACAAAGGCATCGCGCGCGTCCTCGCGCGGCAGGAAAGCCGAGAGTTCGAGACCGTCGGGCAGTTGCGTCGGCATGTCCTTCGACGAATGCACCGCGATGTCGATCCTGCCCGCCAGCAGCGCCTCCTCGATCTCCTTGGTGAACAGGCCCTTGCCGCCTGCTTCCGACAGCGGCCGGTCCTGGATGCGGTCGCCGCTGGTCGAAATGACGACCACCTCGAACGCCTCCGCCGGCATGCCGTGCGCGGCCATCAGCCGCGCCTGCGTTTCATGCGCCTGTGCCAGCGCCAGCGGGCTGCCGCGTGTTCCGATTCTCAAGATTGTTTGCATGGCGCGCGGTCCGTGATAACCCCCGGCCTGAGCATTTTGCAGCCAAGTGGAACCACTTGGTGTCGCAGAAATGCGGCTAAAATAACCGAGGCCTTTCCGGGCTTTCTCCTAACGGGGAAAGCCCCATGATACAATCTTTAGGGACAGCGACGAATTGATCCGCGTTCTGGGCATCGAGACGAGTTGTGACGAGACCGCCGCCAGCGTCGTGGCGGTGGACGGCGATGCCGCGCCAAGAATCCTGTCCAACATCGTGCTCAGCCAGATCGAGGAACATGCCGCATTCGGCGGTGTCGTGCCGGAGATCGCGGCACGCGCCCATGTCGAGGCGCTGGACGGCATCGTCGAGGCGGCGCTTGCCGAATCGGGCGTGGCGCTGGCCGATATCGACGCGATCGCCGCTACCGCCGGTCCCGGCCTCGTCGGCGGGCTGATCGTCGGGCTGATGACGGCCAAGGCGATCGCCGCTGCCGCAAACAAGCCGCTGATCGCCATCAACCACCTCGAAGGCCATGCCTTGACGGCACGGCTGACCGACGGGCTCGATTTTCCCTATCTGCTGCTGCTCGTCTCCGGCGGCCATACGCAGATCCTCGCCGTGCGTGGCATCGGTGACTATCAGCGCTGGGCAACGACCATCGACGACGCGCTCGGCGAGGCCTTCGACAAGACGGCCAAGATGCTCGGCCTGCCCTATCCCGGCGGACCGAACGTCGAGAAGGCGGCACAGACCGGCAATGCCTCACGCTTTGCTTTTCCGCGTCCGATGAAGGGCTCGGCCCAGCCCGACTTCTCCTTCTCCGGCCTCAAGACCGCCGTGCGCCAGGCGGCGAGCGCGATTGCGCCCTTGAGCGACCAGGATGTCGCCGACATCTGCGCCTCGTTCCAGGCGGCCGTGGCCGATGCGCTGGCCGACCGCGTTTCTCGCGCGCTGGCCCGCTTTCGCGAAACATTTCCCGGCACCAAGAAACCGGCGCTGGTGGTTGCCGGCGGCGTTGCCGCCAACCACACGATCAAGGCGATGCTGGAGCGGCTCTGCGCCGAGTCCGGCTTCACATTCATTGCGCCGCCGCTGAAACTTTGCACCGACAATGCCGCGATGATCGCCTGGGCCGGCATAGAACGGCTGCGGATCGGCATGGCGCAAGAGAACGGCTTCGATTTCGTACCGCGCTCGCGCTGGCCGCTGGACAGCATCTCGGCGCCGATGGTCGGCTCCGGCCGGCGCGGAGCAAAGGCATGAACGAGGGGGCAATGAGCGGCAACGACACAGCGCCAACCGGCTGGCGCGTTGCCGTGCTCGGCGGCGGGGCCTGGGGCACTGCCTTGGCGCTGGCCATGCTTCGCGCTGGTCATTTCGTCCGCCTTTACGCGCGCGACCCGGAGACCGTCGCCGCGATCGACCGCGGCGAAAATCCACGCTATCTGCCGGGCATTACGCTCCAGGCCGGCATCGTGGCGACGAGCAACATCCAAGCCGCGCTCGACGGCGCCGATTGCGTGCTGGCGGTGACACCGGCGCAGTCGCTGCGGGCTACGCTGGCGGCAGCGAAGGACCATATGCCGGCCGGTATCCCGTTGGTTCTGTGTGCCAAGGGCATCGAAAGCGAGACCGGCGCCTTGCTGTCGGCAATCGTCGAAGAGATCCTGCCGCTAAATCCGGTTGCCGCTTTGTCGGGTCCGAGCTTCGCCGCCGATGTCGCTCGCGGCCTGCCGACGGCCGTTGTGGTCGCCGCCCGCGACGAGGTTTTGGCCGCCGAACTCGCCGCCCGCTTTTCCGCCGAGAATCTGCGCTGCTATTCGAACGACGACCTGATCGGCGTCGAGATCGGCGGCGCCTTGAAGAACGTCTTCGCCATCGCCGCAGGTGCCGTCACCGGTGCGGGGCTCGGCGCCAGCGCCCAGGCCGCCATGGTGACGCGCGGCTTTGTCGAACTGCGCCGCATCGGTGCCGCCTTCGGCGCCAGGCCCGAGACCTTGATGGGGCTTTCCGGCCTTGGTGACCTGTTGCTGACCTGCTCGTCGACCCAGTCGCGCAATTTCGCCTATGGGCTGGCGCTCGGGCAAGGCAAGGAGCTTGCCGGATTGCCGCTGGCCGAGGGCGTGCCGACGGCGGCGATCGCTGCCCGCATCGCCACCGAGCGCAACATCGACGCGCCGATCATTGCCGCCGTCGCCGCCATACTGGACGGCACCATCACCATCCGGCAGGCTGTGACGACCCTGATGACCCGGCCGCTGAAGACCGAAACCAACGATTGATGATCCCAAGACCAGGAGAGAGACCATGCTGTTTGCTGTGATTTGCAAGGACAAGCCGGGAAGCCTGCAGGTGCGCCTCGACACGCGGCCCGAGCATATCGCCTTTCTCGAAGGGTTGAACGGCGACAAGAAGCTGGCCTTCGCCGGTCCGTTCCTCGATGCCGAAGGCAAGCCCAATGGCAGCCTCGTCGTCGTCGAAGCGCCCGACATGGCGGGCGCGCAGGCCCTGTCGGCCGCCGACCCTTACGCCAAGGCCGGCCTGTTCGAGAGCGTCGAAATCCGCCCGTGGAACTGGACGTTCAACAAGCCGGCGGGTAGTTAAATCCGATCGTCGGCCGACGGACCCTCAGGAGGAGCAAAGACATGAACTATTGGCTGTTCAAATCCGAACCCTCGGTCTTCTCCTTCGAGGCGCTGAAGGCCAAGGGCAAGGCCGGTACGCAATGGGATGGCGTGCGCAACTACGCCGCACGCAACAACATGAAGGCCATGCAGATCGGCGACCTCGGCTTCTTCTATCATTCCAACGAGGGGCTGAACGTGGTCGGCATCGCCGAGGTCTGCGCGTTGGCGCATCCCGACACCACGACCGACGATCCGCGCTGGGAATGCGTCGACATCCGCGCCGTCAGGGATGTGCCGAACCCGCCGACGCTGGAAGAGGTCAAGGCCAATCCGAAGCTTGCCGACATGGCGCTGGTGCGGCTCGGACGGCTTTCCGTGCAGCCGGTGACGCCGGCCGAATGGAAGGAAGTCTGCCGCATGGGCGGCTTGACGCCGGCTCCGTGACGGCGCTGACGCCGAACAGCGCGAAACAGTTCATTCTCGACAATACGGCGCTGATGGCGCCGCCGCACGTGTCGGAAATCCTGCTTCATCTTGCCGATGAAGCGCATGATTTATGGCAGCGGACAGAGGATGAGCTGATCGAGATCGGCCTGCCGCCGCCCTTCTGGGCCTTTGCCTGGGCCGGCGGCCAGGGCCTTGCCCGCTATGTCCTGGACAATCCCGGCACGGTGCGGGGCAAGCGCGTGCTCGACTTCGCTTCCGGCTCCGGCCTTGTCGCTATCGCCGCGGCCAAGGCAGGTGCCGCCGAGGTGATCGCCACCGACATCGATCCGTTCTGCGCAACCGCGATCCGGCTCAATGCGCAAGCCAATGATGTCGGGATCGAATTCCTCGGCACGGATTGTATCGGCACCGATGCGGGTTGGGACGTGATCCTGGCCGGCGATGTTTTCTACGACAAATCCTTCGCCGACCGGCTGATGCCGTGGTTCGCAACGCTGAAGGCGCGCGGCGCCGAGATTCTCGTCGGCGACCCCGGCCGGTCGTATATGCCGAAGGCAGGGCTGGAGCCGCTCGCGGTCTATGAGGTGGCCGTCACGCGGGCACTGGAGGATGCGCTCGTCAAGCGCACGACTGTCTGGCGGTTTGCTTGACGCCAACGCCGAACAGGCGTTCCATCAAGTTCGCATCTGGAGGGGGAAGCTCATGGATTTTTCAGCAGTGAACTGGCTGGCGGTGATCGCCGCCGCAATTCTGGCATGGCTGTTCGGCGCCGCCTGGTACATGGGCCTGAGCAAGCCGTGGCTGAAAGCCGCCAAGCTCAATCCGGCGACGATGAAGAAATCGCCGCTGCCCTTCGTCATCAGCTTCATCGCCGAACTGGTCATGGCCTACATATTGGCGCTGGTCGTCGGCGCGATAACCGGCGGCGAGCCGACACTGCTTGCCGGCCTGGTCTTCGGCTTCGTGCTTTGGCTGGGCTTCGTCGCCACGACGCTCTCGGTCAACCATCGCTACGAGAATTTCGGCTGGGACCTGACCTTCATCGACGGCGGCCACTGGCTCGGCGTGCTGTTGATCATCGGCGCGGTAATCGGCTGGTTCGGCGCCGCGGCAAGCTGATCAAAAGGCAGTAGGGGAATAGGGGACCGAAGGCGGCACCGACGCCCATCCCTACTGCCCTACTGCGGTCTTATGTAGCAAACGCACCAAAGGTGGCGCGGTGATCGCGCGGGCGGCGTGGGCCACCTGATTACTCTACTATCCTCTCCCCTCCGAAGCTAAGCAAGTCATGCTGATGGGGGAGAGCTTTGGGGTTTTGGCTAGCGTTTATCCCCAGCAGATTAGCGTCGAGACCGACGCCCCCCGCGTGTTGATAAGTGACACAAACGAACAGCGCGTATTCGTTGCCTGGCGCCTCGAAAAAGCCCGCGCACATGCAGTCTGTGTCAGGTTTAGCGTCGTTGTTTGGGAAAACAACCGTGCCACCTCTGTTGAGAGCATTGCGGCGCGCCTCATCAACAAAGGCACGGAAGGCATCTTCCAACGGGTGGGTAATCCCCCCACGAACCAACTTTTGGTTGATACGGACCCTTTGAGCGGGGAGCTTTCCCCGATTGAGAATGCCGTACTTCCAGTTGCACATTCCAGTGTTGCCAGAGGCGCTGAATTGACACGGAATTTCCCGTTCGAGTGTTACCCATGGCCGCTGTTCTGCCTGGATGATCCTGTTGTTCTCGATTGCGGCTTCCGCTGCATCAACGGCGGCACTAGTCCCGAGCCGGGTCGCCTCCAGCGTATTGCGGACAAAGATAACGCCGACGATAGTTACGATAAGCGTAAGCACCCCCAAAACGCCACTTACCACCAAGAGCGCGAGAGCCCAGCGGGCCATCTCCTTTTGCGCGCCTACATCTTCCTCGGAGCGGCTGGGCTCGCGGGCGGTCTCTATCTGCTCTTTAAGGCAGTCGAAGATTTCTTTGCCTTCAAGACCCGCGCATCGCTGCTCAAATTGTCGGCGGGTTTCATCATATGCGCGACCGGTCTGGTAATCCTGGGTAGCGCGATCATAGGCGCGGGTTGACATGAAACCCAGCGCCGTGACGAAAAGTAGGAATGAACAAATTGCGATCGTAGCCCAGAGCGAAACGGTTCCGTCCCAAACACGCTTCAGCATTGCAATCCCCCCAGAATGCACAAGCATTCATCTTGCGGGAGAAGTGAAGACTCCACAACCGGAAGGATTCCGGTCATTGTTCCCCTATGGGCTATTTGGGGAAATGCATACGGCGCGCGTTCGCTGGCTCCGTGCTGTTCACGGACAAACTTTCAATCGTCGGCGGTGTATTAGTGCCGGCCTTATTTTCGGTTCTAGGTGACGCCGTGAACGCGGCGGTACAGGCCTATGCGGCGTGGACGATTATTATGATCGTTGGTGGTGGCGTCGGCCTTCGGCTTTTGACTGCGCCGTATTTCATTTGGAGGGACGATCAAAGGGAATTGGTGGAGCTTCGTGGGATCATCGCCGACACCTCCGTAAAGAGACGACAGTTCTTTGAGGAATCGTTTCTGGCAGAGCGGGCAAACCTGGCGAAGGCGCTGGCCAAATTCGCTGTACTCGACCTCCCTATCGTCCAGATGGCCACGATCAATCCCGATGCCGAATTGAAACCGGTAACAGAAACCGCTGCGTTGTTTTTTTCCGACGTTCACTTCAAGCGATATTGGGGGAATTTCTGTTCCGGTTTTCGGTGGACCGTGGACGGCTCAAAGTTCTTCGTTGGGGATGGCGACAAGATTCCGGAACCGCAAAAGCTTGAAATTGTGGACCGGATTATCTTCGATATAGCCAACATGCGAGCGGCCGCGATGGCTATGGTTGCCATCCTAACCGAAGACCTCAAGCACTCCGAAGATTATCAGCAGCGTGTCACGGAGCTTCAGGATCGATACTCCCATCTAGACAGGGACCTTATGCCTAACGAGCGATGGAAACTGCCGCCGTCCCTATCGCCTCCAGACACTGGAGAAGAAAGGCAGCCGTGAACTTGCCCCTCGCGAGTTTGTTGCGAATGTTCACCTCCTTCTCGTCCACACCAATCGCATTCAGCTTTTCAACGAGCTGGGCATAGGTTGGCTGGCTATCTTGGCCAGCCGCTATTCGTCTCCTACGAGGAACAATCAAAATGATCACTGTATCTGGACGAAAGAGCGGTCCGTTTATCCAAGTCTGCAAGGACATTGAGCAAGCGGAATCTGTCAAGGCGGCTTTGATTGCCGCAGGATACAAGAACGCTCTTATATCTGATGGCTCGAAGAAGGCTTCGGCCGCCGCCTAGTCCAATTCTTCGCGCCCTTGACGCTTTCCGTCACCTTGGCGACTTTGCCGCTATCGCTGGCATCCCAGCCCTTCGCGACCGGCTTGGAGATTAATGCGTAGATGACGAGCGGCTGTCCCATGCCCGAATTTTATGGGAACCCACTCTTTAGGTCGTGCGGGAGGTTGGTGCTTTTGCTACATAAGGCCGCTCTACTGCCCCTTGTCCGTGGTCCGCGTCTTGGCCACCTCCTCGAGAATCCATTCGCGAAACGCGACGATACGCGGATCGTCGGCGGTACTCTCGGGATAGACCAGGAAATAGGCGAACTCGGGCGCCACCCGCAGGCCGAGTTCAAAAGGCTGCACCAGCCTTCCTTGGGAAAGGTCGTTCGCCACCATGGCGAAATCGGCGAGCGCGACGGCATTGCCGTCGAGCGCTGCCTGGACGGCATCGGTTGAGTTTTTGAACACCACGGTCCGGCTGTCGTCGAAGTCGTTGACGCCTGCCGCCGCCATCCACATCCGCCAGTTCGGCCATGTCACGCCTTGTCGCGACCATTCGATATGGGCAAGCGTGTGATTGAAAAGATCGCGCGGCTCGCGCAACGGCGGACCGGACGTCAACAGGCTCGGGCTGCACACCGGAATGAGGATGTTGTCGAACAGCCGGTGGGCGCGAAGGCCCGGATATTTGCCGGCGCCAAAACGGATGCCGACATCGACGTCGTCGAGTTCGAAATCCCGCACTTCGTAGGCAATGTCGAATCTCAGCTCGATATGGGGCTGATGCTTGCGAAAATCGTCGACGCGCCGCATCAGCCATTTTGACGCGAACTGCGCATCAAGAGTCACTTTCAGCAGCGCGGCGCCGCGCGTCAGCTTTTGCGCCCGCGAGACGGCCCGGCCAAGCAGGTCGAGCGCGTCGGTCGAGGCCTCGAACAGCACCGTTCCCGCCTCGGTCAGGCGGATGGTGCGGCTGGTGCGCGTGAACAGCACCAGTCCGAGCTGATCCTCGATTTCCTTGACCTGATGGCTGACGGCGGCCGGCGTTAGCCCCAACTCATCGGCGGCGCGGGTGAAATTGAGGTGCCGGGCCGCCGCCTCCAGCGTCCTCAAGGCGCGAGTTCCTGGCAGCAGGCGAGCCATCCTATCCTCAAAGAAAACTTGATGATCCAGAGAAAACTACTCGTTTCTCACAGGGATTTCAATCTGGCATAATCCAACCATCGAAACATCATCAAGCCGGATTTGATATCCGGAGAGAACGGATCAAGCCATGTCCATCATCGTTTTGAACCCATCGACACGCCGTCCGGCCTGGCTGACCGAGACCCTCGACTGGTTGCGTCACGCCCGGGTCGCCATCAATCTCCCGCACCAGAATGTCGAAGACCTGTCGGATCGGCAACTGCGCGACGTAGGCGCCAGGCGCAAGGACATCGCACGCGCCATGGACCGCGAGATGGGCCGCCTCGGCCTTCTCGACATCGGCTGGCAGCAGCCGCGAAGGTTAGGGAATAGGCAGTAGGAAATAGGGAGTAGGGATAATTAGGTCGGCGCCGACAGGTAGCCCTACTGCCTACTGCCTACTGCCTACTGCCTACTGCCTACTGCCTACTGCCTACTGCCTACTGCCTACTGCCTACTGCCTACCTTACCACCCTCACCACCGTCCGATCCGACAGCAGCGGCAGCAGCCGTGCCATTGTTTTCGCCGTGACCGCCACACAGCCTTGCGTCGGTGTGAAGCCGGGACGCGCCAGGTGAAAGAAGATGGCGCTGCCGCGCCCGCGCCGGCGCGGCGCCAGGTTCCAGTCGAGCACCAGGCAGGCGTCATAGAGCCGGTCGTCGCGCCGCATGCGTTCGTGGCTGGCGCCATAGGGAATCTTGACCGGCCTGTTATAGTTGCGGTCGTCAGGCACTTCGCACCAGCCCAGATCAGGCCCGATCGGCGTCATCGCCAGACGAGTCTTGCGGCCGCTGGAGAACTGATCTCCCCGGAAATATCCCGACAGGATCCGCATCGAGGCCAGCGGCGTCGCGCCGTCGCCTTCGCGCTTGTCGGCCGAGATGCCACCCCGCCCCAGCGCGCAGGCAAACACCGTTTTGCCGGCCTGCAGCAGGCCCTGGCTTGGATGGCCGGGCCTGGCGCGAACGGTCAGCAAGTGCAGCCCTTTTCGCAAAATTGCGCCGGCTGCATTGCGATCGTGTTTTTTCTTGTATGATCGTGCCACGGAACAAATCACTGTGATCGGCTGTTGTGCCGGTCAGCTTCCGCATAAACAGGCAGCGGTCAACTGAATTTTCTTTTCAAAACAACGGATTGATCCATGACTTCACGCACCATTCTGATCGTCGACGACGATGACGACCTGCGCGGCACCCTGGTCGAGCAATTGTCCCTTTACGAGGAATTCGACGTGCTGCAGGAATCGACTGCGGCAAAAGGTGTCGCCGCAGCGCGCGGCGGCCTCATCGATCTGCTTATCATGGATGTCGGGCTGCCCGACATGGATGGCCGCGAAGCGGTGAAAATCCTGCGCAAGGGCGGCTACAAGGCGCCCATTATCATGCTCACCGGCCACGACACCGATTCGGATACGATTCTTGGTCTCGAAGCCGGCGCCAACGACTATGTGACGAAACCGTTCCGCTTCGCCGTGCTGCTCGCCCGCATTCGGGCGCAATTGCGCCAGCATGAGCAGAGCGAGGACGCGACCTTTTCGGTTGGGCCCTACACCTTCAAGCCCAGCCAGAAACTGCTGATCGACCCGCGCGGCGGCAAGGTGCGGCTGACGGAGAAAGAGGCCTCGATCATCAAATATCTCTATCGTGCCGACCAGAAGGTGGTAACGCGCGATGTGCTGCTCGAGGAAGTGTGGGGCTACAATTCCGGCGTCACCACGCACACGCTGGAGACCCATGTCTACCGGCTACGCCAGAAGATCGAGCGCGATCCTTCCAATGCGGAAATTCTTGTGACAGAAAGCGGCGGCTACAAGCTGGTTCCTTAAACATTTCATTATCCAATGAGCGGTCGGGCGGGGCCGCTTTCGGGTACGATCCGGTTGGAGGGGGTTTCTGGGATCGACCCGTAGAGGAGGGATTGGACTGACCGTTCGGGGACACAGCTAGATGGCGCTGGATGACGACATCCGCATCCTGTCCGCCGTGAGGCTCTTCGAGGGCTTCACGCAGGAACAATTGCGCCTGCTCGCCTTTGGTGCCGAGAACACCACGCTGCTTGCCAACCACAAGCTTTACCGCGAGGAGGACGAGGCCGATTCGGCCTACATCGTGGTCAGCGGGCGTATCGTGCTCTATCGGGAGCAGGATGGCGAACGCATCCCGATCGGCACGGCGGGCCCCGGCACGATCCTAAGCGAACTGGCATTGATCGCCGACACCAACCGGCTGACCAGCGCGTCGGCCGAGATCGACTCGGAAGTCATACGGCTCAGTCGCAAGATGTTCCGCCGCATTCTGGAGGAATACCCCGAGGTCGCGGTGCAGTTGCACCAGCGCATCCTGGAGGATTTCCAGGCGATGATCCGCCGCATCGAAAAGCTGGCGCCGCGCTTCTCCGGCTGAGATGAACTTCCAGCTTCTACGCGCTACCGAAAATGACCTGCCCTTCATCATGGCGACCGAACGGCGCGAGGGTTATGACGCCTTGGTCGGGCGCTGGGACGAGGCGCGTCATCGCGAGGCCCTTCTCGACGTCAGCCATGCCTATTTCGTCGGTGTCGACGGTTCCATGCCAATCGGCTTCGTGATCCTTCGCCAATGGGCCTCGGTCGAACGCGTGACGCTGGTCAAGCGCATCGCCGTCGTCGCACCAGGGCAGGGCCACGGCAGAATGCTTCTGGCGGCGGCGGTCGATCGCGTTTTCATCGAGACCGACGCCTATCGGCTCTGCATCGGCCTTTTCCCGGACAATCATCGCGCCCGTCGCGCCTACGAAGCTGTCGGCTTCAAGGCTGAGGGCATTGCGCGCGGCAGCGCGTTTTTCAAGGGCGTGCACCGCGACGAGCTGGTCATGGCGCAACTGCGGCCGGAGTGGGAGAGAAGCCAGCCCGCTGCCCGGACCTGAGGACCGGGGTTCGTTGACAGGCAACAGGTGAAATCCTACAGAACCCCTCGAAGGCGGGCGGCTTAACAGGCACCGCCACCATCAGGCTCCTGGGGGAGCGAGGCATGCTGCCAGCTCGGTTCGAGACGATCATCCTGTATGCCCGCAACGACGCGTTCGGCGACGGATTGATCCGGATTCCGGCTTTGCGCGCCGCCAGAACCGCGTTCCCCGATAGTTTTATCGTCTACGGAACCACCGGCTCGTCGTCCCTTGAACATGTCCTCGATCGCCATGCCGGCCACCTCGTCGATGCGATCAATGTACGAACGCCTCTGGCGCGTCTGGTGGCCAGCCACCACAAAGGCAAGGGGCAATTGGCAGTTGTCGATTTCCGCATCTCGGCGCGTTGGCTGCTTCAGACCTGGGGCTCGCTGCTCGGCCGCGGCATCGCCTATGAAGCAAACTTTCCGGCTTTCGCTCTTTCCTGGCGCCCTGGCCAAAGGTCCGAAGCACGACCCGAGCGCAACGCATGGCGCTACCACCGCCTCATCGAGCGACTTGCGGGGAAACGGTTGCCTTTCGACCATCGGCTGGAGCCCACCCCGGCCGCGCGGGCAGCGGCCAGCGGCCTGGCGGAGGGCAAGCATGCGCCCTTGATCGTTATCGCGGCGCATGGCGATGGCGGCAAACGCATGACGGCGGATCAGGTTGTCGCGATCTCCGACAGCATGATCGCCGACGGGGCAAATCTTCTCTATGTGAAAACCCCGGGTGACGGCCCGGACATGGCTGAACTGGCTCAACGCGTGCCAAGGCTGCAGCTTGTCGATTCCAGCACGGTCGGGGGTGTCGATGTCAGCGATGTTCTGCTGGCGCTCGGAGAGTTTGCCGATCTTTACATTGGCGCCGAAGGCGGTGCCGCACATCTCATGGCGACCGTGATGACGCCGATGGTTATTGTCAGTGGCGGCGCCAACATGGCCCGTTGGAGGCCGCTTTCCAACTGCGTGGACGTGATCGAGTCCCGCCACGTAAGTCCAACCGGCCTGGTCGCCAATGTCCCGGCGCCGAAAATCATCGAAGCGGCCCAGCGGATGCTGGCGACGCGCCACCGCGACCATCCCTATCTGCTGGGTCACGCGGCAGGCCTGTCACCGCAGCAATTTCGAGACAACGACACGCGCAAAGACAAGGACTTGAAGCGCGCCGTTTGAATCCGTCTGGCGGAGGCGCGCTGTAAGGTGTGTTGAGATTCCAGGTCAGGCCGAGTCGAAAATGACGGGTTCCGAGAACCGGAGCGGAGCGGACATTCGAGTCCGTGAGCACCGGAAGCGCAGGAAACCATCATTTGCAGGCCGGCCTCACCTGAATATCGACATACCTAATCCAGATTGAACCGAGCGATGACAGGCACGTGGTCCGACGGGCGCTCCCAGCCGCGCGCCAGGCGCAGGATCTCGTAACCGGAAAAGCTGGGCACCAGATTTGGCGACGACCAGACATGGTCGAGCCGCCGGCCACGGTTCGACGCTTCCCAATCCTGCGCGCGGTAACTCCACCAGGTGTAGAGCTTCTGCTCATGCGGCACGTTGAGCCGCATGAGGTCGACCCAATTGCCGGCGAGGCGCATGGCCTCGAAATTTTCCGTCTCGACCGGTGTGTGGCTGACCACGTTGAGCAATTGCTTGTGCGACCAGACGTCGTGTTCGAGCGGGGCGATGTTGAGGTCGCCGACCAGCACCGAGCCGGACACCTCGTCATGCTCGGCCCGGATGGCATTCATCTCGGCGACGAAATCGAGCTTGTGCTTGAACTTCCTGTTGATGACGGGATCCGGTTCGTCGCCGCCCGCCGGAACGTAGAAATTGTGCAGCAGGATCGTCTTGCCGCCGGCCCGCACCGTCACCGAGAGGTGCCGGCTGTCCTCGATCTCGCAAAAGCGTCGCTTCTCGACCACTTCGATCGGCCGCCGCGCCACCGTCGCGACGCCGTGATAGCCCTTCTGGCCATGGAAGGCGATGTGCTCGTAGCCGAGCTTGCGAAAGGCTTTTTCGGGAAACAGCTCGTCTGGAACTTTCGTCTCCTGCAGGCAGAGCACGTCAGGCGCATGCTCGACGAGCAGGCGTTCGACGATCGGCATGCGCAGCCGAACGGAGTTGATGTTCCAGGTGGCGATGGAAAATGGCATTCGGCAATCCAGGACAGCGTACGGCCGGCCAGAACCGATGGGCCCTGACGGGGAAGACGCCTTTTGACGGAGTCAGTCTGGGAAACTGCCAGCCACTAGCCGCAAAGACAAGTCGGGCAACGCCCAACAAGGCGCCGCCCGGTGCTTTCCACAGCTATTGGAGCGATTGGTCCTAAAAGCGTGTCGCGTCCGAACGGATTCAGGCGACCCGCTTTAGCTCATTGTTTTTATGCATGTCGTTCGCCCAAAAGGTCACTTTTGGGCGACATGCATTAGCGCGACTTGTTGGTGTTGAGTTCGCGGTTCGCCGTGTAGTCGATGGCAAAAGTGTCCGGCGCGAAGCTGACGCCTTCCTTGGTGTTGAAGATCATCACCGTTGTATCCTTGCCCTGCGCGTCGGTGATCGTCCACTGTCGCAAATCGAAGGTTTTCGGATCGAACATCATCGTGATCTTCGAATTGCCGAACACCGATTTGTCGGCGAGCTGTATGGTGGTGAGGTCATCCTCCTGCTTGACGCTTTTGACACGATCGCCGGAGAGGTCGATCCTGTTGTCGAGCAGCAGCTTCAAAGGCGTCTTCGACAGCGGATAGAGATCGGACGTGTTGAGCCTCTTGTTCAGGATGACCACCGACTTGCCGTCTGAAATCACCCGGAAGTTTGAAGAGCCGTCATAGTTGAAGCGGATCTTGCCCGGCCGTTCGAGGAAGAACTTGCCGCCGGTCTGCTCGCCCTTGGGGCCGAACTGAACGAATTCGCCGCTCATCGATTTGACCGAGGAAAAATGGTCGGCGATCTTCTGTGCCGCGGCCGGCACGGCCGCCTGCGCCGAAGCCAGCACCTGGAAGCCGGGCACCGCGTTGAAGGCTGCCGCCCCTGCAAACGCCAGGCCGAGGCCCAGCAACTGACGCCGGGAAGGAGCAAATTTGCTGAGCGCTGAAGGATCATTTTTCATGTCGGTCACTCTCATCTGATTCCTGAGTTGTTGCGGTGCTTGGACCCCCAGTTAGGCTGAAGTTTGGCGGATCAGGCGTCCCTCAGTCGCTTCAACGCCTTGAAAGGTCAAGGTTGCGGGACCGGGATGTCACAAGGGTCAGGCTTTCGCGTCAGAACTTGTCCTCTTCGGTCGGCACCAGGATCTCGCGCTTGCCGGCATGGTTGGCCGGGCCGACGATACCTTCCTTCTCCATCTTCTCGATGATCGACGCGGCGCGGTTGTAGCCGATGCCCAGCCGGCGCTGGATATAGCTGGTAGACGCCTTGCCGTCGCGCAGCACCACGGAAACCGCCTGATCGTAGGGATCGTCGGAATCCTCGAAATTGCTGTTGCCGCCACCGCCGCCGGAACCGCCCTTGCCGGACGGCTCGTCGTCGTCCTCGCCATCGTCCTCGGTGATGGCATCGAGATATTCCGGCACGCCCTGCAGCTTCAGATGCGCGACGATCTTCTCGACCTCTTCATCGGCGACGAACGGGCCGTGCACGCGCTGGATACGGCCGCCGCCGGCCATGTAGAGCATGTCGCCCATGCCGAGCAGCTGCTCGGCGCCCTGCTCGCCCAGAATGGTGCGGCTGTCGATCTTCGACGTCACCTGGAAGGAGATACGGGTCGGGAAATTGGCCTTGATAGTACCGGTGATGACGTCGACCGACGGGCGCTGCGTGGCCATGATGACATGGATTCCGGCGGCGCGCGCCATCTGCGCCAGGCGCTGCACGGCACCCTCGATGTCCTTGCCGGCGACCATCATCAGGTCGGCCATCTCGTCGATGATGACCACGATATAGGGCATCGGCTCGAGATCGAGGTTCTCGGTCTCGTAGATCGCCTCGCCGGTCTGGCGGTCGAAGCCGGTCTGCACGGTGCGTGAGATCTTTTCGCCCTTCTTGTCGGCCTGGCTGACGCGGGCGTTGAAACCATCGATGTTGCGCACGCCGACCTTGGACATCTTGCGGTATCGGTCCTCCATCTCGCGCACGGTCCATTTCAGCGCCACCACCGCCTTCTTCGGATCGGTGACAACGGGCGTGAGCAGATGCGGGATGCCGTCATAGACCGAGAGTTCCAGCATCTTCGGATCGATCATGATCAGCCGGCAATCCTGCGGCGTCAGCCGGTAGAGCAGGGACAGGATCATGGTGTTGATGGCGACCGACTTGCCCGAGCCGGTGGTACCGGCGACCAGCACGTGCGGCATCTTGGCGATGTCGACGATGACCGCCTCGCCATTGATGGTTTTGCCCAGCGCCAGCGCCAGCTTGGCCTTCGTCGTCTCGAAGTCGCGGCTGGCCAGAATCTCTCTGAGATAGACGGTCTCGCGCTTGGCGTTCGGCAGTTCGATACCGATGGCGTTGCGGCCTGGCACCACGGCGACGCGGCAGGCGATGGCGCTCATCGAGCGGGCGATGTCGTCGGACAGGCCGATGACGCGCGACGATTTGATGCCGGGCGCCGGCTCGAGTTCATAGAGCGTGACGACCGGGCCGGGACGGACGGCGATGATCTCGCCCTTGACGCCGAAATCCTCCAGCACGCCTTCGAGCAGGCGGGCATTCTGCTCCAGCGCATCCTTGGACAGGCTGGCGTCGCGCACCACGTTCTTCGGCTCGGAGAGGAAGTGCAGCGACGGCATTTCGAATTTTTCCGAGCCGATCAGCGATGTCTGCGCCTCGCGCTGGACACGGGCGCCGGGAGCAGGACGCGGCGCCGGCGCCTCGACGCGGGTGGCGGCATCGGAGCGGAACGGTTGGACCTTGGCGGTGTTGCGCCTGACGGGCTCCTGTTCCGGCTCGAAATCCATGTCGTCATCGGCTTCGAAGATATCGGCATCGTCGGGATCGAGCGAGGCGCCGCGGTCATTGACCATGGCGGCGAAGAATTCGGGTTCGACGCGGGCGCGGCCATCCTGGCTCATCCGCTGCTCGGCGAACTCAGCCGATTCGACCCGTTCCGCGGCGCGCCGCCAGGCGGTGGAGCGCTGTTCCATCTCCGGCTCGTACTCGTCGCGCTCCTGCCTGCGGCGCACGGCGCGGCGGTGCATCCACGCGCGGAACGAGAGCCACCAATGAGTAATTGCCCCGAGCGCCAGAATGCCCTCGTCGCCTTCGTCCTCATCATTGTCGAACAGAAGGTCGTCCTCACGCGGATCGGCGGCGGGCTCGTCCTCGATGACGGCAAAGCCGTTCTTGCGCCCGATCAGCGCCGAGCCATGGGCGAAGAGCCACAGCGCGGGCGCGGCCAGCAGGATGGCGATGATGCTGGCGATCAGCCCGGTCGGATAGCCGCCGATGACGACGCTGGGGATCTTCAGCACCATGTCGCCGAACACGCCGCCGAGGCCGGTGGGCAGCGGCCAGGTCTTGGGCGGCACCACGCAGCCGACCATTGCCGCGGCCAGAAGGGCGAAGCCAAACCAGGACAGCCCGCGCTTGGGCAGCCTGTCGACGCCGCGCGCGGAAAACAGCAGGAAGCCCCAGATCACCGTCGGAACCAGGGCCGCGACGGCGGCGAGGCCGAAGAACTGCATGGCGAGGTCGGAGAACACGGCACCCGCATAGCCCATGGCGTTGGTGACGGTGTTGTTCGTCGCGTGGGAAAAGCTCGGATCGGCGACGTTCCAGGTGGCAAGGCTGGCGACGCCGAAGGCCGCCAGCACGAATAGCCCGGCGCCGACCAGCCGCCCGACCTGACGCCGCGCGAACGCCTGGATGCCGTGCCCCGTATCGGCCAGCGCGAGCGGTGCTGAAGCCCCTGAACGCATGCTCTTCCCCGTCTGTCATGGACTCGCCGGGGTGCATGGCGCACTCCGGCAGATTCGGGTCTCAGACTATCGGCGGGAAGGTTAAGGGCGCATTAACTATAAGAGGTTGAGATGATCAAACCTCGTTACCGCCGGTTGAGCCGCTTGCTACCGAGGAGAGCGACCCGAGAACGCGCCGTGACGTCGCCGCAAGGGCCAATTTGGATAGAAGCATGCAATCCGTCTTCCTTCGCGTGGCGGCTCTGGCCTGGGCAGGGCTCAGTCTCCTGCTCGCCCTGCACTGGTTTGTCGATCTCGGCATGGTGGGCTTCCCGGATGGCTATGTCACGCCCTTTGCCAGAGCGACCGGGCCGCTCCTGCATATCCTCGTCACAGCCTGTCTGGCACAAACCCTGTATTTTCTGTGCAGAGGCCTTTTCGGCAAGAGATTTGGAGTGACTGGTCTCGGCCTGCAGATCTTGATCGCCGCGGTCCTGACGATGGCGCCCGTGCTGATTGTCAGGAATTGCCCCCATTCCGCGACGTGCAGCAGCGCCTATGAGGCGCTGACAGGCACCATGATGGACGACGGCGCCGGCGGATAGGCCTGCCGCCCTAACGAAACAATGGCGGGCCTGCGTACTCGCCATTGTTTGTTTGACAACAAAAGATCGGGCCTCGGCCCGATCGCGGCAAAATCAGTTGGCGCCGCCGAGCGCCTGCACATTGGCGCAGAATTCCGCATGCGGCTTGCTCATCGCCGCATCGTTGCATTCCTTCTTCATCGCTTCCTGCTTTTCCATCGGCATGGCCATGAAGGCGGCCTTGAAATCGGCCTTGGGCTTCATGGTTTTCATGCCGGTATCGGTGAAGAACGGCGCCATGTTGTCGGGCTCGTCGAGAGCACCCGCAAATGCCGCGCCGCTGACCATGACAAGAGCGAGCGCTCCGAGGCCGATAATCTTGAGGTTCATGAGTGGTTTCCTTCCCTGTTGTTCGGCACGAGCGTCAGAGCGACGATCGTCCCCACAGTTCGGAACCGATGCGGTCGATGTTTCCTCAAAAATCTTGATCACACGAACGTGATTGCGCCAAGCCCATCCTTGCCGGAACAGTTTGCCAAAAAAAGAGGCCCGGAGGTGATCCGGGCCTCAATGCGTGAACTCCTTTCGAGAGCGTCACGACGGGATGGGAGAATACGGGCGGCCGAGGCCGCCCCGGACAGACCTTACGAGTGATAGGCCGCTTCGCCATGCGAGGTGAGGTCGAGGCCTTCGCGCTCCGCGTCGGCCGTCGGACGCAAACCGACGATCATATCGACGATCTTGTAGAGGATGGCGCTGCCGATGCCAGACCACAGGAGGGTCACCAGGACGCCCTTGGCCTGCGCCAGGAGCTGGGTGGCCGTGCCGGCATAGCTGGCCGCGAAGTCGGCCGTCGAATAATCGACGATGCCGGCGCCGCCTAGGGCGGGATTGACCAGGATGCCTGTGCCGAGCGCGCCGATGATGCCGCCGATGCAGTGGACACCGAAGACATCGAGGCTATCGTCATAGTCGAACGTGTTCTTCACCACCGAGACGAAGAAGTAGCAGACGAAGGTGGCGACTATACCAAGCACGATGGCGCCCATCGGGCCGGCAAAACCGGCAGCCGGCGTAATGGCGACGAGGCCGGTCACCGCGCCCGAAACAGCGCCGAGCATGGAGGCTTTGCCGCGCAGCAGCGATTCAAGCACGATCCAGGTCACTGCCGCCGCTGCCGTGGCGACGAAGGTGTTGATCATCGCCAGCACCGCATAGGCGTTCGCTTCGAGGTTCGAACCGGCGTTGAAGCCGAACCAGCCGACCCACAGCAATGAAGCGCCGACCATGGTCAGCGTCATCGAGTGCGGCGCCATGACGTCCTTCTTGTAGCCAATGCGCTTGCCGATCATCAGCGCGCCGACGAGGCCGGCAATGCCCGCATTGATGTGAACGACCGTGCCGCCGGCGAAGTCGATGGCGCCGAAGCTGAAGATGAGGCCGGTCGGGTCGGAATAAGCGCTCGGGCCGCCCCAGAACCAGACCATGTGGGCGATCGGGAAGTAGATGAAGGTGACCCACAGGATAACGAAAAGGATCAAAGCGGAGAATTTGACGCGTTCGGCGAAGGCGCCGACGATCAGAGCGGGCGTGATGCAGGCGAAGGTCATCTGGAAGACAACGAACACCAGTTCAGGAATGGCGACGCCCTTGGTGAAGGTTTCCGACAGCGTCGTCACATCGACGCCAGCGAGAAACATCTTGGAAAGGCCGCCGACGAAAGCGTTGCCGGGGGTGAAGGCGAGGCTGTAGCCGTAGAAAACCCAGATGATCATGACTACGCTGGTGATGGTGAAGACCTGCATCAGCACCGACAGCATGTTCTTGGTGCGAACCAGGCCGCCATAGAAAAGGGCAAGGCCGGGAACGGTCATCAACAGCACCAGCACGGTGGAAATCATCATCCAGGTGGTGTCGCCCTTGTCGACGGTGAAAGCCGGCGCTGCTGGCGCTGCCGCAGCGACGGCGGGGGCCGCTTCCTGCGCGAATGCGGCAACCGTGCCCAATGCTCCGAGCGCGAACGAGCCAAGCAGCGCGGAGCGCGCCACTGACTTCAAGGTGGAAGGTATGTTCATTGAACTCTCCATTGGAATACGTTTTCGCCGCTCAGAGCGCGTCGGTGTCTGTTTCGCCGGTGCGAATGCGCACGGCCTGGTCAATGCCGAAAACGAAGATCTTGCCGTCCCCGATCTGGCCGGTCTTGGCCGCGGCCGTGATGGCCTCGACGGCCTTGTCGACCATGTCGGCACTGACCGCGACTTCGATCTTGATCTTCGGCAGGAAGCTGACCGCGTATTCCGCCCCGCGATAGATTTCCGTATGCCCTTTCTGACGCCCGTAGCCTTTGACTTCGGTGACGGTCAGGCCCTGGATGCCGACGGCGGTAAGCGCTTCGCGTACCTCGTCGAGCTTGAACGGCTTGATGATTGCCATCACGATTTTCATAAGGTTTCACCCTTTGCTGTTGCGGTCCCCCGCGTTTGCACACCTTCACCGATCCCAAAGAGCCGGAGAGTGCCCACGGGGATTCAAGCTCCGTGCCAAGTGCCGAAGCAGAGTGTTAACCCATTGTAAACAAAGAGTTTGTGGAGTGCCCCGATGCAACATGCTCACAGCTGCGGCGCTGCAGCTGCTTAAAAGATAGGCAATTTTCGCAAAATGCCTACTCTGTAGGCGACCGCTTGAGGCGGATCAGCCCTTCCTGTGCAACCGATGCGATCAGCGTGCCGTCGCGGGCAAACAGCGACCCGCGTGTAAAGCCGCGCGACCCCTGCGTCGACGGGCTGTCCTGCGTGTAGAGCATCCAGTCGTCGAGTGCATGGCTGCGGTGGAACCACATGGCATGGTCGAGGCTCGCCGCCTGGATGTCGCGGTCGAAAATGGCGCGGCCATGGGCGAAGGTCGAGGTGTCGAGCAGCGTCATGTCCGAGAGATAGGCGAGCACCGCCGACTGGATGGCGCGATCCGCCCGCACCGGACCGGTGGTGCGGATCCAGATATTCTGCTTCGGCTCCAGCTTTTCGCGGCTGGTGTAATGCTTCAGCATTACCGGCTTCATCTCGATCGGCCGGTCGCGCTCCCAGTAACGTTTGATGCCTTCGGGCACCGCCTCGCTGAACTTGCCCAGCAACTCGCGCTGCGACAGCAAAGTGTCCGGCCCCGGAACATCCTGCGGCATCGGCACCTGATGCTCGAGACCGACCTCGTCCTGCTGGAACGAGGCTTCCAGCGAAAAGATCGCTTGGCCGTGCTGGATCGCCACCACGCGCCGCGTGGTGAAGGAGCCGCCGTCGCGGATCCGGTCGACCTCGTAGACGATCGGCACCTTGGTATCGCCGGGCCGCATGAAGTAGCCGTGCAGCGAATGCACGTGGCGATCGGGGTCGACGGTCCGCTGCGCGGCGACCAGCGCCTGCGCGATGGTCTGGCCGCCGAAGACGCGCTGCCAGTCGAGCATGGGGCTGCGACCACGATACAGATTGTGTTCCAGCTTCTCGAGGTCGAGAATGCCGAGAAGCTCGTCCATGGCTGCCGTCATATTTCGCGCCCTCGCCGCAGAAGTGTTATGGCGGTTTCCGACAGGATGGACAGGCAGTCAAGGGTTGAAGACCCGGCCGGCGTGCAAGGAGCGAAGACGATGGAACGCAAGGCGGACGCGAAAATCAGGGCAAGCGCGAAAACAAAGTCTGGACTCGATGTTCTGGTCGCCGGCGCCGGCTATGTCGGCCTGGCCAGCGCCGTATCGCTGAAGCAAGCGCGCCCCGGTCTCGCCATCGCTCTCGTCGATGCGGCGCCCGCTGGCGTCTGGCAAAGGGATGGCCGCGCTTCGGCCATTGCCGCCGCCGCCTGCCGCATGCTCGCCCAGCTCGGCGTATGGGCCGAGATCGCGCCGCAGGCCCAGGCGATCACCGAGATGATCATCACCGATTCGCGCACCTCCGATCCGGTGCGCCCGGTGTTCCTGACCTTCGACGGCGAAGTGGCGCCGGGCGAGCCGTTTGCGCATATGGTCGCCAACAAAGCGTTGAACGGCGCCTTGCGGGCTCGCGCGGAGAAACTCGGCATCGACATCATCGAAGGTGTCGCGGTGCAGGGTTTCGAGACCAACGGCAGCGGCATCACCGTGCATCTCGCCGACGGTGCGACGCTGAAGACCCGGTTGCTGGTCGCCGCCGACGGCGTCAACTCCAAGCTGCGCGACATGGCCGGCATCAAGACGGTGAAGTGGGAATATGGCCAGTCCGGCATCGTCTGCACCGTGGCGCATGAACGCCCGCACAATGGCCGCGCCGAAGAACATTTCCTTCCCGCCGGCCCTTTCGCCACACTGCCGCTCAAGCCGGACGAAGACGGCACCAACCGCTCGTCGATCGTCTGGGTCGAGCGCACGCAAGATGCCGAGAAGCTGGTGGCCGGCGACGACCTCGTCTTCGAGCACGAGCTCGAACAGCGTTTTAGCCTGAGGCTCGGCGAAATCCGCGTTGCCGACAAGCCGCGCGCCTGGCCGCTCGGCCTCACCATCGCGCGTGCCTTCGTCGCGCCGCGCATCGCGCTCGCCGGCGACGCCGCGCACGGCATCCACCCGATCGCCGGCCAGGGTCTCAATCTCGGCTTCAAGGATGTCGCCGCACTTGCCGAGGTGATCGTCGAGGCCGACCGGCTCGGCCAAGACATCGGCGCGCTCGACGTGCTCGAACGTTACCAGCAGTGGCGCCGCTTCGACACGGTGCAGATGGGCATCACGACGGACGTGCTGAACCGGCTGTTTTCCAACGACATCGGCCCGCTGCGCACCGTCCGCGACATTGGCCTCGGCCTGGTCGAACGCATGCCGCGCCTGAAGGAGTTTTTTATCCGCCAGGCATCGGGCCTGTCCGCCGGCACGCCAAGACTGTTGAAGGGCGAGGCGATCTGAACGCTGTCGCTCAATTGACTTCGAAGCCGAGCTTCTGCCGCAGCCGCAGTATGCGCTGATCGGATATCTCGAGGCGTTTCTCGCCGCCTTGGGCGGCGCGGTTGACCATCTGCAGCAGGTCGTTGCGCTCGGCGACATCGAGGCGTTCGCGCAGGAACGGCGCCAGCTTGTCGATAACGATCGTGGTGTCGTCGATCTGTGCCGCGGCCCATTTGGCATAGACCACCGCTTCGTCCGTTTTCTTCTTGTCGGCAATCTCGGAAATCACCGCGCGAATGACAGCCTCGCGCTGCGGCAGGATCGGCCCATTCTCGGAGACGATGGCGGTAATGAGCGTCGCGGCGGCCACCACCGGATCATCGATCGCCGTCAGCGGCGACAAAGCCGCCTGCTTGCGCAGCTTCTTGCGGCGCACCGAACCCTGGACCCGGCCGATGACATCGGCAACGTCGCGCGCGGCCTCGTTCATGGCCTTCATCCGGTACCACCAGAACGCCGCCGCGCCCAACACGCCAAGGACAGCAATCACGAACGGCATGCCGACATCCCCCAAAAATCCCATCAACGATAGGAGAACTCTTGCGTTGCTTCAACACGCAAGAGTTACGCCCGGCGAAGAACCTCGGCCCCTCCATCAGGCGCTTCCCACGAAGCCGCCGCTCCAGACGACGGGCGACGAAGGAACTCTATGACCCCGGCACATCGTAGATCGCGCGCACCTCGATAGTGCCGATTTCAGCCAGCGGAATCTCGGCCGCGATCTCCAGCGCCTGGTCAAGATTGTCAGCCTCGATCATGACGAAGCCGAGCAATTGCTCCTTGGTTTCGGCGAACGGGCCGTCGGTGATCAGGCTCTTGCCCTTGCGCCTGCGAAGGGTCTTCGACGTTTTCACCGATTGCAGCGCTTGGGCGATGATCAGTATCCCACGCTGATCCAACGAACGGTCATGAGCCATCGAATCGGCATCGAGCTTGGCCAGACGCTCCGGCGTCATGGCATGGAGGTCCTTTTCCTCACCATAGACCAGACAGACATATTTCATTTCCATCTCCCTTGTAGCGTCGAACCATAGGATGCGGCGACGAAGGTGTCAGCGTTGCGCTTGACCGCCGCCGCATGGTCGAGAAGACATGCCGCGATGCCGATGATGGCAACCGCCGCCAGAAGCCGGCCAAAGCCGGACGCCGGCGGATGCAGCCAGAAGTCTTCTCGTCGCCCGGCCTTGCGGCCTGCGCCTTTCCACGGTGCGAAAAACAGATTGTCCATGTGAACCTCCATCCGGCCACAAATCCGTTGGCCGCCCGCAGGACGGGCGAGGCAGACCGAAGTCGACATTTTTGCACGCGTTTTTTTCAAAAAGAATTTGGCTCTGCCCGCAATGGTTCAAAGAGCCCAGTGGCCTTCGCGTCGGCGCGCGCTATAGTTGACCGGACGCCGGGGCCCCCCAGCAACCAGCCGCGGCAACCCCAGTCACGACAACCAAGGAGGAATTCATGGACCGCACCGCAAACGCCGTCTGGAAAGGCGATCTGAAGGGGGGCACGGGCACGCTCGACACCCAGAGCGGAACCCTGAAGGGCACGCCCTATTCGTTCAAGGCACGCTTCGAGGACGAAAGCGGCAAATCCGGCACCAACCCGGAAGAGCTGATCGCGGCGGCGCACGCCGGCTGCTTTGCCATGCAGTTCTCGCATTTCCTGGCCGAGAACGGCACGCCCGCCACCGAACTCGACGCCAAGGCGGTGGTGACGCTGGTTCCCGGCACGGGGATCACCGGCAGCGCCCTCACGGTGGTCGGCAAGGTGCCGGGCATCGATGCCGCGAAATTTGGCGAACTGGCCGAAAAGGCCAAGGCCGGATGTCCGGTCTCGAAAGCGCTCGGCGCCATAAACGTATCGCTCGACGCCAGGCTCGGCTGAGAACGCTGCATCTGGCGTGAAGACCCGGCGAACGCTCAGGTGTGCGCCGGGGGGCCTACGCGCCCAGCACGTCTAGCCGGGCGCGAAGTGCGGCGACTTCCTGCTCCAGCGCCTCCAACCGCGCCTCCAGATCGGAAGCAGGCAGGGCCGATGCACTCCGCTGCGCCGAAAGGGCTGCAACGTCCACCGGGCCGCTGAGGAGATGCACGTAGCGGTCCTCGCGTTGGCCTGGTCCGCGCGGGATTTCCTGGATGAGTGGCGGTCGGCGGCCGATCAGCATATCGAGTTCGGCGCGCAGATCTTCGATCGATGAGAACCGCGCCATACGCTCGCTCCGCGCCAGCAGTTCATGTGCCGTCTGCGGCCCGCGCAGCAACAGCAGGCCGATCAAAGCGGTCTGCGGCGTGGTCAGCGAGAAGCGCTGCGCCATCTGGTGCTCGTAGCGCTCGACGCGCGAACCGAACATCTGCCGCACCAGTCCCTTTTGTTCGAGCAGCTTCAGGCCCCGGTGCACCTCGGCCTGTTCCAGCGCCATCACCGGTTCCCGCGCCGTCTTCTGGTTGGCGGCGGCCAGTGCTGCATTGAGCGTCAGCGGATAGACATCCGGCGTCAGCTCCTTCTTCTCGATCAGGCAGCCGAGGATGCGCGCCTCGACGGGGGAAAGAATTGGAAGATCATCGCTCATTGGATTTGCTCGCGCCGGCAACCAACCTGCCGCCTAGACCCTTCTCTCAACCATCATCTTCTTGATCTCGGCGATCGCCTTGGCCGGGTTGAGCCCCTTGGGGCAGGTCTGCGCGCAGTTCATGATGGTGTGGCAGCGATAGAGCCGGAACGGGTCTTCGAGATTGTCGAGCCGCTCGCCCGTGGCCTCGTCACGGCTATCGATCAGCCAGCGATAGGCCTGCAAAAGCGTTGCCGGGCCGAGATAGCGGTCGCCATTCCACCAATAGCTTGGGCATGACGTCGAGCAGCAGGCGCACAGGATGCACTCGTAGAGCCCGTCAAGTTTCTCGCGGTCCTCATGGCTTTGCAGCCACTCTTTGGCCGGCTCCGGCGACACCGTCTTCAGCCACGGCTGGATCGAGGCGTGCTGGGCGTAGAAATTGGTGAGGTCGGGCACCAAATCCTTGACCACTTGCATATGCGGCAGCGGGTAGACCTTGACGGCGCCGGAAATGTCGTCGCAGCCCTTGGTGCAGGCCAGCGTGTTGGAGCCGTCGATGTTCATGGCGCAGGAGCCGCAAATGCCTTCGCGGCAGGAGCGGCGCAAGGTCAGCGTCGGGTCGATCTTGTTCTTGATCCAGAGCAGCGCGTCGAGCACCATCGGCCCGCAATCGTCCATGTCGACGAAATAGGTGTCGATACGCGGGTTCTCGTCATCGTCCGGCGACCAGCGGTAGATGCGATATTCGCGCAGATTGGTGGCGCCTTCCGGCTTCGGCCAGGTTTTTCCCGCCTTGATCTGAGAGTTCTTGGGGAGTGTCAGTTCGACCATTACCTCAGGTCCTTTCGGATGACGAGCTTCAGCCCGGACCAGATTTCATTGACGGCGGCCACCTTGACGTCGACGAGGTCGCGCTTCAGCGCCTCGGCGCGGACGACGCCCTCGGTGACGTCGGTGGCCACCTTCGAAGCTTTCTTCGGCCAGGAGACCCAGACCATGCCGTCGCGCTTGATCGCCGCCTCGACATCGCCGAGGCGATCCTCGATCTCGGCGCGTTGCCGGGTGAAGGCATGGACCGCATCGTATTTCAGGATCGTTCCCGAAATATCAGACCAATCGGCCAGCCGGTCGACTTGAGCGAAGTCAACGGCCTCAGTGAGATCGCTGAGGTCATCGGGGAGCGCAATGAAGGCGGCCATCATGCCGTCCTTCAGGCCGAGCTTGGCCGGAAGGGGCGTGCCGGAATATCCCGAAGCCGCCGGCGCCATCGTCAATACACCCTGGCCTTGGGCGCGATCTTGGCCGGGTTGATACCGCCCTCGGCTTCCTTGAGCTGCAGTTCGGTGTGCACCGGCCGATAGCTGAGCGTCACCTTGCCGGCCGCGTTGAGCCGGGCCAGCGTATGCTTGCGCCAGGTCTTGTCGTCGCGCGCCGAAAAGTCCTCGCGTGCGTGCGCGCCACGGCTTTCCTTGCGCGCCGCGGCGCCATGGACCGTGGTGATGGCGTTGGCCATCAGGTTTTCCAGCTCCAGCGTTTCGACAAGGTCGGAGTTCCAGATCATCGAGCGGTCGACCACTTTTATGTCGTTGAGCTCGCCCCAGATCTGCGAAATGCGCTTGCAGCCATTGTCCAGCGATTCCTGCGTGCGGAACACCGCCGCGTCGTCCTGCATCGCCTTCTGCATCTTTTCGCGCAACACCGCCGTCGGCGTCGAGCCATTGGCGTGGCGCAGCCGGTCGAAGCGATCCATGATCTTTTCGACCGAGGCTTCATTGGGCGAAGGGATTGCCGACTTGCGGTCGATCACCTGGCCGGCCCGGATCGCCGCCGCGCGGCCGAACACCACAAGATCGATCAGCGAGTTCGAGCCCAACCGGTTGGCACCATGCACCGAGGCGCAGCCGGCCTCGCCGACAGCCATCAGTCCGGGCGACACCTGGTCCGGGTTTTTGGCGGTAGGATTGAGCACTTCGCCCCAATAGTTGGTCGGCACGCCGCCCATATTGTAGTGCACCGTCGGCAGCACGGGGATCGGCTCCTTGGTCAGATCGACGCCGGCGAAGATTTTTGCCGATTCCGAAATGCCAGGCAGCCGCTCATGCAGCACGGCCGGATCAAGATGGTCGAGATGGAGAAAAATATGGTCCTTCTTCGGGCCGACGCCGCGGCCTTCGCGGATTTCCAGTGTCATGCATCGCGAGACGACGTCGCGTGAGGCAAGATCCTTGGCCGACGGCGCATAGCGCTCCATGAAGCGCTCGCCCTCGGAATTGACGAGATAGCCGCCCTCGCCGCGCGCGCCCTCGGTGATCAGGCAGCCGGCGCCGTAGATGCCGGTCGGATGGAACTGCACGAACTCCATATCCTGCAACGGCAGGCCGGCGCGTGCGGCCATGCCGCCGCCGTCGCCGGTGCAGGTATGCGCCGAAGTGGCCGAGAAATAGGCGCGGCCATAGCCGCCCGTCGCCAGCACCACCATCTTGGCCGAAAAGCGGTGGATGGTGCCGTCATCGAGGTTCCAGGCGACGACACCGGTGCAGGTGCCGTCCGGCTCCATGATCAGGTCGAGCGCGAAATACTCGATGAAGAACTGCGCGTTGTGCTTCAGCGATTGGCCGTAAAGCGTGTGCAACATGGCATGGCCGGTGCGGTCGGCGGCGGCGCAGGTGCGCTGCACCGGCGGGCCTTCGCCGAAATTCATCATCATACCGCCGAACGGCCGCTGATAGATCTTGCCCTCTTCGGTGCGCGAGAACGGCACGCCGTAATGTTCGAGCTCGTAGACAGCGGCGGGCGCCTGCTGGACCATGTATTCCTGTGCGTCGATGTCGCCCAGCCAGTCCGACCCCTTGACGGTGTCGAAGAGATGCCATTGCCAATTGTCGGGGCCCATATTGGCAAGCGAAGCGGCAATGCCGCCTTGCGCCGCCACCGTGTGCGAGCGGGTCGGGAAGACCTTGGTGATGCAGGCGGTGCGCAGGCCCTGTTCGGCCATGCCGAGCGTGGCGCGCAGGCCGGCACCGCCGGCGCCGACGACGACAACGTCGAACTTGTGGTCGACATAAGTGTAGCCAGCGCTGTTGGCTTGTTTTGCGTCCTTGGCCAACTCAGCCTCCGAATGTCAGCTTGAGCAGGGCGAAGATCGAGGCGACGCCGACCGCTATGGTGAAAAATGTGCTGAGCGCGATCAGCGCCAGCTTCATGCCCTCGCCATGCACGTAATCCTCGATGATCACCTGCATGCCGAGGCGCATATGGGTGAGCCCGGAGATAAGCACCAGGGCCATCACCAGCGCCACGAAAGGATTGGCAAGGGCTGCCCGCACATGCTCATAGTCGGCGCCGTTGAGTGCGATCAGGAAACCAACGAAGAACAGCATCAGCGGGATGTTGGCGATTGCGGTCAGGCGCTGGCGCCAAAAATGTTCGGTGCCCTCGCGAGCGGAACCGAGGCCGCGAACCTTCGCCATCGGCGTGCGCATATCCGTGTTGTTGCCACTCATGATCAGGCTCCCCGCGCCATGTAGCCGGCGATCCAGATCAGCAGCGTGAGCAGGATCGAGCCAGCCAGCGTCGCCCAGGCGATTTTCGAGGCCGTGTGCTTCTCGAGGCCGGCGCCGGTGTCCCAGACCAGATGGCGCACGCCACCCAGCATGTGATGCATCAGCGCCCAGGTGTAGCCGAATAGGATAAGCCGGCCGAGCCAGGTGCCGAACGCCCAGTTGACCCAGTCGAAGGTCGCCTGCGAGCTTGCCGCCGCCATCAGCCACAGCGCGACCAGCAGCGTGCCGAAATACAGCGCCCCACCGGTGATGCGATGGATGATCGACATCGTCATGGTGATCGGCGGCCGGTACACCGTAAGGTGCGGCGAAAGAGGTCTGGCGCGGGTGGCTGGTGATTTGCTCATGGCTCCCCCAGTTCGGCGTCTCCTGTCTCATGTGGAAATGCGGCATTGCCGCTTCCGGTTGCGACTTCGGACAGCCGGTTTCTAATGCTCTTTTTGCACCGCGTCAAAGCCGGAAAACTGTTTCGAAAACGTAATTTAGTCTGACTAAAAGGCAGGCTGCGGCTTCAATCGATTAGGCGCCCATGACCCGAAGCCGGTTCGATATCCTGCAGTGCAGCATGTCTGGCCTAGGGCCCAGCTATGTTGAGATTAGCGTTAGCGTTTGCAGGTCTGCGGCGTCGACCCCTTCTTCATCACCAGCGCCTCGCGTCCGTCGATCACGATTGCGTCATGCGTGGCCGCCTGGTAGCGGCTGCTCTGGTTGGCAGGCGACGCCGCAAACTCCTCGGTCGCGCCGTCGGACCCGACCACACGCAACGACGTGCCGAGATTTTGGATGGCAATCATGCCGTTATTGCCGCATCTGTAGGTGGCCGTGCCTATGCCGGAGCGCGGCGCAGTAAGGTCGGTGGTGATCTTGGTTGCAGCGCCCGGGGGCGCCCCGGCAGCGATGGACTGCTGAGCTGGCGCAGGCGGGACGGTATTGGCCGCCTTCGGCGCGCCATCCTGCGGCACACAGGCAGCAACGATAACAAGCAACGGGAAAACGGACACCCGAAACGTCCGGCGTAGCGCCATATGCTGTCCTCCCGCGCGGCACATCAGCCACGATGCTTTGCCAAGATCAAGGTCATCCCGACGCAGAGACGAACGCCGGCCGCGATGGTGCGGCCAAGCATGGCCGAATGATGGCCACCGGGTTTTCCATCCAGTCGGATATTAACGGATATTAACCATGTTCACCGAGACATCGCAGCGAGGCTGCGTCTGCCTCTTAACAAAGGTTAAGAAAGCGTTAATTTCTGAGTCGAGGAGGCCTTCCTCAAGACACGGAGGACGCCATGCGTTCGAATTCGGGCAGATCGCGCCTTGCGGCGCTCATAGTGGCGGCCTCGGTCGCCGGTCTGGCAGCGCCAGCGCTTGCCGGAGCACGTCATCAGGATCGCGTCTACGCCGATTCTTTCGGCAATCTCGTCATCGACAGCGCCGCCGGCTACAAGCGCATCCTCGTCGGCGAAGGCAGGCTGGCCAAGCAACTGTCCGACTACACCAGCGCCGGCCAGCCCAAGGTGATCTACGAGAACGAGGCCGACGAGATATCAGGCTACAGCGATTGCTACCGGCCGCCGGTGTTCGTGAAGGGCCGCTCCTATATGTACGGCCTCTCCGACGGCGAGATGCCCGAGCTCAGCCCCTGCCGCTAGCTTCCATTGCGGCTGACGACCAGGTGCCGGCCGGCCCGGCCGAGACGCGTACGCAATCGCGCCCGGCATTCTTCGCCTGATAGAGCGCCTGGTCGGCGCGCCGCATCAGATCGGCAAAGTCTTCGCTCGGATGAAGTTCGGCGACGCCGAAGCTCGCGGTGCAGCGGTTGTCCGTCGGCAATCCGTCGATGGGCAGCGCACCGAAAGCGCTGCGCGTGCCCTCGGCGAACAGCCGGGCGGCGGCAAGATTGGTCCCCGGCAGCATGATGGCGAATTCCTCGCCACCGATGCGGCCGGCGACATGGTGGCCAGCGGCGGCCCCGCGCAGGAAGCCCGCGAACGTCTCGATCACCCGATCGCCGGATGCATGGCCGAAACTGTCGTTGACGCTCTTGAAGTGATCGAGGTCGGCGATGACCAGGGCGACCGGCGCGCCTTGCCGCGCCGCGCCCAGCACCGCCAACTCTGCCTGACGAGTGAAGCCGCCGCGGTTGAGCAGGCGCGAAAGCGTGTCCGTCTCCGACTTCGATGTCACCTCGGCGAGCACGTCGCGAACCAGGATGGCCAGTATCAACAGCGCCAGCGCCAGGCCGAAGACGGTGCCGAGCGATTGCGACACCAGCGCATAGCTGCTTTGCAGATAGGCCTGCGGGTTGGCGCCCCAGCCGCCAAGCGCATGCGCGATGAAGGGCTTCGAGGCGAACTGAAGGCCGCTGGCCGCCAGCACTGCCATCAGGATGCGGTCGAGACGGGCGTGCCTTTGCCTCGACGACCAGACGATGGTCAGCCCGACGAACTGCATGACCGCATAAGGAAGCTGGTAGGCCATCGTGCGGATCAGCGACTGGCGCGGCAAATCCTGCACGAAATACACAGCTGTGGTCGTGGCGCCCAGGAAGAACAGGATCGGCGTCCAGGGTGGCGCCACGCCGTATTTGTGCGCCAGCCCGCCATTGAAGGCGATGGTGGCGCCCATGAACACCGCGAAAGCGGCAACGACCACTGGGCGCGCATTGTCGAAGGCGGGGATGCTGAATTCGATGGCGAAATAGGCCATGCCCAACAGGTAGCCGAACGCCAGCCAGCGCGCTGGCGCGCGGCCGACATCGTGAACCGCGACCGCCATGAAGGATGCCGCCAGCAGGCCGGCAACCGACAAATTGATCAACAGGATGAAGTTGGCGCCGCTCATGTTCTTCCCGCACCCGCGCCGACAGCTAAGCATCGACGGGCGAAGAAGACGTTAACGCCAACTCGGCCGGACAGGATTCAGCCGGTCTTGAGCGGTTCCGGCACGAACGCCGTTTCCGGCCGCTCATAGGACATGCGCACGCTGTCGCGGCCGTTTTTCTTGGCCTTGTAGAGCGCGTCGTCGGCACGGCGCATCAGCGGCTCCAGCGCCTCGTCGCCGCTGCGTGCCGCCACGCCGAAGCTGGCTGTCACCTTCGTGCCAGGGGGAAGCCCATCGACGTGGCCAGCCGAATAGAGCGTGCGCACCGCCTCGGCGAACAGCCGCGCGGCGCCGAGGTCGCTGAGCGGCAGCAGCACGGCGAATTCCTCGCCGCCGATACGCCCGGCCACGCCGCGCGCGCCCGCCGCCGACCGAAGCTTGGCGGCGAAGTCGGCGATCACGCGATCGCCCGCCGCATGCCCGTGCACATCGTTGAGCGCCTTGAAATGATCGAGGTCGGCCAGCACCAGCGCGACCGGGAAGCGGGCCGTGGCGCATTGCCGCAGAAGCAGCATGCCTCGCTCCTCGAAACCACGCCGGTTCAGCAGGCCCGACAGCGGGTCGGTATAGGTCTCGGTCTTCAGCGCTTTCATCACGTCGAGTGCCGCGGCGGAGAACAGGCACAATGCGATGAGCAGCGACAGCAGCGCGTGCGACAGCAGCGCCGTCGTCCAGTATGACGAGCCATAGAACCCGTCATAGCTGGTGAAGGGCCCGTGCGCGACGACGACGATAAGGGTGCGCACGAAGAAGTTGACGCTCGACAGCAGCGACAGCACGAACAGGATTTTCTCGGTCGGGCCGTTGTTGCGCACCGGGCGCAGTTCGGCTGCGACCAGAAGGCTGATCCCGCCGAAAGCGAAATTCATCGCCAGGATGCGCCAGGTGAGATCCGGCGCGACGAACAGGAACCAGCTCAATGAGGCCAGGCCGCCGCCCGCCAGCAGGCCGATCCCCACATAGGGCACCTTGCGGCCATAGCGGTGGACGATGGCGCTGGACAGACAGCAGCCGGCGATGGTGAAGCAGATGTTCGACGCCAGCTTGGTTAGCGGCATGCCGATGGGCAAGGTGAAATACTGCAGCAGGAAGCCGACTGCCGAGAGACTGTAGCTGATCGCCAGCACGGCCAGATAGGGACGATGGCGTTGATAGGACCATAGCACGAGGAACGCGGCGCCGAGCGCCAACGCTATCGTCGGGTTGAGCAGTGCTATGAGCAGACCCGTGTCCAAACGACTGTGATTTCCCCGCTTACGTCGGGGAAGACCTTAGAGAGCAAGCGCAAACAAGCGGTTAAGCGACGACGAATATGTGGGCGAACTGGGTGAAAAAGACCCCGGAACCGCAAAGCGGTCCGGGGTCTGGTTTGCATTCGAAGCTGGAGCTTTAGCGCTATTTCCACTCGCGGATGTCGACGAAGTGGCCGGCGATCGCCGCCGCCGCCGCCATCGCCGGCGACACCAGATGGGTGCGGCCCTTGAAACCCTGGCGTCCCTCGAAATTGCGGTTCGAGGTCGAGGCGCAGCGCTCATGCGGCTTCAGCCGGTCGTCGTTCATGGCGAGGCACATCGAGCAGCCCGGCTCGCGCCAGTCGAAGCCGGCGGCGATGAAGATCTTGTCGAGGCCTTCGGCTTCCGCCTGTTCCTTGACCAGGCCGGAGCCCGGCACGATCATCGCATCGACATGCGGGCTGACCGTCTTGCCTTCGACCACCTTGGCGACGGCGCGCAGATCCTCGATACGGCCATTGGTGCAGGAGCCGATGAAAACGCGGTCGAGCGAGATATCGGTGATCTTGGTGCCCGGCGTCAGGCCCATATAGTCGAGCGCGCGCTGCTTGGAGGTGCGCTTGTTTTCATCGGTGATGTCTTCCGGGTTCGGCACGATGCCCTGCACCGACACGACATCCTCGGGCGACGAGCCCCAGGAAACGATCGGCGGCAGCTTGGCCGCGTCGAGCACGATCACCTTGTCGAAATGTGCGCCCTCGTCGGACTGCAGCGTCTTCCAGTATTCGAGTGCCGCATCCCAGGCCGCCCCCTTCGGGGCGCGCGGCTTGTCCTTGACGTAGGCGAAGGTGGTCTCGTCGGCGGCGATCAGGCCGGCGCGCGCACCGCCTTCGATCGACATGTTGCAGATCGTCATGCGGCCTTCCATCGACAGCGCTCGGATCGCCTCGCCGGCATATTCGATGACGTAGCCGGTGCCGCCGGCAGTGCCGATCTCGCCGATGATCGCCAGGATGATGTCCTTGGCGGTGACGCCTTCCGGCAGCTGGCCATCGACGCGCACCAGCATGTTCTTGGCCTTGCGCTGGATCAGCGTCTGCGTCGCCAGCACATGCTCGACCTCGGACGTGCCGATGCCGTGCGCCAGCGCGCCGAAAGCACCGTGCGTCGAGGTGTGGCTGTCGCCGCAGACGATGGTCATGCCGGGCAAGGTGAAACCCTGCTCGGGGCCGATGATGTGGACGATGCCTTGGCGGATATCGTTCTCGGAATAATATTCGACGCCGAAATCCTTGGCGTTCTTGGCCAGCGCCTCGACCTGGATGCGGCTTTCCTCGTTCTTGATGCCGAACTTGCGCTCGGGCGAGGTCGAGACGTTGTGGTCAACCACGGCCAGCGTCTTTTCCGGATGCCGGACTTTTCTGCCGGTCATGCGCAAGCCTTCGAACGCCTGCGGGCTGGTCACCTCATGGACGAGATGGCGGTCGATGTAGAGCAGGCAGGTGCCGTCGTCCTGGCGGTCGACGACATGGTCGTCGAAAATCTTGTCGTAGAGGGTGCGCGGTGCGCTCATGTGCGTAAATCCGTCGATATGAGAATGGGAAAGAGCAGACGCCCGACTTTCGGCCCGGCGAAACGACCTGGACAGGCCGGCCTAGGGTAGTCGGCTGGTCAGCGCCCCGGACACGCGCGCGGAGAAGCGCGACGGCAGGCGTTTTCTATCCTGCAGCACGAATCCCTTGTAGGCCGGATCGCCAAAAAGCTCTTCCATGGCGTGGCTCATATCAATGTTTTGGCTTTTCGGCAATTGCGTGCCTTTGCGGAACCTAGGTTCCTCGGTCCCACGAAATGGGGAGATCACTGTCTGTCCTTCTTGAATTCGAACAGCTCGATAACGTTGCCCGATGGATCTTCAAGCAGAATAGCCCGGCCCGCACCGCCATCGCTGATGTTCCCGCGGAACGTCGCGTCGGCCGCGCGCAACCGGTTGATCAGGTCATCCAGCCCCTTGGTTACGACCATGAACCTGTTCCACCCGCCTGGCTCCGGATCACCTCCGGCCTGACCACCGCTTCCCGCACCTGGAGCGCTGAGATACAGGGTAAGATCATCGAGAAGCAGCGCTGCGAACTTGCCGGGATTGTGCATTTCGATCTTGAATTCGAGATTGTCTCGGTAAAATTGTACCGCCTTGTCTACGTCTGCAACGATATAACGGACGGACGCCATTCAACCCTCCTCCTGCGCGGAATGACTGGCCGCGCCATAGCCCGCTTTCGCAATGAGGCCGGGCGCAACCCCACGCTTTCGCAACGCTCTTACTTGCACATAGTTCCAGCCGCTAGGTGCTTGGATGTCTAAGACCAGGCTTCACTCCGCTACAGGATTTCGAACACAAACGTCTTCACCAACGCATCCGGCTCGGCGATCGCATAGCAGCGGAACCATGGGCTTTGCTCGACCGGCCGCCATTTTTTCATCTGTTCCAGTTCGTCGAACACGACCTGAAAGCCGCCGTTCTCAAACACCTGGTCGCGCACGGTGAAGATCGCATGCCCGCCCTTTCGGGTGATGCGCACCAACTCATGCAGACCAGACGCCGGCGCATGGCTGATGGTGAACACGCCGGTCGAGAAGAAGGCGCGGAAATGGCCATCCGGCCACGGCAGCGGACCGCCGAGCATCGCCTGCTTCAACTCGCTATAGGCATTGAGGCTGCCGGCGATCTTCAGCATGTCGTCGGAAAGGTCGAGCCCGGCAATGTCGTGGTAGCCCAGCGCCTTCAGCGACGGACCCGACAGGCCGGTGCCGCAGCCGGCATCGAGCAACGATCCATCGCCCGCCGGCACATGGCGCGCCACCCAGGCGGTGATCAGAAACGGCAGGAGATAGCCGAGCGACGCGGTTTCGCTGTCATAGGTCGCGGCCCATGCGGCATACGCCTCAGCCAATGCTTCCGGCGTATCGGCCGTGTAGACGGAATCCAGCGCCGCATTGGCTTTGTCGACGATCATGGGACCTCCTCAACGAGAACACCGGGGATCGTAACGCTGTCTTCGCCGAAAAACTATTCCTCGTGCTGACGGCGCAGTCGCCGTTCCAGCGCCCGCAGCGCCAGCGACAGGCCGACGGTGAGGATGAGATAGATATAGGCTGTTATCGAATAGGTCTCGAAGAAGCGGAACGAGCCGGCAGCGTAGACCTTGCCCATCTGGGTGATGTCGGCCACGCCGAGCACCGAGACCAGCGAGGAATCCTTGACCAGAGCAACGAAATCATTGCCGAGCGGCGGCAGGATGGTGCGGATCGCTTGCGGAAACACGATCAGCCGGAAGCGTTGCGCGCGGCTCAGCCCGAGTGCCTTCGCCGCCTCGATCTGGCCTTTCTCTACCGACTGGATGCCGGCCCGGAAGACCTCCGAGATGAAGGCCGAATAGCCGATGGTCAGCGCCATGATGGCGCGCCACAACAGCGACACGTCGCGCACCAGCAGCTCGCCGAACAGGCCGGCACTCTGCAGCGGCGCGGTCAGCGCGTTCCAGCCCGCGACGAAAGCCGGAGCACCGGCAAAGGCGATCCAGAACAACAGCACCAGGATCGGCACGCCGCGGATGATCTCGACATAGAAGCGCGCGATCTGGCGCATCAAACGTGAACCCGACATTCCCATCAGTGCAACGCCGAGGCCAATGACTGACGCCAGCACGAAGGCGATCACGGTGACGAAGATGGTGATGCCGATGCCCTTGGCGACGGTGGCGAAAACCTGGGTATAGAGTTTGCTGGTGGCGACGAAGACGGCCACCGCGATCGCGATGGTTACGGCAACGACGAGCCACCAAGGGAAGTCGGCTTTGGAGGTTGAGGCAGGGGGCATCAATTCCCAACGCTGGTGAACGGCTGCCTTCGCAAGAGCAGCCAATCTCCCCCCTTGCGGGGGAGATGTCCGGCAGGACAGAGGGGGGTGCTGTCCCTCCAGCCTGTCAACCGATCACAGCCACGGCCTCTGCCTGGATTCTCTTTGGAAAAGCTCGAGATCGAAACGTCGCGATCCTTCACACCCCCCTCTGCCCTGCCGGGCATCTCCCCCGCAAGGGGGGAGATTGGCAGCTTTGCCAACCACGCCTGTTTATCGGCGTTTGCGACTGACGAAAGCGACAACAGGGCCTACTGCCCCATCTTGTAGTCAAGGAACCATTTCTTGTTCAGCGCATCGAGCGTCCCGTCCGCCTTGAGCGCCGCGATGGCCGCGTTGACTGGCTTCACCAAATCCGAACCCTTCGGGAAGATAAAGCCAAAATCCTCGGTGCCGAGCGGTCCGCCGATCAACTTCAGCTTGCCTTCGGAAGCATCGACATAGCCTTTGCCTGCGGTGCCGTCGGTCAGCACGACATCGACGTCGCCGGACTTCAGCGCCTGCACCGTCGCACCAAACGTCTCGAACAGCTTGATGCGCGGGTTCTGCTCATTGCCGTCGAGCACACTGTAGACGGCGGTGTAGAAGGGCGTGGTGCCGGCCTGCGCGCCGACCAGCCCGTCCTTGAAGGCGCCGAAGGTCTTGGCGTCGGTGAAGCGGCTTTCGTCGCCGCGCACCAGCATGAACTGTTCCGAGCGCATATAGGGGTCGGAGAAATCCACCTTTTCCTTGCGGTCGTCCTTGATGGTGATGCCGGTCATGCCGATGTTGTACTGGTTGTCGGAAACCGCCTGGATCATCGCGTCCCAAGAGGTGTTCTGGTACTCGACCGTGAAATTGAGCCGCTTGGCGATCTCGTTCATCGCGTCATATTCCCAGCCGATCTGCTTGCCGGTTTTGGCGTCGATGAACTGCAGCGGCGGATAGGCGTTTTCGGTGACCACCACCACCTTCTTGCCGCCGAGATCGGGAAGCGCCTGCGCGATGGCGGCAACGGGCGCCAGGGCGAGGGCAAGCAGGCCCGCCAGCAGCAGTTTCGATTTGGTCATGACACACTCCCCGGGAATTGATGACCCGGGCATGGCCGGGCTTGCAGGAAAATCCGGCGCCGACTTTAGCTTTCCGCAAGCGTCATGCAAGACGCTCCGCTGCGTCAGTGCACACGAAAGCGGATCCAATACCTTCAATCCCGCAATTCCAGAAGGAACAGTGCCGCGACGGCGATCAGCTCTGGTTCGCGGTGCCGGGGTCCGCCTTGCGCAAGCCGGAGACGAACCGCGTCAGGGTGTGGTGCAGGGATTTCAACTCGTCGGCGTCCAGCGGCAGGTTGCACAGCATCGCCGCCGGCACGCTTACGGCCTGCTCGCGCAGTGCCTGGCCCTTCGCCGTCGGCTCGACCAGAACCCGGCGCTCATCGGCTGGGTCGCGACGGCGCGTGACCAGGCCGCCTGCCTCCAGCCGCTTGAGCAGCGGCGTCAGTGTCGCCGAATCCAGCCCGAGTGCTTCGCCAAGCTCGCCCACCGTGCTCGGCGCGCGCTCCCACAGCGCCAGCATGGCCAGATATTGCGGATAGGTAAGGCCGAGTGGATCGAGCAACGGCCGATACAGCCGCGTCATCAGCCCACTTGCCGAATAGAGCGCGAAGCAGAGCTGCTGGTCGAGTTTTGCCACCCCGGCGAATTGCGCCGGGGTATGTGTGGACATGGTTATCGTTTCCGCGGTCATGCTGCCTTTGCCGGAAGCGCCTTTGCCGAAAGCGCCACTTCGATGTTGCCCTTGATGGCGTTGGAATAGGGGCAAACCTGATGCGCCGCCGATACAAGCGCTTCCGCCGCCGTTTGATCAAGACCTTTCGTTTCCGCCGCGAGGGAAACGCCAAGCACAAATCCGCCCTGCGCATTCGTGTGCAGGCTGACATTGGCCGTCACCGAGGCGTCCTGCAGCGGCAGTTTCTGCTTGCCGGCGATGAAGCGCATGGCGCTTTCGAAGCAGGCGGCATAGCCGGCGGCGAAAAGCTGCTCGGGATTGGTGGCGCCGCCCTTGCCGCCTAGCTCCTTGGGCATGGCAAGGTCGAGGCTGAGCAAGCCATCATCGCTCTGGACATGGCCGGCGCGGCCGCCGACGGCACGGGCTTGGGTGGAATACAGTGCAGGCATTTCGCTTCTCCATTTAAATCGTGCACGATTGCTTAGTACACGATATAAATGGAGTCAACCGCGAATTTCCTGCCAAGCCCAACCGTTCTCCGGAAACGAAAAAAGGCGGCCGAAGCCGCCTTTTTGAACATGCTTGACGAAAATCTTATTCGGCGGTGGCTGCTTCTGCTGCCTTGGCGGCTTCAGCGGCCTCGGCGGCGGCCTTCTTCTCGGCGGCGTCCTGAGCGGCCTTCTCGGCGGCCAGAGCCTCGGCGGCTGCCACCTTCTCAGCCTCGATGCGAGCCTTCTCAGCGTTCAGCGCATCGCGCTCCTCATCGTTCAGCTTGCGGGCGCGCACGCCGGTGTTTTCCGAGATACGGGCCGACTTGCCGCGACGATCGCGCAGGTAGTAGAGCTTGGCGCGACGCACTTTGCCGCGACGAACGATCTCGACGCCCTCGACCATCGGCGAATAGACCGGGAACACGCGCTCGACGCCTTCGCCGTAGGAAATCTTGCGGACGGTGAAGTTCTCCTGGAAACCGGCGCCGGCGCGGGCGATGACGACGCCCTCATAAGCCTGGACGCGGGTGCGGGTGCCTTCGGTCACGCGGACCTGGACGCGCACGGTGTCGCCGGGCTGGAATTCGGGAAGCTTGCGCTTGGCTTCGATCTTGGCGGCCTGTTCGGCCTCGAGCTGACGGAGAATATCCATCTCAATAGTCCACTTCTTGTTCTTCCGACAGTCAGAGCGTCCGACACTCGCCTTGCAGTTCCATTGACCGCTCGGCTATGCCCTTTGTTCGAGACATCTGTCTTTGAAACATCGGGCAGGGGCGACTACACCGTCATTGTTGACGGGTCCGGCAGAGTTTTCTTGCCAGTACGGGCGGGCACATACAGCTATTTCAGCGCTTTGTCACGCCTGCGCCTGAGTCTTTTTTGCGCGGATGGCCTCATCGCAATCTTGCCGTGCCGGGTTGCGCCGGTCCTTCAGGCTTTCTAAGCCTGAAACAACACAGTCTTTGAGCGGCCGCATTCCATGTCTGTCTTCGATGCCATCCTGCTGTTCCTGGCGGGCTTTCTGTCAGGCGCCGCCAATGCGGTCGCCGGTGGCGGCACCTTCATAACCTTCGGCGCCATGACATTGGTCGGCCTGCCGCCGATCGTCGCCAACGCCACCTCCTCGGTGACGCAGTTTCCAGGCTACATCACCTCGACGCTCGCCTACTCAGCCGACATCAGGCATTTCTGGCGCGGTGCGCTGCTGCTCTGCCTGATCTCGGCCGCAGGCGCGCTGGCCGGTGCGCTAATTCTGCTGGCGCTCGACAATCCGTCGTTTCGCGCCCTGGTGCCGTGGCTGCTGTTAGGCGCAACCGCATTGTTCGCCGCGGGACCGTGGCTGAAGCCGGCGCCGAAACCGGAGCATGAAGCGGCCGTGGGCTCGCTGATGGGTTCGCTGGCGCAGTTTCTCACCGCCATCTATGGCGGCTTCTTCGGCGCCGGCATGGGCGTGATGATGCTGGCGACGCTCGGCCTGACGCAAGCCGGTGACTATCACCGGCTGAACGCGCTGAAGAACATGCTGGCCATGGTCATTGCTGCGGTGGCGATCGTCGTCTTCGTCTCGGGCGGTGTTATCGCCTGGCCGCAGGCGATCATCATGATACCGGGCGGCGCGCTGGGCGGTTATGCCGGCGTCTGGATCGCCAAGCGTGTGCCACGGAACGCGGTGCGCGGCTTCGTCGTCGCCGTCGGTCTCTTTTTGGCCTTCTATTATTTCACAAAAGGCTGAGCCGAATCATTCCGATTTCGAAACGCCGCAGGAATCGACTTGCTCGATGGTAAATATCGATCGAGACAGTCTAACAGGGCGGATAACTTCATCGTTTATCTGCCTTTTCAGCCAGATATCGAGCAGCCAAAGCTATAGAATTCGGGATTGGAGTTGACCCCCTGTACATTGCGATCAGGCGTCGAGAAACGTCGAGTTGCAGCGCCATCCCGTCGAGCGAGTACGATAGCTTGTCCATGATTTGGCGGAACTCTCCGTTCTCCATTCCCACGGGGGGAAGAGTGGCAATCCAAACTGCGGAAAGCTCTATCCCGCCATCCCATTCGAGCGCCGTGCCTTCGTCATTTACTCTCATCGTGGCAAAATTTTCTTCGTCTGTTCGAAGGGGAATAAAGTGGCGGTGACTATTAAGGACCGGGGCCAAATCCACAGTTACTGAATTGCCGTTTCGCCAGGTCACGCGGACTCGACGATTGTCAATAATGGTGGCGGCCGCAATCCGAGGAAGCGGACGGCCCTTCGTGACGATCCCGTTATCCATTGATACGTCTCCACTCATTGCGAAGCTCCGTTTCATGCGTCTTTGCCCAGTCCATGACAGCATCGAGATCACTCCGGCGCATCGAGCCCTGAAGTATCTCCCACGATCCGATGCTTATCAGGACTTCAAATTCTGCCTTGACCGCATGGAAATGCGGCGGGTTATGGTCTGCAAAGACCTGGATCTTTATCCCGTCGAATGTGGCGATTGTCGGCATTTGGCCCACCTGATAAGAAATTTAGTGCAATTCACGCACTAAATCAATCATAAAGTGCATACAATGCACTTTATTAGGCTAATTTGGCGGATAGTCGGAGACGGGAGAGCACTTGCCCACACACAGGCTCTCCTTAGCCATTGCTGTTTTTGCCGGTTTCAAACAGGTCCGGCCGCCGCTCTTTCGTCAACAATTCCGACGCAGCCCGCCGCCATGCGGCGATCTTCTTGTGATTGCCCGAAATCAGCACCTCGGGAATCTCGCGGCCCTCAAACTCCTGCGGCCGCGTGTAGTGCGGATGTTCGAGCAGGCCGTTTTCGAAACTCTCTTCCTCGCCTGACACCGCATTGCCCATCACGCCGGGCAACAGCCGCACCACGGCATCGAGTAGCACCAGCGCCGCCGGTTCGCCGCCCGAGAGGATGAAATCGCCGATGGAGACTTCCTCCAATCCCCGCGCGTCGATCACCCGCTGGTCGACGCCTTCGAAACGCCCGCACAGGATGACGGCGCCCGGCCCGGCGGCCAGTTCTCGCACGCGCTCTTGGGTCAGCGGTTTGCCGCGCGGGCTCATCAACAGCCGTGGCCGTGCGTCGCCCGGCGGCGACGTATGGTCGATGGCTTTCGCCAAAACATCGGCACGCATCACCATGCCGGCGCCGCCGCCGGCCGGCGTGTCATCGACGGTGCGATGGCGGTCGGTGGCGAAGTCGCGGATCTGGATCGCCTCCAGCGACCATGTGCCGGCCTCGAGCGCCCGCCCAGCCAGCGACAGGCCGAGCGCGCCCGGGAACATTTCGGGATAGAGTGTCAGCACGGAGGCGAAAAAACTCACCGGTTGCCCCCGGCGTCGCTCGGTCCGCGCGGCCTGCCCTTCGGGTCGAAGTCTTCTTCGCGCGGGCCATCACCATCCTCGTCGTCGACAAGCCCGGCGGATGCTGGATCGACGCGGACAAAACCCTCGGCGACCGACACCTGCGGCACGGCGGCCTGCGTGAACGGGATCAGCACGCCCTTGCGCCCGCCCAGCGTCACATCGAGAATGTCGCCGCCGCCGAAATTATGCACCGCGACTACCTTGCCGAGCGCGGCACCCGTGTCGTCCCGGACTTCCAGGCCGACGAGATCGGCATGATAGAATTCGTCTGCTTCGCCGTCATCCGGGAGCATCGAACGATCGACAAACAGCTCGGTGCCGGCCAGCGCCTCGGCCGCGTTGCGGTCGGCAATGCCCTTGAAGCGGACCACGACGACCGTGTTGGCGGGCCTGATGTCGATGATCTGGAAGACGCGACCGTCCCTGGCATAGAGCGGGCCGTAGTCGGCCAGCGCCAGCGGCTCACCGGTAAAGGTCTTCACCCGCAATTCGCCCTTGATGCCGTGGGCGGCGCCGATCACGGCCATCTGGACAGGGTTCTGGGGCTTGCTCATGGCGCTTTTACCTTCGTCATCCACGGGCGGAGCAGGCGCGAAGCGGCTGCGCAGACCCGAGGATCCATTCCGTTACGGCGACCAAAAAACACGGCAGTTCAGAAAGGGCCTCATTCCTGCCAACTCTGTATTTGCAGGCACTTCGCGTGGTCTCCATCGCAAAGTTATCAGACTTGTAACGCAGCGGCGCACACAGGTCACGGCATGGATCCCGGAGTCTCCGCGACGTCGCTTCGCTCCTGCTCCGCCCCAGGATGACGAAGGGACCTGGCGTTTCAGCCAATCACCAAGGTTTGTGTCACCAATCGACGATCTCCTAGCCCCCGCCGGGCATCTTTTCAATGACACCTCTTCACCGCTTCCTAACCCGGCTGTCGGAAAATGGTAGGGAATTGGAAGCACGCCATGCAGGAATTCCTCATCCCGGCTAAACCCGATCTCCAGGCGGCGCGCGAAAGCTGGCTGAAGATGCTCGCGCGAGAACGTCGGCTGTCACCTGAGACGGTGGAAGCCTATGAGCGCGACGTCAGGCAATTCCTGCATTTCCTCACCGGCCACTGCGGCGGCTCGCCTGGCATTTCGGACATCGCCAATCTGCGCCCGGCCGATCTGCGCGGCTTCCTCGCGGCGCGGCGCAATGCCGGTGCCGGCGCCCGCACGCTCGGCCGCGGGCTGGCCGGCATCCGCTCGCTGCTGCGTTTCCTCGAGCGGCGCGGCCTTGCCAATGCGGCAGGTGCGGCAGCCCTTCGCGCGCCGCGACAGCCCAAATCGCTGCCCAAGCCGCTGACGGCGAGCGACGCCAGGCATATCGTCTCCGTCGAGGGCCAATTGGCGGAAGAACCCTGGATCGCTGCCCGCAACGCCGCCGTGCTGACGCTGCTCTACGGCTCCGGCCTGCGCATTTCCGAGGCCCTCGGTCTGGCCGGCGCCGATCTGGCGTCGGCGACCGACACCGTGCTGCGCGTCACCGGCAAGGGCGGCAAGACGCGGCTGGTGCCGGTGCTGCCGGTAGCGCTGCGGGCGATTGCCGAATACCGCCGGCTCTGCCCCTATCACCTCGACCCGAAGGGCCTGTTGTTTCGCGGCGCGCGCGGCGGCCCGCTCAACCCGGCCATCGTTCAGCGCGACATGGCCAGGCTGCGCTCGGCGCTGAACCTGCCCGACACAGCGACGCCGCATGCACTGCGCCATTCCTTCGCCACCCATCTGCTCGGCCGCGGCGGCGACCTGCGCACCATCCAGGAACTCTTGGGCCACGCCAGCCTGTCGACGACGCAGATCTACACCGGCGTCGACACGGCGCGGCTACTTGAAATCTACGAATCGGCGCATCCACGGGCATAAACCCTTCAATTTCGCCGTGCAGGTTAACCGTTTTGCCGCTTTTCAGTCCTAGAACGGAACCATGAAACGCGTCATCGCCATCGCCGACCGTGCAGCTCACGTCTCGCTGAAGCTGCTTGTTGCGCTCAACGTCCTGTTTTTCCTGTCGTTCCTTGCCGTCTTGCTGTTCGCGGCCGGCAGGGCGCATGCGGAAATCCCGACCTGCAGCGGCGCCGACATGCTGTCGGCGTTGCAGAAGAACGATCCGGCGACCTACCGCAAGATCGAGGCCGAAGCGGCCGCGACGCCGAACGGCAAGGGCCTGTTGTGGAAGCTGGAAAAGCCGGGCGAAAAACCATCCTTCCTGTTCGGCACCATGCACATGACCGACCCGCGCGTCACCACGCTGCCAGCGGACGCGCAGAAGGCTTATGACGCCGCCGGCACCATCGTCATCGAAACCACCGACGTGCTCGACAAGCAGAAGATGATGGTCGCGATGCTCAAGGAGCCGGACCTGATGATGTTCACCGATAGCACGACGCTGGCGTCGCTGCTGTCGCCCGACGATGCGGCGGCCATGAACACCGCGCTCGACGCACGCGGCATCCCGCCGGCGACGGTTGCCAAGATGAAGCCGTGGATGCTCTCGGCCATGATGGCACTGCCGGCCTGCGAACTCGCCCGCCAGTCCGGCGGCGCGCCGGTGCTCGACGTCAAGCTGGCGGAGGGTGCAAAGGCTGCCGGCAAGCCAGTGGAAGGATTGGAGACGGCTGAAAGCCAGCTGCGCGCCATGGCCTCGCTGCCGCTTGCCTTTCACATGAAGGGCCTGGTCGACACGCTGAAACTCGGCGACAAGGTCAACGACATCAACGAAACCATGATCGTGCTCTACCAGCGCGGCGACACCGGCATGTTCTGGCCGCTGTTTCGTGCCGCTACGCCAGAAGGGCAGGACGACCCCGCAGGCTATGCGGCGTTCGAGGAAACCATGATCACCAGCCGCAACAAGGTGATGGTCGAGCATGCCGGGCCGATCCTTGCCAGGGGCAATGCCTTCATGGCGGTCGGCGCTCTCCATCTTCCCGGCCCCGAAGGCCTGGTCGAGGATTTCCGCAAGGCCGGCTATACCGTCACGCCTGTCGGACTTTAGCTTTACTTGACCAGGAGCTGAGCCAGCATCGCCGGAACGATGATCCGGTGAAACGGCATGATGATCGCGAGATAGGCGCGCCCGAGCCAATTGTGCGTCTTGACGACCGTCGTTGCGGCCACCTCCTGACGACCCATGCCGAGATCCCTGACTTCGACCAGGACCCGGAAATCGAGATGCCGGTCGTCGAGGCCAAGCACGACCTTGCCGGGAAACTGGCTGAGGAGCGGAAATATTCCGATCCGGCCGAACGGCAACACGGCAGGTTCGAGGCCCGTTTTCAGCCGGAACGGCCTGACGACAAGATTGCGCAGCGCCGTGAGCCAGCCGACCCATCGCGGCGTTCGCCCCAAAGCCCGTTCGGCGGCACCGAGTGCGGTCAACGAAAGACCTTCGGTGATCAGCACATAGCGGTCGGCGAACTGGGCCCCAGCAAGAGCCTCGTAGTGATTCGGGACAACCTGCGCTGTGCGATTCATCACGGCAAAATCCTCTGATTCGACCATAGCAGGCACAAACTTGGTGCGCTGCGTGGCGAAACGACGCCATTCAGGCTCCGGAAAGGCAGGATTGTCCTTGTTTTTGGCGTTTTCCAACCCTAGCGTGAAACCAGTTCGATGATTGCGCGTTGATTGGTGTTGATTGATATCTTTCATCCACGGAGGACACTTTTATGGCGAACGCACCGAATCCAAACGACCCGTTCAATTCGTCCACCAACGCTCCGAGGCCAAGTGGCGGCGGCGGCGGTAGTGGTTGGCTGATTGCGCTGGTCGTCGTTATTCTTGCGGTTGTCGCGTATTATGTTTTCGGAAGAAGTGGTGGTGAGCATCCGACACCCGCCGAGCCGCCGGCGGCCAGCACACCGGCCCCAGCGCCCGCTCCGGCAGAACCAATGAAGCCGGCCGAACCTGCGCCAGCACCTGCCCCGGCACCCGCAGAACCGGCCCCGGCACCAGCACCAGCACCAGCGCCCGCTCCGGCACCAGCTCCAGCCCCAGCGCCGGCTCCAGCCCCGGCCCAATAAATCGGCCCGATATTAAATACAAACGGCCCGCTGAAAGGCGGGCCGTTTTGTTTTGGGCGATGTCGGCCGAAAGGCCTTTCCAGAAACTCGCTCCGGTGAGTCAGCCGGTGTGGTTTTCGAAAACCGGAGCGCTGTGAAAGCGGAGAAACCTCGCCGGGTGGCGGCCAGAGTGGAGTTTATGAGAGGGCTTTAGATGTGGATCGGCTTGAAGAACGTCGCGAGCGCCGCCTCCTTGACCGCCTCCGACATCGTCGGATGCGCGTGGCAGGTGCGGGCGAGATCCTCGGACGAGCCACCGAACTCCATCAGCACCGCCGCCTCGTGGATCATCTCGCCGGCGCCGAAGCCGACGATATGGACGCCGAGAACGCGATCGCTCGTCTTGTCGGCGAGGATCTTCACAAAACCGTCGGTGTGCAGCATGGCGCGCGCCCGGCCATTAGCGCTGAACGGGAACTTTCCGACCTTGTAGCCGATACCGGCGTTCTTCAGCTCTTCCTCGGTCTTGCCGACCGAGGCGATTTCCGGGCTGGTGTAGACGACGCTCGGAATGACATCATAATTCACATGGCCAGCCTGGCCGGCAATGGTTTCCGCCACCGCCACGCCTTCGTCCTCGGCCTTGTGCGCCAGCATCGGCCCGGCAATGACATCACCTATGGCATAGATGCCGGGAACATTGGTCCGCAGATGGCCATCGGTCTTCACCCGGCCGCGATCGTCGACCTCGACGCCGGCTTCCTTCAGCCCGAGGCTGTCGGAAAAGGCGCGGCGTCCCGTCGAAATCAGCACCGCGTCGGCCTCGATGGTCTCGGCGGCACCGCCCTTGACCGGCTCGAAAGTGACGGTCGCCCCCTTCTTGGCCTTGGCGACGCCGGTTACCTTGGCACCGAGCTTGAACTCGAAACCCTGCTTTGAAAGCAAGCGCTGGAACTGCTTGGAGACCTCGCCGTCCATGCCGCCCAGGATGGTGTCGAGGAATTCGACCACGGTGACCTTGGCGCCGAGCCGCGCCCACACCGAGCCGAGTTCGAGCCCGATGACACCGCCGCCGACCACCACCAGATGGCCGGGAACCTTGTCCAATGACAGCGCCCCGGTCGACGACACGACCACCTTCTCGTCGATGTCGACCTTGACGCCGGGAATGCCGGCGACATCCGAGCCGGTGGCGATGACGATGTTCTTCGTCTCGATCTCCTCGACCTTGCCGTCCTCGCCGGTCACCGAGACCTTGCCGGCCGCGACCACCTTGCCGGTGCCGCGAAAACTATCGATCTTGTTCTTCTTGAACAGGAAGGCGACGCCGTTGACGTTCGAAGAAACCGTCGCGTCTTTGTGCGCCATCATCTTCTTCAGGTTCAATTTCGGCGCTGAGATCTCGACGCCGAGCGTGTCGAAGGAATGGCCGGCCTCGGCGAACATCTCGGAGGCATGGAGTAGCGCCTTGGACGGGATGCAACCGATGTTGAGGCAAGTGCCGCCGAAGGTCGCGTTCTTCTCGATCACAGCCGTCTTCAAGCCGAGTTGCGCCGCCTTGATGGCGCAGACATAGCCGCCTGGTCCCGATCCGATGATAACGACGTCATAAGCCATGATACTGTCCTTCTTGATTGGGGCTCAGCGGCCGCCGCTGACATTCAGGATCGCGCCTGTCGTATAGGACGCGGCATCGGATAGGAGATAGAGAACCGCACCCGCGACTTCATTCGCGGTGCCCGCTCTTTTCATCGGCAGTATATCGCGGAACCGTTCTATCCTGTCCGGCTGCCCGCCGGAGGCATGGATCTCGGTATCGATGAGTCCCGGCCGCACCGCATTGACACGGATGCCTTCCAGCGCGACCTCACGGGCAAGCCCGATGGTAAAAGTGTCGATGGCACCCTTGGAGGCGGCATAGTCGACAAATTCGCCCGGCGAGCCCAATGTCGCTGCCGCCGACGAGATGTTGACGATGGATCCGCCCGACCCGCCGTGGCGGGTCGACATGCGCTTGACCGCCTCGCGGGCGCAGAGGAACGAGCCGACGACATTGATGCGCATCATGCGCTCCAGCCGCGCGACATCCATTTCGTCGACGCGCGCCTTGACGTCAACGATGCCGGCATTGTTGACGAAGGCATCGAGCCGGCCATAGGCGCGATCTACGGTCTCGAACATGGCCACGATTTCGGCCTCGCTGCCGACATCGGCCCTGACAGCGATCGCGTCGCCGCCGGCGGCCTCGATCTCGGCGACCAGGGCATTGGCGGCATCCTGATTCGCAGCATAGTTGATCCCCAGTCGGTAACCGGCCTTCGATGCGAGCCGGCAGATCGCGGCGCCAATGCCGCGGCTGCCGCCGGTGACCAGCAACACCTTTTGCGACCCGCTCATTCCTGGCATCCCTTCAAGGCAAACACATCCCACGGCACTTTCGAAAACCCGCTGCCGCCATAGGCGCTGGATTGGCGCAACGACGGCCCGAGATCCGGCAGGATCAGCATCTTCGGCGCCCCGACGCCTTCGGCCGGCAGCAGTCCGATGCTGCCCCTGTCATCCGACGTGTAGATGACGCCATGCCAGGGCGTACAGGCGGCAAGCTCCTCGCCGGTAACGTCGCCCTCGGGGCATTTGTACATCAGCGCGCCATTCGGCCGCGACACGCCCTCGTTCCACATGACGATGCCGTTCAGCACCACATTGTTGTCGAGGATCATGCGGAACGTGTTGGTGACGGTCGCCGAAGTGCCGGTCGGGGTAAAATCGATCTCGCTGCCGCTTTGGGCATCGCCATAGACGGCGAGCTCGATCGGGCAGGCGGCATGGGCGCCGACGGCCGCCAGCAGCATGCCGACCGCGATCGATGCGATCGAAGGCACCTTGGAAAGGCTAAGGGAACGGGTCGTCATTCTGCCGCGCAGATCCCTTCCTCGGCACGCATTCAAACAGCCGGATCAGCACCAGACTTCACAGATCCAGCACCAGCCGTTCCGGATCCTCCAGGCTTTCCTTGACGCGCACGAGGAACGTCACCGCTTCCTTGCCGTCGACGATACGGTGATCGTAGCTGAGCGCCAGGTACATCATCGGCCTGATGACGATCTGGCCACCGACCACGACAGGCCGGTCCTGGATCTTGTGCATGCCGAGGATGCCCGACTGCGGCGCGTTGAGGATCGGCGTCGACATCAGCGACCCGTAAACGCCACCATTGGAAATCGTAAACGTGCCGCCCTGCATATCCGCGACCGACAGCTTGCCGTCGCGCGCGGCGATGCCCAGCCTGCCGATGTCCTTCTCGATCTCGGCGATGGACATCTGGTCGGCATCGCGCACCACCGGCACGACCAAGCCCTTTTCCGTGCCGACCGCGACGCCGATATGGGCGTAGTTCTTGAAGATGATGTCGGTGCCGTCGATCTCGGCGTTGACGGAGGGGATTTCCTTCAGCGCGTGGGTGACGGCCTTGGTGAAGAAGCCCATGAAGCCGAGCTTCACGCCATGCTTCTTCTCGAACACGTCCTTGTATTTGGTGCGCAGCGCCATCACCGCTGACATGTCGACCTCGTTGAAGGTGGTCAGCATGGCGGCGGTCGACTGCGCTTCCTTGAGGCGGCGCGCGATGGTCTGGCGCAGCTTGGTCATGCGCACGCGTTCCTCGCGCGATGCGTCGTCACCCGAGGACGGCGCCCGCACGGCAACCGGGGCCGGTGCGGCCTTGGGCGTCTCGGCCGGCTGCGACGGCGCACCCTTGGAGATCGCGTCGAGCACGTCGCCCTTCAGCACCTGGCCGCGCTTGCCGGAACCGGAGATCTGGTCGACCGAGAGATTGCTTTCGGCGATCAGTTTCGCGGCCGCTGGCGCCGGCGGCATGCTGCGCGGCTCGACCGGGCCGGCATCGCCGGCGATCTTGGCGGTCTCGGCCGCGGCCTGCTTGCCGGTCGATGCCGCATCCGGCGACGAGGCCTGCGACACCGCTTGCGGCTTGGTAGCCGGAGCAGCGGTCGCGCTACCTGCCGAAATCGAACCCAGCAGCGCGCCGACGCCGACGGTCTCGCCTTCTTTGACGGTGATCTCGCTTAGCGTCCCGGCGGCGGCGGCGGGCACTTCCACCGTCACTTTGTCGGTCTCGAGCTCGACCAGCGGCTCGTCGGCGGCAATCGCATCGCCGACCTTCTTGAACCATTTGCCGATGGTCGCTTCGGTGACGGATTCGCCGAGAGTGGGAACGCGGATTTCGGTAGCCATTGTGCCTGTCCGTTTCTTGTCGGGTTCTGTTTTGTCAGCCCAATTCTATTGGGGCGCTCTGTTCTATTCACCAAGCGCGTCTTCGAGCAAGGCGGCGAGCTGGGCGAGATGCTTCGACATCAGTCCGGTCGCCGGCGAGGCGGCGGCCGGACGGCCGGTGTAGCGCACCCGCTGATGCTTGGCATCGATATGCGCCAGCACCCATTCCAGATACGGGTCGATGAACGACCAGGCGCCCATGTTCTTGGGCTCCTCCTGGCACCAGACCATCTCGGCATTGCGGAAGCGCGATAGTTCGGTGATCAGCGCCTTGGCCGGGAACGGATAGAGCTGTTCGACGCGCAGCAGATAGATGTCGTTGATGCCGCGCTTCTCGCGCTCCTCATAGAGGTCGTAATAGACCTTGCCCGAGCACAGCACGACGCGGCGGATCTTGGAATCCTTGGTGAGCTTGATCGCCTGGTTGGACAGCAGCTGGGCATCATCCCACAGCAGCCGGTGGAACGAGCTTTCGCCCGAAATTTCCGGCAGCGTCGACACCGCCCGCTTGTGGCGCAGCAGCGACTTCGGCGTCATCAGGATCAGCGGCTTGCGGAAATCGCGCTTCAGCTGCCGGCGCAGGATGTGGAAGTAGTTGGCAGGCGTCGTGCAGTTGGCGACTTGCATATTGTCTTCGGCGCAAAGCTGCAGGAAGCGCTCGAGCCGGGCCGAGGAGTGTTCCGGACCCTGGCCTTCATAGCCATGCGGCAACAGGCAGACGAGGCCCGACATTCTGAGCCACTTGCGTTCGCCCGACGAGATGAACTGGTCGAACACCACCTGGGCACCGTTGGCGAAGTCGCCGAACTGCGCTTCCCACAATGTCAGAGCCTTCGGCTCGGCCAGGCTGTAGCCATATTCGAAGCCGAGCACCGCCTCTTCCGACAGCATCGAGTTGATGACTTCGTAGCCGGCCTGTGCGGCCGACAGATTGTTGAGCGGGATGTAGCGGGTCTCGTCGCGCTGGTCGTAGAGCACGGAATGACGCTGCGAGAAGGTGCCGCGTTCGGAATCCTGTCCCGACAGCCGGATCGGATTGCCGTCGAGCAGGATGGCGCCGAAGGCCAGCGCCTCGGCCGTCGACCAGTCGATGCCTTCGCCGGATTCGATCGCCTGGCGGCGATTCTCGAGGAAGCGGATGATCGTCTTGTGCGCTTCGAAATCCTTCGGCACCTCGGTCAGCTTCTTGCCGATTTCCTTCAGCGTCTTGACCGGCACGGCGGTCTTGCCGCGCCGCTGTTCGTCCTGGTTGTCGGCCGTGCGCAGGCCCGACCAGGCGCCGTCGAGCCAGTCGGCCTTGTTGGGCTTGTAATGCTGGCCGACTTCCCACTCGGATTCCAGATGCGCGCGCCAGTCGGCCTTGAGCTGGTCGAGTTCGGCCTGGGTGATGTGGCCCTCGGCGATCAGCCGGTCGCCATAGATCTGCACCGTCGTCTTGTGGGTGCGGATGTTGCGGTACATGATCGGCTGGGTGAAGGCCGGTTCGTCGCCCTCATTGTGGCCGAAGCGGCGGTAGCAGAACATGTCCACCACAACAGGCTTGTGGAACTTCATGCGGAATTCGATCGCCACCTTGGTGGCGTGCACCACGGCTTCCGGGTCGTCGCCATTGACGTGGAAGATCGGTGCCTCGATCATCTTGGCCACATCGGACGGATAGGGTGACGAGCGCGAGAAGCGCGGATTGGTGGTGAAGCCGATCTGGTTGTTGATGATGAAATGCAGCGTGCCGGCGACGCGGTGGCCGCGCAGGCCGGACAGGCCGAGGATTTCGGCGATCACGCCCTGGCCGGCGAAGGCGGCGTCGCCATGCAGCAAGAGCGGTAGCACCTTGGCGCGCTCTTCCAGCGGCACGATTTCTTCGCGGCTGCGGCCGAACAGATAATCCTGCTTGGCGCGCGCCTTGCCCATCACCACCGGATCGACGATTTCCAGATGCGAGGGATTGGCAGTCAAGGACAGATGCACCTTGTTGCCATCGAACTCGCGGTCCGACGAGGCGCCGAGATGGTACTTGACGTCGCCCGAACCCTCGACTTCGTCGGGCGCAGCCGAGCCGCCCTTGAACTCGTGGAAGATGGCGCGGTGCGGCTTGGCCATCACCTGGGAGAGCACGTTCAGCCGGCCGCGATGCGCCATGCCGAGCACGATTTCCTTCATGCCGAGCTGGCCGCCGCGCTTGATGATCTGCTCCAGCGCCGGGATCAGTGCTTCACTGCCGTCGAGGCCGAAACGCTTGGTGCCCTTGTACTTGACGTCGATGAACTGTTCGAAACCTTCGGATTCGACCAGCTTCTGCAGGATCGCCTTCTTGCCGGTGGCGGTGAAGGAGATCTCCTTGTCGGCGCCCTCGATGCGCGCCTGAATCCAGGCCTTTTCCTCGGGATCGGAAATATGCATGAACTCGACGCCGAGCGTCGAGCAATAGGTGCGGGTGAGGATTTCCAGCATCTGCCGGATGCTGCCGAATTCGAGCCCGAGCACATTGTCGAGGAAGATCGGTCGGTCATAATCGGCTTCGGTGAAACCGTAATTTTCCGGCGACAGTTCGTTGTAGTCCTCGAGCGGCTTGGCGATGCCGAGCGGGTCGAGATTGGCATGCAGATGGCCGCGCATGCGGTAGGCGCGGATCATCATGATGGCGCGCACGGAATCGCGCGTCGCCTGGTGCACATCGGCGTCGGAAAGGACGACACCGTTGGTGACCGCCTTGTCCTTGACCTTCTTTTCGATCGTCTTCTCGACGATACCCCAATTGCCGTCGAGCGCCGACACCAGTTCGCCATTGGCCTGCAGCGGCCAGGAGGGCTTCGCCCATGAGGCGCCCTTGGCATTCTTGCGCACATCGCCGGCATCGTCCTTCAGCCCGGCGAAGAATTCCTGCCATTCGGGATTGACCGAGGCTGGATCGTCCTCATAGGCGGCATAAAGCGCGTCGATATAATCGGCATTGCCGCCATAGAGGAAAGAGGTGAGCGAAAACTGGTCGTTGGCCTGATCTTGTCTTGCCATGTCACTGTCGGAGCCTTTGCTCCGTCTCCTTAGTTGGAGGGGAGTAGGGGAATAAGGCAGTAAGGGAGTAGGGCATTTTTGCCGCCGATCTTTTCCCTACTGCCCTACTCCCTTACTCCCCTATTCCCTTACCCCTTGATCGCCTCGACCAGGGTCGTACCCAGCCTTGCCGGCGAGGGCGATACCTTTATTCCGGCCGATTCCATCGCCGCGATCTTGTCCTCGGCGCCGCCCTTGCCGCCGGAGATGACCGCGCCCGCATGACCCATGGTGCGGCCGGCCGGCGCCGTGCGCCCGGCGATGAAGCCGGCCATCGGCTTCTTGCGGCCACGCTTGGCTTCGTCCTTGAGGAACTGCGCGGCGTCTTCCTCTGCCGAACCGCCGATCTCGCCGATCATGATGATCGACTTGGTCTCGTCGTCGGCGAGGAACATCTCGAGTACGTCGATGAACTCGGTGCCCTTGACGGGGTCGCCGCCAATGCCGACGGCGGTGGTCTGGCCGAGGCCGACATTGGTGGTCTGGAACACTGCCTCATAGGTAAGCGTTCCCGAGCGCGAAACAACGCCGACCGAGCCCTTGCGGAAGATGTTTCCGGGCATGATGCCGATCTTGCATTCGTTGGGCGTGAGCACACCCGGGCAGTTCGGGCCGATCAGCCGCGAGGTCGAGCGGTCGAGCCGGGCTTTGACCCTGATCATGTCCATCACCGGTATGCCTTCGGTGATGCAGATGATCAGCGGGATCTCGGCCTCGATCGCCTCCAGGATCGCCTCAGCCGCACCCGCCGGCGGCACATAGACAACGGAGGCATTGGCGCCGGTCTTTTCCTTGCCCTCGGCGACGGTGGCGAAGATCGGCAGGCTCTCGCCCTTGGAGCCGGTCCAAGTCTCGCCGCCTTTTTTGGGATGGATGCCGCCGATCATTTTGGTGCCGTGATAGGCCAGCGCCTGGTCGGTGTGGAACGTGCCGGTCTTGCCGGTCAGGCCCTGCACCAGCACCTTGGTGTTCTTGTCGACGAGAATGGACATTTTTTGCGACCTGATCAGTGAGTGCGGAAGGGGTTGATGGCGACCACTGAGCCGTAAGCCTGCCCGTGGTTGAGGTCTTCGGTGTAAAGTGTCTTGACGCCAAGGCGCTCGGCGGCGGCAATGATTGCGCCGTCCACGCGCTCGGATTTGTGTCCGATTGCGGTATAGACGAGAACTTTCGTTTCGAGGAAGCCTTCAGCGATCATAGAGAGCTTCCCGGTTCCAATTCTTGCCGTCCACGTCGCCTGCCGCCTCGCGGGCAAGCTTCAACAAGGCCAGCCTGGCCTCGTCCTTGGCGCGCCGCTCGGCCACCGTCGCGAAAAACTCCTGCACCATGGCGTTGACGGTCGTTCGCTGTTCAACAGCGGCCAGTTTGACCTGCTCCAAAACATGGTCTTCGACCGCCAGAGTGATGTTCTTCATTTCTCTTTCTCCTGTGGATGCCACATAGCAATTGTGTGACATCCACAAATTCCCTACAGCCGCTTCAGATCGGCGACTGTGAGGTCGCTCTTGGCGTTGCCGGTGTTGAGCGTGGTCGCCGGCTCGAACATCAGCACGACAGGTTCTTCGCTGAGCGAGCGCGGCCGATGCTCGACGGCGCGCGGCACGACGATGAACTCGCCGCTGGAGAGTTCCACCGTGCCGTCGCGAAAATCGATAGCGATGCGCCCGCGCAGCACGAGGAAGGCTTCGTCCTCATTGTCATGCGCGTGCCAGTCGAAGACATCGCCGAACTTGGCGATCTTGACCTGGGCATCGTTGACGTCGCCGGCGATATGCGGATCGAAGACCTTTTTGATCTTTTGATCCGCCGCCTCGACCAGGTTTATCTTGTGCGGAGGCACCAGATCAGCCCTTCACCGCCGCCACGATCTTCTTGGCTGCGTCGTCGAGGTCATCGGCCGACACTACGTTGAGGCCGCTGTCGTTGATGATCTTTTTGCCGAGTTCGGCATTGGTGCCTTCCAGGCGTACCACCAGCGGCACTTCCAGGCCGACTTCCTTGACCGCGGCAATGACGCCCTCGGCAATGATGTCGCACTTCATGATGCCGCCGAAGATGTTGATCAGGATACCCTTGACCGCCGGATCCTTGGTGATGATCTTAAACGCCGCCGTCACCTTCTCCTTCGACGCGCCGCCGCCGACATCGAGGAAGTTGGCTGGCTCGGCACCATAGAGCTTGATGATGTCCATCGTCGCCATGGCAAGGCCGGCGCCGTTGACCATGCAGCCGATATTGCCGTCGAGCGCGACATAGGCGAGGTCGTATTTCGACGCCTCGATCTCCTTCTCGTCCTCTTCGGTGGTATCGCGCAGTTCGAGAACGTCCGGGTGGCGGAACAGCGCGTTGTTGTCGAACGACACCTTGGCGTCGAGCACGCGCAGCCGGCCGTTCTTCATGACGATCAGCGGGTTGACCTCGAGCAGGCTCATGTCCTTCTCGACGAAGGCCTTGTAGAGGATCGGGAACAGCGTATCGCCATCCTTGGCCGCGTCGCCGTCGAGCTTCAGCGCGCCGTTGAGCGCCTTCAGATCGGCCGATGTGACGCCCTTTTCCGGATCGATGGCGACAGTGATGATCTTTTCCGGCGTGTCGTGGGCGACCGCCTCGATGTCCATGCCGCCTTCGGTCGAGACGACGAAGGCGACGCGGCCGACCGAGCGGTCGACCAGGATCGACAGATAAAGCTCGCGTTCGATGTCGGCGCCGTCCTCGATGTAGAGGCGGTTGACCTGCTTGCCAGCCGGGCCGGTCTGCTTGGTCACCAGCGTGTGCCCGAGCATCTCATTGGCGTTGGCGACGACGTCGGCCACCGACTTGGCCAGCCGCACACCGCCCTTGGCGTCCGGGCCAAGCTCCTTGAATTTGCCCTTGCCGCGGCCGCCGGCATGGATCTGGCTCTTCACCACATAGAGGGGACCCGGCAGTGCCTTGGCTGCGGCTTCCGCCTCGCTCGCCTTGAACACCGGCACGCCTTCGGCCACCGGCGCCCCGAAAGACTTCAGCAGCGCCTTGCCCTGATACTCATGGATGTTCATCTGGATTCTCTCCGGGTTACTTGGCGGCGAGTTGCGGGGCGATCTTGACGCAGGCCTCGGTCAGGCCCTGCACCGTCGCCACCGAACTGTCGAACATCTTCTGCTCGCTCTTGTTGAGCTCGATCTCGATGATGCGCTCGACGCCGCCGGCGCCGATCACAACGGGAACGCCGACATAGGTGTTCTTGACGCCATACTGGCCGGACAGATACGCGGCGCACGGCAGCACACGCTTCTTGTCCTTGAGATAGGCTTCGGCCATCGAGATCGCCGAGGCCGCCGGTGCGTAATAGGCCGAGCCGGTCTTGAGCAGGCCGACGATCTCGGCGCCGCCGTCGCGGGTGCGCTGCACGATCTGATCGAGCTTTTCCTTCGAGGTCCAGCCCATCTTGACGAGGTCGGGCAGCGGAATGCCGGAAACCGTTGAATAGCGGATCATCGGCACCATGGAATCGCCGTGGCCGCCAAGCACGAAGGCGGTGACGTCCTCGACCGAGACCTTGAATTCCTCGGCCAGGAAATAGCGGAAGCGCGCGCTGTCGAGCACGCCGGCCATGCCGACGACATGGCTCTTCGGCAGGCCCGAAAACTTCTGCAGCGCCCAGACCATGGCGTCGAGCGGGTTGGTGATGCAGATGACGAAGGCCTTCGGTGCGTATTTCTTCAGCCCGGCGCCGACCTGTTCCATGACCTTGAGGTTGATGCCCAAAAGATCGTCGCGGCTCATGCCGGGCTTGCGCGGTACGCCGGCGGTGACGATGCAGACATCGGCACCCTCGATGCCGGCATAGTCGTTGACGCCGGTGAGCCGGCTGTCGAAGCCATCGACCGGCGACGACTGCGCGATATCGAGCCCCTTGCCTTGCGGGATACCCTCGGCAATATCGAACAGCACCACGTCGCCGAGGTCCTTGAGGCCGATCATGTGGGCGAGCGTGCCGCCGATCATGCCGGAGCCGATGAGCGCTATCTTGTTGCGTGCCATGTGAGGAGATTTTCCCTTTGTCTGTGACGACGCCCAAATCTCAGACGACTTGGTTGACGAAGTCGAGGAAGAGGCCGGAATGCTGCGGGGACCCGCGAGATTTCGCCGCATCCAATAGCCTTGGCGCGATATAAATTCAAACGATTATTTCGGAGTGAGCATTTTCAATCGGTTAGAGTATTTGGGATTTACGTAAACGTCAAAATTTATAAGCCGACTTAGGAGAATTTACACAATGAGGATGGAGATCGTAAGGCCACACCCGGGTGATGACGCCCTTGTGATGCTGGCACCAAATCTCCCCCCTTGAGGGGGAGATGTCGCCAATGGCGACAGAGGGGGTCGTCGCGCGTGGAGCGCTGGCGCCATCTGTACCGCGCCCGGTCGAACCAACCCCCTCTGGCCTGCCGGCCATCTCCCCCTCGAGGAGGGATCAATCGTCGCGCCGGTTTCGCCAACCGTCAACGATGCAAGAGGGGAACCTACGTCTCTGAGCCTACGCCTACGCCTGCGCCTGCTGCGCTTCTGGCGTCGTCTTCACCTTCCGCCGCTCCGCCCAATCCTCCAGCCAGTCGCGGCTTTGCATCTCGATCAGGCGCGATGCCGTGCGCTCGAATTCGAAGACCTCAACGCCGCGTTTGGCCACATAAAGCTGCGGCGGCGGTGCTTCGGCGCTCACCACCAGCCGCACATGATGGTCGTAGAGCGTGTCGATCAGAAGGATAAAACGCTTAGCCTCGTTGCGTTTGCCTTCGCCGAGCACCGGGACGTGGTCGATGAAGATGGTCGAAAAGCGACCGGCGATCGCCAGGAAATCGCGCGCGCCGAGCGGCTTTTCACAGAGATCGCTGAAGGAGAACCGCGCCGCATCGCCGGCCGCACGCGGCACCGCCACTTGTCGGCCTTTGAGGGTCAACGAGGCCTGGGCCTCCGGCACGCCACGCGTCATGGCTTGCCAGGCTTCGTCGAGTATCTGGTCGGCTGCCGCATCGACCGGCGTGACATAGACCGGCGTGCGGACGAGCTTTTCCAGCCGATAGTCCTTGTCAGCGTCGAGCGAGAGCACCTGTGCATGCCGCTGCAGAATGCCGATGAACGGCAGGAAAAGCTGGCGGTTCAGCCCATCTCTATAAAGATCTTCCGGCGCCACGTTCGAGGTGGCGACCAGCACCACGCCGCTGGCAAACAGCGCCGAAAACAGCCGCGACAGGATCATAGCATCGGCAATGTCGGTAACCGAGAACTCATCGAAGCACAGCACCCAGGCCTGATCGGCAAGCGCCTTGGCCACGGGCGGGATCGGATCGCCTTCCCTGACGTCCCCATTCTTGCGCGCCTGCCGGTGCTTCTGGATACGGTCCTGCACGTCGGCCATGAAGTCGTTGAAATGGACGCGGCGCTTGCGCCGCACCGGCAGCAGGTCGAAGAACATGTCCATCAGCATGGTCTTGCCGCGGCCGACGCCGCCATGGATGTAGAGGCCTTTGACGGCCTCATGCGTCTCGCGCCTGCGGGCAAACAGCCAGCCCAGGGCACTGGACTTTTGTGCCAGCCGCTTGGCCGAAATCTCGTCGGTCAGCCGGTCGAGCGCAGCAGCGATCCGCTCCTGCGCCGGATCGCGGCCGATCGCACCGGTTTCCACCAGATGGTCGTAGCGCTGCCTGACGGTCGCATGGGTCTGGAGGCCGTCACGCAGATGCATCGGTCACGTCGTTCCGAAGCAATTCCAGGAAATGTGTGTAGCGGTTTCCATCCGGAATTGCGTAAAACCAAAAAATAAAAGGATACCAAGCCTATCTTGTAAGCGAAATCGGCTGGCCGTTGGACGTCTGGCCGTCGAATTTCGAGCCGCCCGAGGAATAGAGCCGCGCCAGCGCGCCGCCATTCTCGTCATAAAGCGTCAGTTGCTTGCCGGCGACGTTCCACGACTTGATGCCGTCGATCGGTGCCGGGCAATGCAGCGGCCCGGCGCGGAAGCCGGCGCCGAACTTGGTCTGCGGCGTCGCCACCTTGCAGCTCTGGCCCGAAACGCTGGCGTTCCAGACACCAGCGACGCTGGCGGCGTTGAGGTCCGAGGCTCCGGCGGGCGCCGTACCGTCCGGCGGCAGCGAGGCAACTTGCGTATTCGCCGGCGCGGTCGGGAATTGCGACGGGTCCGTGGTTCCGGGCGACGCCGGCGGCGGCAGCTGGTTCGCGGTCACCTTGCCGGCGGGCGCGGCCTCCAGCGGTGCCGGCTGCTGGTCATCCATCGACGAGAAGCGCGAGGTCGAACAGCCGCTCGCAACGAGCGCGGCCAGCGATACGGCCACCAGACCGGTTTTCGAAAAAGTCATTCCAACCTCCGTCGGATCCGGCTTGGGGGAAGCCGTCCGCACAATCTCACCCCCACCAAGATGGAGAAGGTGGCGAAATTTCAACCCGATATGGTTAAAATACGGTTTGCGGCAAGATTTGTTGCAAATTTATCGCAATCGCGATGAGCAATGGGCGGCCTGTCGCGCGTCGCCCTGAGATCCAGTCGACACCGTCCCGTCCTGGCATTCGGCGGTCAAATGCTTGCGCAAGCAGGCATAGCGCCTATGTCAGGAAGACGAAACCTGCTGGAGCCGCAAAATTGGCCGCGAGAAAGAGAGCCGCCAATCGCTATTACAGCGGCCCGCCCAGCGATCATTTCGACGGCACATTGTTCTTCAATCCCGGCGGCCAGCCGCCCGGCCGTTTCGCCGACCTGCTGAAATGGCAGTTGAATGGCAAGCGCTCGAAATGGCCGGCGGCGAATCCAAGCCCCTTTCCACAGGCAAAGCCGTCCGCGAAGGTCGAAGGCGCCGCGCTTGATGTGACGATGGTCGGCCATTCCACCTTGCTGGTCCAGACGGCCGGCCTGAACATCCTCACCGACCCGGTCTGGTCGCAGCGCGCGTCACCGCTTTCCTTCGCCGGACCAAAACGCATCAATCCGCCAGGCATCGCCTTCGCCGACCTGCCACCGATCGACCTCGTCCTGATCAGCCACAACCATTATGACCATCTCGACCTCGCCACGCTGAAGCGGCTGAAAGCCGGTCACGACCCGCTGGTGCTCACCCCGCTCGGCAACGATGCCGTCATCGGCAATGCTATCCCCGGCATGCGGCTGTCGGCGCATGATTGGGGCGATAGGGTCGAGGTCGGCAACGGCGTCGCGGTCCATGTCGAGCCGGTGCACCACTGGTCGGCGCGTGGCGCCCGCGACCAGCGCATGGCGCTGTGGGCCGGCTTCGTCATCGAAACGCCTGACAGCAAGCTCTATTTCGCCGGGGACACCGGCTTCCATGATGGCATCAACTACCGGCTGATGGCTGAGAAACATGGTGGCTTCCGCTTCGCCATCCTGCCGATCGGCGCCTATGAGCCGCGCTGGTTCATGGCGCCGCAGCACCAAAACCCTGGGGAGGCTGCGCAAGGCATGACACTGTGCAACGCCGCCTATGCCGCCGGCTGCCATTGGGGCACCTTCCAACTCACCGACGAACCGATCGACGAGCCGGCACGAAAATTGACCGAGGCGCTCGAGGATCAAGGCATCCCACAAGAGCGCTTTCGCGCCTTGCGGCCCGGCGAAGTCTGGGCCGTGCCTTGAGCGGCAATGCTGCTCGCTACGGCCAACTCAACGTCGGCGGTTTCGCCCGAAGGAGGTCGAACAAGACGGCATCCTTCATCACCGATATCGAGATCGCCGGCTGTTTCGCCGTGAATCTGGCCTCACAAGCCGACGGGAACCCAAGCGCGGCAGTCGCGTTTTCATACGGTTTTAAAACGTGTCGGTTTGCGAGGCATTCCCATGCTCAAATGGATCATCATTTTGCTGATCATCGCCGCGGCGGCGAGCTTGCTCGGCATGCCGGCGCTGGCCGGTGCTGCTGCCACCGGTGCGCGCATCCTCATCGGCATCGTTCTGATCATCTTCCTGCTGATGGTACTGGGCATTTTCGCGGTGACGTAAAGCGGCTCTGCACTGGTAATTCCTGACCGTTTCCGCCATATAGCGCCAATCGGACACGGAATTTTCGGAGCAATGGCCAGCACTGCCCCTTTCGCCAAGATGAACGGCATTGGCAACGAGATCATCGTTGCCGACATGCGTAGCCGTGCCGATCGGGTGACAGCGGCTGCGGCAATCGCGCTGAACGCCGATGCCGCGACAAGGTTTGACCAGATCATGGCGATCCACGACGCCAGGACGCCGGGTACCGCCTTTTTCATCGACATATTGAATTCCGACGGAACCAGTGCGCAGGCCTGCGGCAATGGCATGCGCTGCGTCGTCCAGGCGCTCGCCGCCGAGACCGGCCAGAAGACCTTCACCTTCGAGACCGTCGCCGGCATCCTCAATGCGCGCGAACATGCCGACGGGTCGATCTCGGTCGACATGGGCACGCCGCGTTTCGGCTGGCAGGACATTCCGCTGGCCGAGGAATTCCACGACACCCGCATGATCGAGCTGCAGATCGGCCCGATCGACGCGCCGGTGCTGCATTCGCCCTCGGTCGTCTCGATGGGCAACCCGCACGCCATCTTCTGGGTCGACCGCGACGTCTGGTCCTATGAGCTCGACCGCTTCGGCCCGCTGCTCGAGAACCACCCAATGTTCCCCGAACGCGCCAACATCACCATCGCTCAGGTCACCTCGCCCGAGACCATGGTCATCCGCACCTGGGAGCGTGGCGCAGGCCTGACCAAGGCCTGCGGCTCGGCCTCCTGCGCCGCCGTGGTCGCAGCCGCCCGCACCAACCGGACCGGTCGCAGCGTCAGCCTGCTGACCCCCGGCGGCGGCACGCTGCACGTCGAATGGCGCGACGATGACCACGTCATCCTCACCGGCGCCGCCGAATGGGAATTTTCCGGCAGCTTCGATCCGTCGACCGGAACGTGGGCCCGCGACACCGAAAGCGCGGCCTGATGTCCGCTCTGTCCAAGAGCCCGGTGTCCAAGGGCATCGATGTGGTGACTTTTGGCTGCCGGCTGAACACCTATGAGTCCGAGGTGATGCGACGCGAGGCTGAAACCGCCGGCCTCGGCGCGCTGGAAGGCGGCGCCGTGATCTTCAACACCTGCGCTGTCACCGGCGAAGCGGTGCGCCAGGCCAAACAGGCGATCCGCAAGACGCGCCGCGACAACCCGCAAGCCCGTATCATCGTCACCGGCTGCGCCGCGCAGACCGAGCCTGAAAAATTCGCGACCATGGACGAGGTCGATCTCGTGCTTGGCAATGAGGAGAAGCTGAAGGCGAACTCCTATCGCGCGCTGCCGGATTTCGGCGTCAACGACACCGAAAAGGCGCGCGTCAACGACATCTTTTCGGTGCGCGAAACCGCGGGCCACATGGTCGACGCCATCGAGGGCCGGGCACGCGCCTTCGTGCAGGTGCAGAACGGCTGCGACCACCGCTGCACCTTCTGTATCATCCCTTACGGCCGCGGCAATTCACGCTCGGTGCCGATGGGCGCCGTGGTCGAGCAGGTCAAGCGGCTCGCCGGAAACGGCTATGCCGAGATCGTGCTGACCGGTGTCGACATGACCAGTTTTGGCGCCGACCTGCCGGGCGCCCCGAAGCTCGGCAGGCTGGTAAAAACCATCCTCAAGCAAGTGCCCGACATGAAGCGCCTGCGGCTGTCCTCGATCGATTCGATCGAAGCCGACGAAGATCTGCTCGACGCCATCGCCACCGAGCCCAGGCTGATGCCGCATCTGCATCTGTCGCTGCAGTCGGGTGACGACATGATCCTGAAGCGCATGAAGCGCCGCCATCTGCGCGATCAGTCGATCCGCTTCTGCGAGGATGTGCGCAGGCTTCGCCCCGGCATCGTCTTCGGCGCCGACATCATCGCTGGCTTCCCGACCGAAACCGACGAGATGTTCGAGAACTCGGAAAAAATCGTCGAGGAGTGTGGTCTGACCCATCTCCACGTCTTCCCGTTCAGTCCCCGCGAAGGCACGCCTGCCGCGCGCATGCCGCAGCTCCGCCGCGAATTGGTCAAGCAGCGCGCCGCCCGGCTGCGCATCGCCGGTGAAGCCGCGTATATCAGGCATCTGTCGTCGCTCACTGGAACCCGTCAGTCGATCCTGATCGAGCGCGACGGCCTCGGCCGCACCGAAGGGTTTACGCTTGCCGCACTCGGCACGGGCGCGCCGGGCGAGATCGTCGAGGCTGACATCACCGGCCATGACGGCGCCCGGCTGATCGCGACCCCCCTTGCCGCTCGCGCGGCCTGAGAAACGCAAAGCATGGCTGGTTTTTTCAAGAAGATATTTTCGTTCGGCAAGAAAGAGGTGGTCGAGGAGCGGATCGACGAGACCGCCCCGCTGCCGCCGATCAAATGGGAAGCGCTCGATACCCTGAAGCCGGCGGCCGAGCAGGTCGTTCCGGAGTTTCTGAAGCGCGACGAGCTGGAGCCCGAGGCGGAAACCGCACCGACGCCGACAGTCGAGCCGGAGGTGGTTCCTGCGCCGGAACCGGCGCCGGAACAGCCAAAGCCCGAGCCGGCACCGACGATTCCGCCAGCACCGGAGCCGATAGTTCCGCCCGCGCCGGAACCCCTGCCGGAGCCCGAGCCGGAAGAGCAACCCGCGCCTGAGACGCCTGCTGAGCCGCCGGCGCCCGAGGAAATACCAACGCCTCCCGCCGTTCCGGAGCCCGCTCCCAAACCGCAGCCGCAAGAGGTGCCGCCACCCGCGCCGACCGAGCCGGAGATCGTTCCGTCGCGCCCGGAAAGGCAACCGGAACCGGCCCCGGTCGAAGTGCCGGTCCCGCCGGTCGAGGTTCCACCAGCAAAGCCGGAGCCCGAGATTCCATCGGCGGAAATCCCAGCCCCTATTCGCCAGCCTCCGGCGGTCGAAACCCAGCCGATCCTCGCCGAGATTGCACCAGAGCTTGAGGCCGCGCCGACGCCCCACCCTCACCTCGATGGGGAGGGTCGACGCGAGGCGGCGGGGTGGGATGACAGCGCCGAGGTCGCGCACCGCCGAACTGCGCTCGGGACCTCCCCCATCGAGGGGGAGGTAGAGGGCACGCCGCCCGAAGCCCCACCGGCCGAAATCGCGCCTCCCATTCGCCAGCCTGCGCCGATCGAATCGCAGCCGGTCATAGCCGAGATCGCGCCCGAACCGCAGGCCGTCCCGCAACCTGCGCCAAAACCCGTTCCCGCCCCCGGCAAGGTGACCGTCAGCAAGAAGGTCGAGCAGAAGGCCGAGCCGCAGAAAGCGCCGGAACCGGCACCGAGGCGTTCATGGTTCCAGCGCATGAAGGACGGGCTTGCCCGTTCGTCCAAGGAACTGACCGGCAACATTGCCGGCGTCTTCACCAAGCGCAAGCTGGACGAAGAGACGCTGCAGGATCTGGAGGATGTGCTGATCCGTGCCGATCTCGGCATGGAGACCGCCTTGCGCGTCACCGATGCACTGGCCGCCAGCCGCTACGGCAAGGATGTCTCCGACACCGAAGTGCGCGCCATCATGGCGGCTGAAGTGGAAAAGGTGCTGACCCATGTCGCCATGCCGCTGGAGCTGGACCTGTCCCACAAGCCGCATGTCATCCTGGTCGTTGGCGTCAACGGCACCGGCAAGACCACGACCATCGGCAAGCTCGCAGCCAAGCTCACCGATGGCGGCCTGTCGGTGATGCTCGCCGCCGGCGACACGTTCCGCGCCGCCGCGATTGAGCAGCTCAAGATCTGGGGCGAGCGGACGAAATCGCCGGTCATCGCCTCCAAGATCGGCGCCGATGCCGCAGGGTTGGCCTACGACGCTTTCGAACGAGCAAAAGAAGCCGGCTCCGACGTGCTGATCATCGATACCGCCGGCCGCCTGCAAAACAAGACCGAACTGATGGCGGAACTCGAAAAGATCGTCCGCGTGCTCGGCAAGCTCGATCCGGAAGCACCGCATACCGTTTTGCAGACGGTCGACGCCACCACCGGCCAGAACGCGCTCAACCAGGTCGAGATCTTCCGCAATGTCGCCGGCGTCAACGGCCTAGTGATGACCAAGCTGGACGGCACGGCACGCGGCGGTATTCTGGTGGCGATCGCGGCAAAGCACAAACTGCCGGTCTATTTCATCGGCGTCGGCGAGCAGGTCGACGATCTCGAACCTTTTTCAGCAAGCGAATTCGCCAGGGCGATCGCTGGAGTAGCGTAGCAAGCATGTCCCAAAAAGTTGCAGACTTTTTGGATCAGATCATGCGTAAGAAAGAGATTCCATGAACCCACCCATTCTCGAACGCGACCCCTCCGACCCGCAAAAACAAAAGAAGGAAGGCGTCAATCCGCTGCTCAAGCTGGTGCTGGAACTGGGGCCGTTGATGGTGTTCTTCTTCGCCAATGCGCGCGGCCAATGGCTGGTGCAGAAATTCCCTGCTCTGGCCGAGTTCGGCGGGCCGATCTTCGTCGCCACGGGCCTGTTCATGGCCGCCACGGCCATCGCACTGATCGCCTCATGGCTGCTGATGCGCACCTTGCCGATCATGCCGATGGTGTCTGGCGTCGTCGTCTTCATCTTCGGCGCGCTGACGCTCTATCTGCAGGACGACATCTTCATCAAGATGAAGCCGACCATCGTGAACACGCTGTTCGGCGGCGTGCTGCTCGGCGGCCTTTATTTCGGCAAGTCGCTGCTTGGCTATGTCTTCGATTCGGCCTTCAGCCTCGATGCCGAAGGCTGGCGCAAGCTGACCTTCCGCTGGGGCCTGTTCTTCCTGTTCCTGGCCCTTGCCAATGAAGTGGTGTGGCGGAATTTTTCCACCGACGCCTGGGTAACCTTCAAGGTCTGGGGCATCATGCCGATCACGCTTCTGTTCACCTTCAGCCAGATGCCGCTGATCCTGCGCCATTCGCTCGAGGACAAGACCAGCAAATAGGGAGAGGGCGATGGAATTCGTCACCACGCGCGACGAACTGAGAACGATCTACAAGACGCCGCGGCCGACCGACGGCTCGATCCGCAAGGAATTGAAGGCGCTCGACGGCCATTGCCGCTCCTTCATCGGCAAGAGCCCATTCGTGCTGATCGGTTCGTCCGACGGCGCCGGCAATGCCGACGTGACGCCCAAGGGCGACAAGCCTGGCTTCGCCGCCGTGCTCGACGACACCACCATCGCCATCCCCGACCGGCCCGGCAACAACCGGCTCGACACGCTGGAGAACATCCTCCTCAATCCTTCGGTCGGGCTGCTTTTCCTCATTCCCGGCATGAACGAGACACTGCGCGTCAACGGCGACGCCCGCATCACCGTCGACGGGGGCCTTCGCGAGCGCCTTGCCATCGACGGGAAGGAACCGCAAAGTGTCGTCGTGGTCAGCGTCAAGGCCGCCTACATGCACTGCGCAAAAGCCTTCATGCGCTCGGATTTGTGGAAGCCGGAAACCTGGTACGACCGCGCGACGCTGCCGACGCTCGGCCAGATCATGCGCGATCAGCTGGCAGTTGCCGATTCGGCCGAGGCGACCGACCGCTGGCTCGACGAGGAATACAAGAAGACGATGTGGTAGGTTTTCGGACGACGATTCGTCCACCCGGTTCCTGCCTTGCTGAACATCCTCGCCATCTCCGGCAGCCTGCGGGCGGCCTCGACCAATTCGGCCCTGATCGCGGCACTTGCGCGCAATGCGCCGACCGGCTGTCGCATCGCCATCTATGACGGGCTTGGCCATCTGCCGATCTTCAATCCCGACGATGAGGGCGAGCGGACGCCGCTCGAAGCCACCGAACTGATCGACGCCGTCACCCGTGCCGACGGCGTTATCATCTCCTGTCCCGAATATGCTCACGGCGTACCCGGCGGGCTGAAGAACGGGCTCGACTGGCTGGTATCGCGCGACGCCGCCGTCGCCAAGCCCGCCATGCTGGTGCACGCCTCGCCACGCTCGCAGTTTGCCCGCGCCGCCCTGGCCGAGATCATGCGCACCATGTCGTTCGCGCTTTGCGACGATATGCTGGAGATTGCCCTGCTCGGCAAGAAGCCGGCGGAGGTGGAGGCTGTCTTGGCCGAGCCGGAAAACCGGCTGGCGATGCATGATGCCGTCGCGGCCTTCGCGGAGTTCATCCGCGCGCGTTGACGCTGAGCGGCGGCGGCCTATCAGAGCGAACGCGAAATGGGGCGCCGGCGATCCTTCGCGCCCCCCTCTGTCCTGCCGGACATCTCCCCCACGAGGGGGGAGATCGGCAGCTTCACCGCCCCGCCTGTCCTTCAACGTTGGAGATTGGCGAAAAGAGGAGATGACGGCTAATCTCCCTCCTTGTGGGGGAGATGCCCGGCAGGGCAGAGGGGGGCGCTGTCCCGCTAACCTATCACGAGGAACTACCCCTTTCGCAGCGTCTCGACATCCGTCTTCCCGACATACCAATCGCGCGCGTTGACCTCCTCGAAGACCACCCAGACATCGTCATTGCCGAGGCCAGTGGCCTCCATGATGGCCGCCGTGACCTTTTTGGCGATATCCGCCTTCTTGCCCGCCGGATCGGCGGCGATCACTTCCTTGACGATGCGGATGTTGACGAATGGCATGACGTCCTCCCGGGGATGTTCGTGCTCGCGAGCCGCTTCGACGAAACTGTCGAACGGTCGCCAGTGCTCGAGCTCAATAAGTCTTGGCGCCGTTGACCATCAGCCGCACCATGTAGAGCGAGGTGGTGCCGGCGATGTAGAGGCAATTCAGCTTGTTGCCGCCGAACACGCAATTGGCGGTCACCTCCGGCACCTTGACCTTGCCGATCAGCGTGCCGTCGGGATGGTAGCAATGGATGCCGTCGGCAGCACTGGTCCAGATGCGTCCGTCCTCATCGAGCCGGAAGCCGTCGAACAGGCCGGCAGTGCAGTCGGCGAAGATTTTTTCGCCCGACACCTTCTTGCCGCCCTTGCCGACATTGAACACCCGCATATGCGCCGGGTGCTGCGCGCCATGCGTGCGGCCGGTGTCGACGACATAGAGCTTGCTCTCATCGAGCGAGAAGGCCAGCCCATTGGGCCTGACCATGTCGGTGATGACGGCTTCGACCTCGCCGGTGCCGGGATCGACCCGGTAGACATGGCAGGCGCCGATTTCGCTCTCGGCCTTGTCGCCTTCATAGTCGGTATCGATGCCGTAGCTCGGATCGGTGAACCAGATCGAGCCGTCCGACTTCACCACCGCGTCGTTGGGCGAATTCAGCCGCTTGCCCTTCCATTTGGTGGCGATGGTGGTGACCGAGCCGTCAAACTCGGTGCGGCTTACGCGGCGGCCGGAATGCTCGCAGGTGATCAGCCGGCCCTGCCGGTCGACAGTGTTGCCGTTGGAATTGCCGGATGGCTGCCGGAAGACGCTGACATTGCCGTCGGTCTCGTCGTAGCGCAGCATGCGGTTGTTGGGGATATCGGACCAGACGACATAGCGGCCGGCAGCAAACCAGGCCGGCCCCTCCGCCCACTGGCATCCGGTGAACAGCCTCTCGACCTGCGCGTTGCCGTTGAACAGGCGCGCGAAGCGCGGATCGAGAATTTCATAATAGTCTGCGGCCGCCATGCTTCTCCTCCCGGCATCAATGACACCAGATCAAGCCAGCCGGCGGGACAGAAGGCAATGTGGGTACGCACAGTGTTATACAAAAAGCGCAGCCAAGACAGATCGCTTGCCGGCTCTGCGCATGACGTCAACGCCGCATTAACCGGCTATGCGCTGGGCGCAATGGTGCATTGCAACATCTTCTTTTTGCAATGCACCATTACTATGTCATGCTTCGTATCGATCAAGGGAGGAATAACAGCCGCCGAAATGCGGCGCCAAAAGGAACCTTGCTATGATCCTCGACAGTCTCATGACCCGCGCTCGCAACAGCATTGCCAAGCGCAAGCACTACAACCGCCTTGTCGCCGAAATCGACAGCTTTTCCAGCCGCGATCTGGCCGACATGCGCGCCGACCGCTCGGAAATGCTCTACCAGGTCCACAAGCAGATCTACGGCTGAGTATTCGGTCGACCTATCACGTTCGTCATCCTTGGGCGTAGCGACGCGAAGCGGAGCGAAGACCCAAGGATCCATGCCGTGATTTTCGAGCACCACAGCGGTGCAGAATTTGTTTTGCGATGACCCGTGATTTCGCGCCAAAAAGCGCGCATTTCGGACCGCCGCATTTCCGGGCGAATGTCGCGGCATGGATCCTAGGGTCTTCGCCGCGTCGCTCCGCTCCTTGCTTCGCCCTAGGATGACGAAAGCGAGTGACCGTCAGCCCGGCACCGCCAGCGCCTTTTCAATCTGTGGCAGCAAGAGATCCCTCGCCGTCTCGGGCGTCAGCGGGCCGACATGCTTGTAGGCGATCTTGCCGTCCTTGCCGATGACAAAGGTCTCCGGCACGCCGTAGACACCCCAGTCGATCGCCGTGCGACCGGCTTCGTCGACCCCGATCGCCTGGAACGGATTGCCGAGATCGCCGAGGAACCGGCGGGCGTTTTCCGGCTGGTCCTTGTAATTCAGTGCCGCCAAGGCGAAACGCTTGTCCTGCGACAGCGCCAAAAGCACTGGGTGCTCTTCGCGGCACGGCGCGCACCACGATGCGAAGACATTGACCAATGTGACCTTGCCGGCGAAGGCTTTCGAATCGAGGCCCGGCAGGTTCAAGCCCTCAAGCGCCGGCAGATTGGTCTGCGGCGCCGGCAGGCCGATCAGAGCCGACGGCACTTCCGAAACATCGCGCCCCGACAATAGCTGCGACAGGAACAGTCCGGCCAGGCCGAGGAAGATCAGCAGCGGCAAAAGCACGAACAGGCGACGGCGCGGCGGCGGCGTTTCCGTTTCGGTGCTCATGGCTTGGCGGCCTTGTCGGAGCGACGTCGCACGCCGGCGGCTTCCAGCTCCGCGAGTTCCCGCTTGCGCGCCCGCTGGTCAATCAGAATCCAGCCGATCAGCCCGATCAGCACCACGGCGGTGATGCCATAGGCGGCGGTCACGTAAAGTGCGTGCACACTCATACGGCAGGTCCTGCCAAGGTGCGGCCTTCCAAACCGATCATTTCGCCCCGTCTAGACATGCCTTTCCTTAGCCTCGCCTTGTCGGCTTCGCAATTGGTCGCCGCGCCGCAGCCTTCGCGCTCATGCGGCCGCTTCAATCCGTTCCGTGGCGCAGCGCCAGTGCAGCCGAGACCGGGCCTAGCACGCTAAGAAACAGGGTCAGCGCGGCAAGAATGAGGAAGGGCTGCAGAAACGGATCGGGATAGGCCGTCGCGCCATAACTCGCCGAAACGCCGAAGATCAGCACCGGGATGGTCAACGGCAGCACCAGCACCGAGATCAGCAGCCCGCCACGCGGCAGCGCCACCGCCACCGCCGCACCGGCAGCGCCGATGAAGGTGATTGCCGGCGTGCCGACCAGCAGGGTCAGCGCCGTGGCGCCGATGGCGAGCGGCTCCATGTTCATGAAAAGGCCGAGCAAGGGCGCAGCGATGACCAGCGGCAACACGCTGCCCGCCCAATGCGCCAGGCATTTGATCAGCACCGTCAAGGCCAGCATATGGCGGTCGTTGCCGAGCACCAGCAGATCAAGCGAGCCATCCTCGCGGTCGGCCTGGAACAGCCGGTCGAGGCCGAGCAGGCAAGACAGCAGCGCACCGATCCACAGGATCGCCGGGCCGATGCGGGCAAGCAGCTTGAGATCCGGCCCGACCCCGAACGGAATGGTGGCGATGACGGCGAGGAAGAAGATGACTCCGGTCAGCGCACCGCCGCCGGCACGGATGTTGAGACGGATGTCGCGGAGGAAGAGGGCTAGCATGATTTGAGATGCCTTCGCCCAGGCACCCCCCTCTGTCCTGCCGGACATCTCCCCCGCAAGGGGGGAGATTGGCAGCTCATGCCTCCCACCAGCCCTCCAACATTAGAGATTGGCGAAGGTCGTGGCGGCGTCCAATCTCCCCCCTTGCGGGGGAGATGTCCGGCAGGACAGAGGGCGGTGCCTCGCGCCATCATCAACCCGTTTCCCCCATCCTCAACTCTACCCCCTCGATCCCCAGCGGCAGATGCGTCGCCGCTACAATCATCCCACCCTCTCCGCAATGCCTCGTCATCAACCCCGCAAGCCGCGCCTCCGAAGCCTTGTCCAGTCCCGCCGTCGGCTCATCCAGCAACCACAGCGGCCGATGACTGACCAACAACTTGGCGATCGCCGCGCGGCGCCGCTGCCCGGTCGACAGATAGCCGAACGGCAGGTGGCCGATGCCGCCCAGTCCGACCGTTTCCAGCGCCTCTTCGACGCCGGCATCTCCACCGCCGTTGAAATCGCGCCAGAAGCGTAGGTTCTCCGCGACGCTGAGCGCCGGCTTCATTGCGTTCTGGTGGCCAAGATAATGACAGGCCGAGGCAACAGACGGAAACGCTTCGCCCCCGTCTTCAATCTTCATAGCGCCTTCGATCTTCACGCTGCCTTCCGCCACCGGAAGCAACCCGGCGATGACCCGCAGCAAGGTCGATTTGCCCGATCCGTTCGGCCCTGTGACGACAAGCGCCTGACCATCCTCCAGGGCAAAGCCGATGCCGGAAAACACCGTGTCGCCGCCGCGTTCGCCGCCCAGATTTTCGGCGATCAGCCGCATCCCTCGCCTGCCCTGAAAACCATGTGTCGCGGCAGCTGCCGCATCGCACAAATTTGCTTTGCAACTGTCTAGAACTATTCCAGAAAATTCTCTATATGCGGTGCATCCGTGCCAGCGGTCGGCGCGGGAACAGAATTAGCGCCGAACCAGCGCACGCGCCGCCTTGAACGGCTCGGGTTGCTTGGGAACGGACAGCGGAAATGGCCGTACCCGCACCTTTGCGCGTGATTGCATGCCATCGGAGTCCGTTCCCTTTCAGGCTGAACAGACAAGGATCGCACGTGTCAAAATCCCTCGACAGTTTCAATTGCCGCCGCACGCTGACCGCAAGCGGCGCGGAATATGCTTATTTCGACCTCATCGAGGCCGAGAAGAACGGCCTCACCGGCATCTCCCAGCTGCCCTATTCGATGAAGGTGCTGCTGGAGAACCTCTTGCGCAACGAGGACGGCCGCTCCGTCACCAAGGAATCGATCCAGGCGGTTGCCGGCTGGCTGACCGACAAGGGCACCGCCGGCGTCGAGATCGCCTATCGCCCGGCCCGCGTGCTGATGCAGGATTTCACCGGCGTTCCGGCCGTGGTCGACCTTGCCGCCATGCGCGACGCCATGGCCTCGCTCGGCGGCGATCCGCAGAAGATCAACCCGCTGGTGCCGGTCGACCTCGTCATCGACCATTCCGTCATCGTCGATGAATTCGGCACGCCGATGGCCTTCGCCCGCAATGTCGAGCTCGAATACGAGCGCAACGAGGAACGCTACAAGTTCCTGAAATGGGGCCAGCAGGCGTTCCGGAACTTCCGCGTCGTGCCGCCCGGCACCGGCATCTGCCACCAGGTCAACCTCGAATATCTCGGCCAGGTGGTGTGGACCAACACCGAGGACGGCGAAACCACCGCCTATCCCGACACCTGCGTCGGCACCGATTCGCACACCACCATGATCAACGGCCTTGGCGTGCTGGGCTGGGGCGTCGGCGGCATCGAGGCTGAAGCCGCCATGCTCGGCCAGCCCGTCTCCATGCTTTTGCCCGAAGTCATTGGCTTCCGCCTCACCGGCAAGCTGAAAGAAGGCGTCACCGCCACCGACCTCGTGCTCACCGTCACGCAGATGCTGCGCAAGAAGGGCGTCGTCGGCAAGTTCGTCGAGTTCTTCGGACCGGGCCTCTCCAACATGACGCTGGCCGATCGCGCCACCATCGGCAACATGGCGCCCGAATACGGCGCCACCTGCGGCTTCTTCCCGGTCGATTCGGAAACCATCCGCTACCTCACAATGTCCGGACGCAGCGAGGACCGCATCGCGCTGGTCGAAGCCTATTCCAAGGCGCAAGGGATGTGGCGCGACACCGGCTCGGCCGACCCGGTGTTCACCGACCTGCTCGAGCTGGAACTCGGCAGCGTCGTGCCGTCGATGGCCGGGCCCAAGCGGCCTGAAGGCCGCGTCGCCCTGGAGGGCATCCCCGAAGGCTTCGCCAAGGCGATGGAGACCGAATACAAGAAGGCGGCGGAAATCTCGAAGCGCTATGCGGTCGAAGGCACCGACCATGATCTCGGTCATGGCGATGTCGTCATCGCCGCCATCACCTCCTGCACCAACACCTCGAACCCGAGCGTGCTGATCGGCGCCGGCTTGCTGGCGCGCAACGCCAATCGGCTCGGCTTGAAGCAGAAACCCTGGGTGAAGACCTCGCTGGCACCCGGCAGCCAGGTGGTCGCCGAATATCTGGAGAAATCCGGCCTGCAGAAGGAACTCGACCAGATCGGCTTCAACCTGGTCGGCTTCGGCTGCACCACCTGCATCGGCAATTCCGGCCCGCTGCCGGCGCCGATCTCGAAAACCATCAACGACAAGGGCCTGATTGCCGCCGCGGTCTTGTCCGGCAACCGCAACTTCGAAGGCCGCGTTTCGCCCGACGTGCAGGCGAACTATCTGGCGTCGCCGCCGCTGGTCGTCGCCCACGCGCTGGCTGGAACCGTCACCAAGGACCTGACCACAGAGCCGCTCGGCGAGGACAAGAACGGCAACCCGGTCTATCTCAAGGACATCTGGCCGAGTTCGGCCGAGATCCAGGAGTTCATCGAGAAGAACGTCACCCGTGAGCTGTTCGCCCGCAAATATGCCGACGTCTTCAAGGGCGATGAGTACTGGCAGAACGTCAAGGCGCCGGAAGGCCAGACCTATGCCTGGGACGACAACTCTACCTATGTACAGAACCCGCCCTATTTCGCCGGCATGACATCAGGATTCGGCAAGATCGGCGACATCAAGGGCGCGCGCGTGCTCGGCCTGTTCGGCGACAAGATCACCACCGACCACATCTCTCCGGCGGGTTCGATCAAGGCGGCTTCACCGGCAGGCAAATACCTCACCGATCACGGTGTCGGCGTCGCCGACTTCAACCAGTACGGCACAAGGCGCGGCAACCACGAGGTGATGATGCGCGGCACCTTCGCCAACATCCGCATCCGCAATCACATGCTGGGCGAGAGCGGCCGCGAGGGCGGCTACACCATCCATTATCCGTCGAAGGAAGAGGAATCGATCTACGACGCGGCGATGGAGTACAAGAAAGAAGGCGTGCCGCTGGTCATCTTCGCCGGCGTCGAATACGGCAACGGCTCGTCGCGCGACTGGGCGGCCAAGGGAACGAACCTCCTTGGTGTCCGCGCGGTCATCGCCCAGTCCTTCGAGCGCATCCATCGCTCGAACCTCGTCGGCATGGGCGTCATCCCCTTCGTCTTCGAGGACGGCACGTCCTGGGCCTCGCTCAATCTCAGAGGTGACGAGCTGGTCGAGATCGACGGCTTGAGCACCATCAAGCCGCGCCAGACGATGATCGCCAAGGTCACCTATGGCGACGGCACGGTGAAGAACGTGCCGATCATCTGCCGCATCGATACGCTGGACGAGCTCGACTACTTCAAGAACGGCGGCATCCTGCAATACGTGCTGCGCGATCTGGCGGCTTAGGGAAGAGTCGACCGTGAACTATCCGCAAGCCGTTGATCTGGCATGTTGATTGAGGCGGATAGCGGCTTTTGGATTGCAGGATTAGCGGTTT